>CAZVLT010000061.1:0-11400 GCA_964628105.1 uncultured Woeseiaceae bacterium | reverse complement strand
ACCTCCTGCGGCAGGCCGCGTGTTTCCGGGCCAAACAGGAAGGCGTCACCTTGCTCGTAGTCCGGAACATCGTGGCGTGTACTGCCGCGTGTGCTCAACGCGAATACCCGGGGGTCGCCGAGTGAACCCAGGCACGCTGCAATTGACTCGTGTGTTCGCACTGTCGCGAATTCGCGATAGTCGAGGCCGGCGCGCTTCAACCGTGGCTCGTCGAGCACAAAACCCAACGGCTCGATGAGGTGCAGCTGCACGCCGGTGTTCGCGCACAAGCGAATAATATTGCCCGTATTCGGCGGGATTTCGGGCTCGTAGAGAATAAGGCTAAACATATAAAACGCTGTAGAATGCCGCTTCGATGACCAGCGAACCATTACACACTGAATTTTGCGGTATTTCGATGCTGTCGCCCATTGTGCTGCTGTCTGGCTGTGTCGGCTTTGGTGAGGAATATACGCGAATCGAGGGTTACTCGAACGGTGATGTCGGCGCCGTGGTACTCAAGGGCACGACCGGCGATGCACGCCTGGGCAACCCGGCACACCGCATTTACGAGACGCCAATGGGCATGCTCAACTCCATTGGGTTGCAGAATCCCGGCGTCGATAAGGTCGTCGATGATATCCTGCCGGGTCTCGATTTTTCCGAGACGCGCTTTTTCGCGAATGTTTCCGGTTCGACGATTGAGGAATATGAACGCGTGACCAAGCGCTTCGACGACTCGGACATCGATGCGATAGAAATCAACATCTCCTGCCCGAATGTCGAGGAGGGTGGCACCACCTTCGGCAACGACCCCGAGATGTCGGCCCGCGTTGTCGCCGCCTGCCGCGCGCAGACGTCAAAACCCATCATCACCAAACTCTCACCCAACCAGACCGACATACAGAAGAATGCCCGTCTCTGTATCGAGGCAGGAACAGACGGTTTCGCTGTGATTAATACCGTGATGGGCATGGCTGTCGACGGCGAGACTCGTAAGCCAATCATTGGCAATGTCCGTGGCGGCCTGTCCGGTCCGGCCATCAAACCGATTGCCCTGTATAAAGTGCACCAGGTTTACGAAGTCTCCAAAGAACACGACGTACCGATCATCGGCCAGGGCGGCATTACAACGGCAATGGACGCGATTGAATTCATGATCGCAGGCGCGGCAGCCGTCGGTGTCGGTACCGCGCTATTTTATGACCCGCTGGTTTGTCAGAAAATTAATTCGGGAATGCTGGATTACGTCCAACGCCATGGCATGGGCTCGGTCAGCGAGCTTACAGGGTCGCTACAATGCTGAGAGAGTTACAACGCCGGAAGGTTATTCGAGCGGCAGCCGTCTATCTCGTCGTCGCCTGGCTGTTGCTACAGATCGCCGCCACGATCGCGCCAATTCTCTCGTTGCCTGACTGGTTTGAAGTGCTCGTACTGGCGCTGCTCGTCATTGCGTTTCCGATCGCGCTAATCCTGGCATGGTCGCTCGAGCTCACGCCGGAAGGTGTGCGCTCCGATTCGTCAGCCGAACCAACGCGCGTCGCGCGTCTTGTAGATTACTCTGTCCTGATTGTTTTATTAGTTGGGCTCGCCTGGTTCGCGGCGGATCGTATGGGCGATGATGACGGCGAACCACTTGCCCTCGACAAGTCGGTCGCCATTTTGCCGTTCATCAATCTCAACAACGATGAAGTCAATACATCGTTCACTTCAGGTATTCACGCTGATCTCCTGACACAGCTGGCACGGATAAAATCTGTGCGCACGGTCTCGCGCACCACCGTTTTGAAATATCGCGACAGCACCAAGACGATTCCGGAGATTGCTGCCGAACTCGGTGTTGCGACGATCGTTGAAGGTGGGGTTCAGCGAGCGGGCAATACGGTTCGCGTGAATGTGCAGCTTATCGATGCTGCCGTGGATCGGGCGCTCTGGACCCAGGCGTTTGACCGGGAACTGACGGCTGCCAACGTATTCGCGATCCAGGGTGAGATTGCACAGGCCATCGCAAGGCAATTACAGGCGAATCTGTCGCCCGAGGACGAACTCCGACTCAGCGCAGTGCCAACAAATAGTATTGACGCGCTGGACGCTTACTTTGTGGGCAAGGTGCTTCTTGAGGAGAGAACACGTGAGTCGTTGAGCTTTGCGACAGAGTATTTCGAAAATGCCGTTAAGCTGGATCCTGCGTTCGCTTTGGGCTGGTCTGGCCTCGCCGATGCATACATGTTATTGCCCGAGTATTCCTACAATGTCGACAGGGACATGATCGAACGGCGATCGCGCGACGCCTTGCTGCGCGCGTTGGAACTCGACCCGTCGTTACCTGAAGTTCGCAGCACGGAGGCCTGGTATCAGCTAACGCGCAACTACGACTGGAGTGGCGCGGAAAAGATTTTCGAGGAGTCCCTCGAAGCCTTTCCGGATAACACCAACTTGCTGCACTGGATGTCACATACGCTGTCGTGGCAGGGCCGGCAGGAGGAGGGCCTTGCCGTGGCGAAGCACGCGGTCGAGGTCGCGCCGGGCTCACACCTGATGCGGATGAATCTTGCCTACATACTTGCCGATTCGCAGGACTTTGACCGTGCTTTGCAAATTGTGTGGCAAGTGCGTGATGAGAGGCCTAATTACCTGGCACTTCGACGTAACCTGTACCTCCACGAATTGCGCGCAGGCGAGACCGAACATGGCGCGGATTCGTTCGTTACTTTCACATCGATAATCGGCGGCGATCCGGCTGCGGCCCGAGCGATCGCCGATATGTTCGTCGCGTATGCACAAGACGGTATCGTTGGTGACGTTACTGATGCGCTAATCGCGGGCACTCACCTGGGCACCGAGGACCTTGCGCAGGTGCTTGCGCTTGTCGGCGACGCCGAAGGGGCGCTGGACGCGCTGCAGGTTGCGATCGAGGAGCGTTCCGGTTCGCGCAGTGCGCTGAGTATGAAGATCAACCCCGCCTACGATTTTTTTCGCGACGACCCGCGCTTCGAGGCGTTGCTGGTAAAAATCGGGCTGGCTGACTAGCCCGGGAAAATCTTTTCAGTCGAGGTGTAACGCCTTCATCTTGCGGGCCAGCGTATTTCTTCCCCATCCCAACAGTTTCGCCGCTTCCTGTCGATGGCCCTTGGTCTGGGACATCGCAATCTCGATTAAGGTTTTTTCGAACTCGGGAAGCGCCGCCTCAAGTAACGGCGCCTCGCTGTCATGAAGTTGGCGCTTTGCCCACGTCGCGAGCGTGCGGGTCCACTCTTTAGCCGCGCGCCGCGGTGACTCGTTGCCGCCGAGATCACCCGGTATGTCCTGCGCGGTGATAACGCCGCCGGCGGCGGTAACGGTCAGGCGCCGAGTCACGTTGACGAGCTGCCTGACATTGCCGGGCCAGCTGTATCCCTGCAGCGCTTCCAGCGCGCCGGCATCGATTGTTTTCGCTGCTGCACCCATCTCGCTTGCCGCCTCGGCAAGGTAATGGCGAAGCAGTAGCGGAATGTCGTCGCGACGCTGTCGCAATGGCGGCGTGTCGATGCGGATGACGTTGAGCCGGTGAAACAAGTCTTCGCGAAAGCGCGACTCTTTCACCGCGCGCGCCAAATCCTGATTGGTTGCCGCAATAACACGAACGTTTACTTTGATCAGGGCCTGCCCGCCAACGCGGTAGAACTCGCTCTCCGCCAGTACGCGCAGCAACCGTGTTTGCAGGGCGGGCGACATGTCGCCGATCTCATCGAGGAACAGCGTACCGCCGTCGGCCTGTTCGAAACGACCGATGCGGCGCGCGTCGGCGCCAGTAAATGCGCCTTTCTCATGGCCGAACAGTTCCGACTCCAGCAGCTCTGATGCGATGGCGGAGGTGTTCAGCGCGACAAACTTTTTCTCGGCCCTGAGACTATGGTCATGCAATGCCCTCGCAACCAGTTCTTTACCGGTTCCCGACTCGCCCGTGATGAGAACCGTCATGCTGGAACCCGCAAGACGACCAATCGA
The DNA here is from genome assembly GCA_964628105.1 of uncultured Woeseiaceae bacterium. GTDB lineage: Bacteria > Pseudomonadota > Gammaproteobacteria > Steroidobacterales > Woeseiaceae > UBA1847. The sequence continues at coordinate 7,434 of CAZVLT010000061.1, read as the reverse complement.
GCGAAAAACTTCCTGCATCGCTGGTGCCTGACCAATCATCGACGCTATCGAGTCGGGTTTTTGCGCGTCGTCAGGCGCTTCGGAGCCGTTTGCCCGTGCCGCTTTATGCACCAGCGCCACGGCTTCATCGATGTCGAAAGGCTTCGGCAGGTACTCAAATGCGCCGCCTTTGTAGGCGGCGACGGCACTCTCAAGATCTGAGTGTGCTGTGATTACAATAATGGGCAGGTCAGGCCTGGTCGTACGCAAGCGCTCAAGCAAGGCGATGCCGCTCATGCCCGGCATGCGTACGTCGGTAATCAAGACGTCCGGCGACCCCTCGTCAATGGCTTCAAGCAAGTGTTCCGCGCGCTCAAAGCTGCGTGTTTCCATGTCCGCCTGTTTAAGCGCTTTCTCGAGCACCCAGCGCACCGACCGATCGTCGTCAACGATCCAGACACTGAGGGCACGCTTAGCCATCGCTGCCTTCCGCCTGCTGTCCTAGTGGTATGCGTACAAAGAACACCGTTCGTCCCGGGCGGCTTTCGAATTCGATAAGACCGCCGTGACGGCCGAGCAGCTCCTGCGCCGCCGGAAGGCCGAGACCCGTTCCATCCGGTCGACTGGTAACCAACGGATAAAAAACCGAGTCCTGCATTTCAGGCGGTATGCCTGGGCCGTCGTCTTCCACTTCGATCGATGCGATCACCCGGTGTCGCGTGTCACCGATCGTGAAATTCGTGACCGCGCGGCTTCGCAATGTCAGCGTGCCCTGTCCGTCCAGCGCGGCGGCCGCGTTGCGAACAAGGTTCAGAAACGCCTGAATCATCTGATCGCGATCGAGATCTATCAGCGGCAGGCCCGGATCATATTCACGTCGAATGGTCGGTCGCTTCTGATCCTCGGCTTCCAACAATCGAACAACGTATTCAAGCAGTTCGTGGACATTGACGGGCTGTTTGTTCGGCGGCCCACCCGGGCCGAGCAATGTGTCGACCAAGCCGGCCAGCCTGTCCGTTTCGCTGATGATGACATCCGTGTATTCGTGTAACTCCTTGTCGTCAAGCTGTCGTTCGAGCAGTTGCGCCGCGCCGCGAATACCGCCCAGCGGGTTTTTGATTTCATGCGCCAACTGCCGAATCATCTGGCGTCCGGCACCGTGCTGAATCAGCAGTGCATTTTCACGGCTGATTTGCGAGCGGCGCGTTACGTCTGCGAGTTCCACGAGCAGGCAAGCGTCCTCTGTAGTGATCGGCGACACACGACAGTCGACGACACGCTCTCTGCTGGTGACTTCGTTTGGCGCGAGACGCATTTCATTCGCGTAGTGGTCACCCGTAGCGACGACACGACTCAGGATATCGCGCATCTCCGGCTCGTCATCGACAAGTTGCAATAACGATTGGCCATTCGCGCGGCGCTGGCTGATGCCGAGAATGTTCTCGGCCGCCGGATTCAACCCGACGATTAACAGGTGCTCGTCAAGGAGTACGACGCCTGAACTTAAGGAGTCGAGAACATTCCGGGAGTTGCGGTGTATGGTTCCATCATCGCCGGAACCGGATCGAGCGCGCCGTTTTGATGCGCCTACAGCACGCTGTTCTGTTGCACGTAGAACGTGCTTTGGCGGCTGCGAATCATCAGCTTGCCCTTCGCGTCGATGACTTCCGCCTGAATCCTGTGCGTCCCCCGGTAAACTTCCCGGAGCCGAAAGTTCGCTCCAGCAACCATCTGCGGGGTACCGTCGAAGTACACCCTCACCTGGTGGCCGAGCCGCAATTCCGGTGACAGCGCCAGCGACACATTTAGTGTGCCCTCTATGTTCCACAGCGTTTCTTCCGCGCTTGGGCTGGTGACCTCAAGACTCTCATATCTAAACGCCACGGGTGCCCGGTTCTCGTCTGAATCGGCCGCCGCTTGTGCTGCGCTCCTTCTGCTGTTGGTCGTTGGCCTGCGCCCCGCGGTGGCTTGAGACAGATCAACTTTCTTTGCCCCGGGGTGCGGGCGGTCGGAGTAATGGACGATGCCGTCTTCGTCTGTCCACGTGTAAGCATCGGCCAGCGCGCAGGTGCTTGCCAGCAGTCCCAGCAGGATAAGAATTGAGCGTGTTTCCATGCAGTTAGCATAGCAGCGTAAATGGGACCTCGGCTAGTAGCCAGGCGGCAAAATGCCGCCCGGTTCACACTTTTGCCCTGTTAAAGGCTGTAGTACATGTCAAATTCGACCGGATGCGTCGTCATTCTGAGTCTTGTAACGTCATCCATCTTCAGGTCGAGATAGGCGTCGATCAGGTCGTCACTGAACACGCCGCCGGCCTTGAGGAAGTCACGATCATGATCCAATGCCCCCATGGCCTCCTCCAGCGAGAACGCAACCATCTTCAGCTCCTTCTCTTCTTCCGGTGGCAGATCGTAGAGATCCTTGTCCATGGCATCGCCTGGATGGATCTTGTTCTGAATGCCATCGAGGCCCGCCATCATCATCGCCGCGAAAGCGAGGTATGGATTTGCCATTGAGTCGGGGAAGCGAACTTCGACGCGACGACCTTGTGGATTCGACTCATACGGAATTCGAATCGATGCCGACCGGTTGCGCGCCGAGTAAGCGAGAATCGTCGGCGCCTCGAAACCTGGTACGAGCCGTTTGTAGCTATTCGTCGCCGGGTTGGCGAACGCGTTAATTGCTTTCGCGTGCTCGATAACGCCGCCGATGTAATAGAACGCCAATTCGGAGAGGCCGCCATAGCCATCGCCCGAAAACAAATTCTTGCCCTTTTTGAACAATGACTGGTGAACGTGCATGCCGTTGCCGTTGTCGTTGACCAACGGTTTCGGCATGAACGTTGCAGTCTTGCCGTATGCATGTGCAACGCTGTGCACCGCGTACTTCATGATTTGCACCTCGTCCGCCTTGCGCACCAGGGTGTTGAATTTGGTGCCGATTTCGCATTGTCCGGCGGTCGCAACTTCATGGTGATGAACCTCTGTCGTAACGCCCATTTCCTCGATCGCCAGACACATGGAGGAGCGCAGATCGTGCAGAGAATCAACCGGCGGAACGGGAAAATATCCGCCCTTTATCCTCGGCCGGTGGCCCGTGTTGCCGTTCCCGTTGCTGCGACCTGAGTTCCACGCTCCCTCTTCCGAGTCGACCTCGTAGAACGCGCCCTGCATGTTGTCATCCCATGCGACGTGGTCGAATACGAAGAATTCGTTTTCCGGACCGAAGAACGCCTGATCGGCAATACCCGATGACTGCAGGTACGCCTCGGCGCGAAACGCCAGCGAGCGTGGACAGCGATCGTAGCCCTGCATCGTTAGCGGTTCGACGACCTGACAGCGAAGATTCATCGTGGTCTCATCGGTAAAAACATCGAGCACCGCAGATGCCGGATCGGGCATCAGGATCATGTCCGATTCATTAATGCCTTTCCAACCGGAAATCGACGAGCCATCGAACATCTTGCCGTCTTCAAACAGGTCATCGTCGACCGTATGTGCCGGCACAGTTACATGTTGTTCCTTGCCGATCGTATCCGTGAAACGAAAATCGACAAATTTGACCTCTGCCTCTTTAATGAGAGTGCGTACCTCTGCGGGCGTCATGGATCTTTCCTCCAGGTGTTTGCTGCATTAGACGAAGAGACCGAAAAGCGTGGTCCGTTAGGCAGTGTATTTGCACTAAGTGTGCCAAAACGGTCCTCGTGCTAAGGCGTTGTTTCACATCGTTTTTCTGGCAGAATCGCCGACCATCTTGCACCAACACGGTGCAAGACTGATCCTGTCTGCACTATATTAGTGCAAAGGCACGATGAGCGCACCTTTTTGGAACATCGTCGCGGCCTGCGTCGCGGCGCGTTGCCGCAACAGACAGCTATTTCCGGCAGCACTTTTGCGCCTGAAGCCGTTATACTTCGCGCCTTCGACCCACCGTGATTACTGCATGAGCAGCTCAAAAGCGCCCACACCGTTAAGTTTTCAGGATCTGATTCTCAAGCTGCAGCAGTATTGGGCCAAGCGCGGTTGCGTGATCGTACAGCCGTACGACAAGGAAATGGGTGCCGGGACATTTCACCCGGCGACGTTCTTGCGCGCCATAGGCCCTGAGCCATGGAGTGCTGCCTACGTGCAACCGAGCCGCCGACCAACCGATGGCCGCTACGGTGAAAACCCCTTTCGCTTGCAGCATTACTACCAGTACCAGGTGGTTCTGAAGCCCTCGCCGGACGACTTCCAGGAGCTGTACCTCGGTTCGCTGCGGGCCATCGGCATCGACTCGGCCGTGCATGACATCCGCTTTGTTGAAGATAATTGGGAATCGCCAACACTCGGTGCCTGGGGGCTTGGCTGGGAGGTCTGGCTCAACGGCATGGAAATAACACAGTTCACCTACTTTCAGCAGGTCGGCGGGCTTGAGTGTCGGCCCGTCACAGGCGAGATCACCTATGGCCTTGAGCGCCTGGCCATGTACCTGCAGAACGTCGAGAGTATTTTTGATTTGACCTGGACGGACGGTCCGCTCGGCCGCATTAGTTACGGCGATGTTTATCATCAGAATGAAGTCGAACAATCAAGATACAATTTTGAGCTGGCGGATGTTGACGCCCTGTTCAATGCTTTCGATCACGCGGAGCACGAAGCGGATAAGCTCATTAAGCTCGGCCTCGCCTTGCCAGCATACGAACAAATGCTTAGCGCATCACACACCTTCAATCTGCTCGATGCGCGCCAGGCAATATCGGTTTCCGAGCGCCAGCGCTTCATATTGAGAGTCAGGACGTTATCCCGGGCGATTTGCGAAACTTACCTTGCCAGCCGTGAAGCACTAGGTTTCCCTATGCTTGAAACCGTGGCCAAGAGGCGGTCGTCGAAGTGAGCACGGCAGATGACTTCCTGGTAGAGATCGGCACCGAAGAGCTGCCGCCAAAAGCACTGCGCTCGCTAATGGACGCCTTCGCTGAGAATCTGTCGAAGGCAATTGACGACGCACGGCTGGAGCATGGCGATGTGCACGCTTACGCAAGCCCGCGTCGACTCGCCGTCATCGTAGATAATCTCGCCCGGCAACAAGACGACCGCAAAGTTGAACACAAAGGTCCCTCTGTCAAGGTCGCGTTTGACGCCGACGGCAACCCGACACCAGCCGCCACGGCTTTCGCCGAAAAGTGTGGTGTTCCCGTTACAAAGCTAGCTCGCAGCAAGACACAGAAAGGCGAGTGGTTGTCATTTGAGGCCGTTGAGAAGGGCAAGAAGACTGCCGAGTTACTCGCGGGACTGATTGAACGCGCTCTTGCATCGCTGCCGGTCCCGCGGCGCATGCGCTGGGGCGCTGGCGACGTCGAATTCGTGCGGCCGGTTCACTGGGTCGTTTTGCTTCACGGCAAGAAGGCCGTCCGCGCGACGGTGATGGGAATTGCGGCCGGGAAGAAATCGCGTGGCCATCGTTTCCACTCGTCGGGCGAGATCACCATAACCTCGCCTGGCAGCTATCTCGATACGCTGGAAAAGGAAGGCCACGTTATTGCCGACTTCAAGAGGCGCCGAGACTTGATCTGTGACGGCGTCGCTGCAGCCGCCAAGGACGCCGGAGGAACTGTCGTAGACGGCGAGTCGCTTTATGACGAGGTCACTGCGCTGGTCGAATGGCCTGTACCCATGCTGGGAAGCTTCGACGCCAAATACCTCGAGCTGCCACGAGAGGCCGTTATCTCCACGCTGACGGGCCAGCAACGTTATTTTCCGATTGCGGATGCTGACGGAAAATTATTACCGCGATTCGTCACAGTTGCGAATCTCGACAGCGAGGACCCCGATCAGGTCCGCCGCGGCAACGAGCGCGTGATCCGTCCACGCCTCGCTGACGCGGCGTTTTTCTGGGACATGGACCGGCGCAAGACACTCGCAAGCCGGCAGCACACACTCAATGAAGTCGTTTATCAGGGCGGCCTTGGCAGCGTGTTTGACAAGAGCCAACGGATCGCGTCGTTGGCGAAGCACCTGGCATCAGACCTTGAAATGGAAAGTGACGTTGTTGAGCGTGCAGCAGCGCTGGCCAAATGTGATTTGCTCACAGGAATGGTCGGCGAGTTTCCTGAGTTGCAGGGAGTTATGGGGCGTTACTATGCGATCTCTGACGGTGAAACGGAAGCCGTCGCTAACGCGATCGGCGAGCACTACCAACCACGCTATGCGGGCGACACCCTGCCGACCTCAATTTATGGCCAGGTACTCGCGGTAGCCGACAAGCTCGATACACTTGCGGGTATCTTTACTATTGGCAAGAAACCAAGCGGTAATCGCGACCCGTTCGGTCTGCGCAGGGCGGCCCTGGGTATTGTCCGAATCCTTATCGAACGTAATTTGGACATCGACCTCAAGACGCTTATCGCGAAAGCGCTCGCCCTCCAACCGCAGGCAAAGACTGCCGACGATGATCTCGGCGGTGAACTATATGCCTATGTTACCGATCGACTTCGTCGTTATTTTCTGGATCGCGACCCTGGCTTGACAGTAGAGACCTTTGACTCCGTTATGGCCCGCCAGCCGTCGTCGCTTGTTGACTTCGATCGGCGGCTGGCCGCCGTCCAGACATTCGCGCGCCTTGAACAAGCAGAGAGCCTCGCTTCCGCAAACAAACGCATCGCGAACATATTGCACAAAGCGGGCGACCCGGACGGGCTGAGTGTTAATAAAAAACTGCTACAGGAGGGTGCGGAGCAGACGCTGTTCAATGCGCTCGTCAATGCGCAAGAAAAAGTAAAGCCTTTGCTTGAAGTGCGCGGCTACGCCGAGGTCCTCAACGAGTTGGCTGAACTGCGCGACCCCGTTGATCGTTTTTTCGACAGCGTAATGGTCATGGCCGACGACGATGACGTAAAAAACAACCGCCTTGCTTTGCTCGGCGACTTGCGGGCTCTGTTTCTCGACGTCGCTGATATATCCCGCCTGTCGATAGGCTAACGATGCCTGGACGCCTGGCCAAGAAAGGTCTGATCATTCTTGATCGCGATGGCGTGATCAATCACGACTCCGACCAGTTCGTAAAATCGCCGGGCGAGTGGCTACCGATAGCGGGCAGTATCGCGGCAGTCGCCGCTCTGAGTAAGGCCGGTTACACCGTCGCCATTTCAAGCAATCAATCAGGTCTCGCGAGGGGTTTGTTTGATCGAAGGGCGCTGCGTGCCATGCACCGAAAATTGAGAAAACTGGTTGCTGCCGAAGACGGCCGCGTGGACCGTATTGTTGTTTGCCCGCACGGACCGGATGACGGCTGCGGTTGCCGCAAGCCGAAGCCCGGACTTTTGCTGCGCCTGGCGCGCCACTACGGCACCGAACTAACGGACGTCCCGACCATCGGCGATTCCTTGCGAGACCTGCAGGCCGCACGTACTGTCGGCGCAAGACCAATTCTCGTGCGCACCGGGAACGGCGTTGACACAGAATTGTCTTTGCCCGA
>CAZVLT010000060.1:2483-11431 GCA_964628105.1 uncultured Woeseiaceae bacterium | reverse complement strand
TGCGCGAGACGTCGTGATGCCGATGTAGCGAATCCGGCCTTCCTGCTGCCACTCGCGCATCACGGGAAGCGATTCTTTCCAGCCGCGCAGGTTGTGCACCTGCATGAGCTCGATTTTCTTGCTCTTCAATTGGGCCTGCGATTCCTGCAACTGTGATTCTGTCTCGTCGGAACCAGACGTGCGATCGGTCTTGGTCGCGAGAAACAGGTCGTCGCGAATGCCGAGTTCGGCCATAAGGTCGCCGAGTACCGATTCTGAGGTCCGATATCCGGGCGCCGTATCGATGACGGTGCCGCCGAGCAGATGAAATCGTTCCAGCGCGGCCCTGAGCGGCGCGCGCGCTGCATCGGATGTGTCCACGCCGTAACGATTGGTACCGAGACCAATAATTGGCACCAGCTCTCCCGATGACGGGATGGCTTTGCGGATCATGTGCTCGGGGCCGGCCAGGGCGCTGGTTACGCCAAGCACCGCGAACGATGCCGCGCCAAGCCCATATTTGGTAAATTCGCGTCGATTTATTTTCATAGCCTGCCGTCTATTGTTCTATGTCCGCGAGTATGCATGGCACTGTATTGATGTGCACGACGCTGGCACAATTGCAGACCATTCACGGAAACCCAGGGGTTCTGATGCCGGGACTTTATTTCGAGGAATTCACGGTCGGCCAGACGTTCGATCACCCGATCAGGAGAACCATTACCGAGACGGATAACATTCTCCTGACGACGCTGACGCACAATCCGGCTGCATTGCACCTGGATGTCGAATACATGAAGAATACTGAATATGGCAAGCCGCTCATCAATAGCTGCCTGACGTTGAGTTTCATGGTGGGCATGTCGATTGGTGATACAACATACGGTACAACCGTCGCCAACCTCGGCTGGGACGAGGTGCGCTTCCCGAAGCCGCTGTTTTGTGGCGACACGTTGCGCGTCGAGACCGAGGTGCTCGAATTGCGCGACAGCAAATCCCGGCCTGACAACGGAATCGTCACATTCGCGCATCGCGGGTACAACCAGAACGATGAGCTTGTCGGAACGTGCAAGCGCACGGCCCTGATGCTACGGAAGCCTCAATGACACGCTGCTTTTTGTTCGTGCCGGCCGATAGCGAGCGCAAGATGCAAAAGGCCGGCGACGTCGGCGCAGACGCGCTTATCCTCGATCTCGAAGATTCAGTTGCCCCGGCGGCACGGCCTGACGCACGTCTGCTCGCAAGTGAATATCTGCAGGGCAAGAATGATGTCTGGGTCCGAATCAATCCGATTGACAGCGAAGATTCGGTCGCAGACCTCGAGGCCGTTATGCCCTCCGCGCCGGCTGGCATCATGCTGCCGAAGCCAAGAAGCGCGGCTGCGGCTATTGAGCTGGGCGAACGCATCACCGCACTCGAGTCCAAACACGGGATCGAGGCGGGAAGCACTGGCATTCTGCCGTTATGCACCGAGCATCCGGAGGCATTGTTTACGCTAAACAGCTACATCGGTGCGACCGACAGGCTGGCCGGCCTTTCCTGGGGAGCAGAGGACCTTAGCGCTGTAGTCGGTGCGAGCAACAACCGCGACGAGAATGGCAACTGGTTGCCGACATTCGAATTGGCGCGAACGATGTGCCTGTTGGCTGCTGCCGCCGCCGAGGTGCCGGCAATCGATACCGTTTTTACCGATTTCAAGAACAAGGACGGCCTGCAACGATATGCCGCCAACGCACGGCGGGACGGCTTTTCTGGCATGCTCGCTATTCATCCGGCGCAAGTCGAGGTGATAAATGCGGCTTTTATGCCGACCAACAAGGAGGTCGAAAACTCTGCACGCATTGTTGCGTTGTTCGCCGAAAATCCCGGCGCCGGAACGGTCGGCATGGACGGCAAGATGATCGACCAACCGCATCTTACACAGGCGCGCCGCATACTGAAGTTGGCGCAACGAGCAAAAAATAACAACAAGAAGGCATAGCACGATGGAAAACCACGTCTACCCGGTTCCCGACGCGACGAAGGAACGCACCCTGATTGATGAGGCGCGCTATGAGGAAATGTATACGCGCTCAGTCGAGGACAACGAGGGTTTCTGGGCGGAGCAGGCGCGTCGCGTCGACTGGATCAAACCGTTCACGAAGGTCAAGGACGTCAGCTTTGCGAAAGATGACCTGCACATTCGCTGGTATCACGACGGCACACTGAACGTCTGTTACAACTGCGTCGATCGCCATCTTGATACCAAAGGTGACGACGTTGCGATTATCTGGGAGGGAGATGACCCTGATCGCGACCTTTCGATTACGTATCGCGATCTACACGAGCGTGTTTGCAAATTCGCCAATTCCCTCAAGGCGCTGGGCGCGAAGAAAGGCGATCGCATAACGATTTACATGCCGATGATTCCCGAGGCAGCGGTGGCCATGCTGGCCTGCGCGCGAATCGGGGCAGTTCACTCGGTGGTGTTCGGTGGTTTCTCTGCCGGCGCGCTGGCAGGGCGTATTCATGACTGCGAATCGAATATTGTCATCACCGCAGACGAAGGTGTGCGCGGCGGCAAGAGTGTGGCGCTCAAGGCCAATGTTGATGCGGCGGCGGAGCGACCTGAAGTAACGACGTTAGCCAAAGTTCTCGTCGTTCGTAACACTGGCGCGGACATCAATTGGGTCGCAGACCGCGATGCATGGCTGCATGAGCTTGAAGAGCAGGTCGACGCAGATTGTCCGTGCGAGGAAATGAATGCCGAAGACCCGCTGTTCATTCTTTACACGTCCGGCTCAACCGGCAAGCCGAAAGGCGTGCTGCACACGACCGGCGGCTATCTCGTCTACGCGTCTATGACGCACGAGTATGTCTTCGACTACCGGCCTGGCGATGTTTACTGGTGCACGGCTGACGTTGGTTGGGTCACCGGGCACAGCTATATCGTCTACGGACCACTGGCGAACGGCGCCATCACGCTGATGTTCGAGGGCGTGCCAAATTACCCGACCGCATCGCGATTCTGGGAAGTCTGCGACAAACACAAGGTCAATATTTGCTATACCGCACCGACCGCAATTCGTGCGTTGATGCGTGAGGGCGATGAACCTGTCAAGAGAACGTCGCGCAAGAGCCTGCGCCTGCTGGGATCGGTTGGCGAACCGATCAATCCCGAGGCGTGGGAGTGGTACTACCACGTCGTGGGCGAAGGGCATTGCCCGATCGTCGACACCTGGTGGCAGACGGAAACCGGCGGCATACTGATCAGCCCGCTGCCAGGAGCTACAGCGCTCAAGCCGGGATCCGCAACCAGGCCGTTGTTCGGCATCAAACCCGCAATCGTCGATGGCGAAGGCAAACAACTCGACGGCGCCGTCGAAGGCAACCTGATCATTACGGACAGCTGGCCCGGCCAGATGCGAACCTTGTACGGCGATCATGCACGATTCGTCGAAACCTACTTTTCTGCATTCGAGGGCAGTTACTTTACTGGCGACGGCGCGCGCCGCGACGAAGACGGCTACTATTGGATTACTGGTCGCGTTGACGATGTGTTGAACGTGTCAGGACATCGCATGGGTACGGCCGAGGTGGAGAGCGCACTGGTATCACATAAAGCGGTTGCCGAGGCGGCCGTGGTGGGTTATCCGCATGACATCAAAGGGCAGGGTATTTACGCGTACGTGACCCTGATGGAGGGCGTGCAGGACGATGATGCGCTGAAAATTGAATTGCAAAACTGGGTGCGCAAGGAAATAGGACCTATTGCCAAGCCAGACTTATTGCAGTGGGCGCCCGGATTGCCCAAGACACGCTCCGGCAAGATCATGCGCCGAATCCTGAGGAAAATTGCGGCCGACGATTTCGGCAATCTCGGTGATACCTCGACGCTTGCGGATCCTGCAGTTGTTGATGACTTGATTGAGAACCGGCAGAATCGCGCCGCTTAGGGGGCGCTCAGGGTTTGAGCTGGTCCGGTGGTATCTCTTCGGCCATGCTGTTTTCGAGGTCGTCAATAAAGCTTTGATCAAGCTCCGTAACGTCGGATGAGGCTATGGAGTCGACGATATCATCGTCTCCAAAGGGCATTTCCGAATCCTCTTGTTCTTCTCCTTCTTCCGCTGCCGCTGCAGAGGGCGAAACCAACTTTTGCGTCTTCAATAGATCCGGCTGTACCGTTTGGTCGGCCGGGCTGCGCAAGGCGCCGCTATCGCCGGTGCCATCTCGGTCGTGGCGTCGGTATTCCGCCACCTGGCGTTCATACGCTTTCACGAATTCCTCGCCGAACATTTGCGGGAATCGTCCTCCGCCTTTCTCGGTCATGATCGGATACACATCGCGATAGAGTTGCCAATACCTGGCTTTGGTCATGAACGAGAAAAAACCACTTCCGCGTGTTGTGCGGTCGAATCCTGCCTGAAGTTCGTCGGGATCGAAACGGTCGGCGAATTCAATAAATGCACTGTTCATTGCGTCGAGAAACGCGTTTTGGTGGTTCAGGAGGTCATTACATACTTCGTTAACCGCATCTTGCGCGCCAAGATACTCACCTTCGCCGCCGGTCAGCAATTGCTTGATCAGGTCAGTGGTGTTCTCGGAAAACTTCATCGGATTGTTATGGCGCGGCAGCAGCGTCGTCTGATCGAGACGGAACGCATTCTTGAGGTTTGCCCGACTTGCGAGGAGATCCGTGGTCCCGGCAACGAAACCGCGCAAGACCTGCCCGGCGGTCAGCATCATTTCAGGCCGGTTTACCGACGGATGTAGCTCAACGCGGTTGATGCCAAGCCCGTCAAGAAACGAGTCAAACAAGTCCTCCGCAGTTACATCCAGTGAGTCGATATTGTCTTTGCCAGCCGATTTTTTCTTCTTCGTCGATTTCGACTTGCGCTTTGGTTTTTCCGGCGGCTTGCCGAACAGGGTCGAATGGAATTCGTCGTCGCCCGTTATCGCCTCTTCGTCCAGCAATTGCACGCCGGTGCGCAGAGAGACCTCGTCGACGAGTTGTTCGATTTTGTCCGGAACGACGGTTAGTGGCGATGGCGGCGGTAATTCCAGGTCTTCACCGGTGTCGATGCGAACCTGAATTTCGAAGTCGCCCATGCGAATCTTGTCGCCATCGAATAAACGTCGTGGGTTGCCGTTGCCAATCGGCTCAACGTCATCGTTGATGTACACACCGTTGCTACTGGTATCGGCCAGGTAGTAAATACCGCCTTGATAATCGATCGTCGCGTGGCGGCCGGAAATGTAGCGGTCCGGATCCGGGAGAATCCAGTCATTGCGCAGGGATCTGCCAATCGTGCCACCTTCTTCGCGAAACTCGCGCACAGCATCATCGCCAACAATATCGGCGTGCTCGCTAACGATTTTAAGTTGTAGCGGCATTTGCTGTCTCAGTCAGGCACACAGTGCAAATTCTGCAGCGAAACAAGGACCTGCGATGCCGAATAGTTCACATAATTCGGACCCAGTTCGCTCGTACCCGACCTACGGTTTGCGGATTTTATCCCATATACGGCATTTTTCTCGCGAGTCTTGAAAGTCGCGCCCTTTACGGCGGTTTTGGTAAACTACGCGCCCCGCGGCACCAGCCGCGAACCACTTAACGCATCCAACATCGATGGCAAAAAAGAACCTGTTTAAAGTCATTTTCATGAGCCAGGGTCAGGTCTACGAGATCTACGCACGTAGCGTCGGCCACGGCAAGATGTTCGGCTTCGTCGAGGTGGAGGAGCTGGTCTTCGGCGCGAGGACGACCGTCGTGGTTGATCCGTCCGAAGAAAAAATAAAATCGGAGTTCAAGAACGTACGACGCACCTACCTGCCGATGCATGCCATCATCCGCATCGACGAGGTGGACAAGCAAGGCGTAAGCAAGATAAGCAAACTCGAAGGCAGCAATGTCGCGCAGTTTCCTGTGCCGGTGTATACGCCGGGGGACAGCAGTTAAGACCCGCTCGTGCATATTTTCAAGACCGCTTCTTGTATGATCGCGCCATGCTTGAACTTCCCGGGCAGCCGGCACTGTCAGATTTCCGTGTTGCCAAACTCACACGGTCGCTCAAACGAGCAGATGAGCGCGTCAAGTCTGTCCAAGCCCGCTTCGTTTATTTTGTAAACACCGATGCCGAATTGTCCCGCGGGGAGCGTTCCCGGCTGAACGCGTTGCTGCTGTCCGGCGACAAGCCTGGCGCACTGAGCAAGGCCGCCAGACACCTCTATGTGGTGCCGAGGCCGGGCACGATTTCACCCTGGTCCTCGAAGGCCACAGACATCGCCAGGGCGTGTGATATCAACGCCGTTGAGCGCATCGAACGGGGCGTTTGCTACGGCGTCAGATTTTCCGGCAAGACCAGCGACGAAGACGTTATGGCGTTATCCAGGTTGCTCTTCGATCGCATGACTGAAGCGGTTTATGACGATGGCGCAAAGGTGAAGGCGCTGTTCGAAGCGCACGAGCCCACCGAGGTCGTGAGCATCGCCTTGTCTGCAAAAGGGCGCGACGCGCTGGTGACCGCGAACACCGAGCTCGGGCTGGCGCTCAACGATGAGGAAATCGATTACCTCGTAAGCAATTATGCCGAGCTGGGGCGTGACCCGACAGATGCAGAGTTGATGATGTTTGCGCAAGCAAACTCGGAGCATTGCAGGCACAAAATATTCAACGCGAGTTGGGTGATCGACGGCAAAGCGCAGGACAAGCGACTGTTCAGCATGATCAAGTCGACGACAGAGAAGACGCCGGCTGGCGTCATTTCGGCTTATAGCGACAATTCGGCGGTCATCGAAGGCTGGCGTGGTGCGCGCCTGATGCCGCGATCCTGCGACCGCGAATTCACCTTCGTCGATGAGCCGATACATATTTTAATAAAGGTGGAAACGCACAACCATCCGACGGCTATATCGCCATTCCCCGGTGCGGCGACAGGTTCGGGCGGCGAGATTCGCGATGAAGGCGCGACAGGGCTGGGTGCGAAACCCAAAGCCGGACTGACCGGTTTCAGCGTTTCGCATTTGCGCATCCCCGGCTATTCGCAACCCTGGGAAGATGATTTTCCGCATCCGGAGCGCATGGCGACGCCGTTGGACATCATGATTGACGGCCCGATCGGGGGTGCGGCGTTCAACAATGAGTTTGGGCGGCCGAATCTTGCCGGCTACTTCCGCACCTACGAGAGCAGATTGCCGGGGCTGCCGGACAATGAGATTCGTGGCTACCACAAGCCCATCATGGTTGCGGGTGGGCTGGGCAACGTACGTGCCGAGCACGCCCGTAAGATCGATGTCCCGGTCGGCGCCCGGATTGTGGTGATTGGCGGTCCAGCGATGCTCATAGGTCTCGGCGGTGGCGCGGCGTCGTCATTGGCAAGCGGCACCTCGAGCGAGGACCTCGATTTTGCGTCGGTACAACGCGGCAACGCGGAGATCGAACGTCGCGCACAGGAGGTGATTGATCGCTGCTGGGCAATGGGTGATGAGAATCCGATTTTGTTGATACATGACGTTGGTGCGGGTGGCTTGTCGAATGCCATTCCGGAGGCAGTCAATCACAGCAAACACGGTGCAGAAATCGAGCTGCGCGAGGTTGCGAATGCCGAGCCCGGCATGTCGCCTATGGATATCTGGTGCAATGAGGCTCAGGAACGCTATGTGCTTATTGTCGCGTCGGAACGCCTGGATGAATTCCAATTGCTGTGCGAACGTGAACGTTGCCCGTTATCCATCGTTGGCACCCTCACAGATGATGGCAATCTCGTCGTAAAAGATCGTAATTTCGATAATCGCGCCGTCGATATGCCGATGCGAATGCTGCTGGGCAATCCACCAAAAATGGAACGCGTCGTTGCGCGTGTTGTTTTGCCGGATAATGACCTTGATCTGTCGGACATTGAAATCGAAGAGGCTGCATTACGCGTGTTGCGATTCCCGGCCGTCGCGAACAAGTCATTCTTGATACACATTGGTGATCGCACTGTAGGCGGACTCAGTGTTCGTGATCAACTTGTTGGACCCTGGCAAGTGCCGGTCAGCGATGTCGCGATCACGGCGTCCGGATTCAACGGCACAACAGGCGAAGCGATGGCGATGGGTGAGAGGACACCGCTGGCAGCAAGCAATGCGCCGGCGTCCGGGCGCATGGCCGTCGCGGAATCGATCACCAATATTGCGGCTGCGCCTATAGAAGACCTCAGCAAGGTTCGACTTTCCGCGAACTGGATGGCGGCTGCCGGTCATCCGGGAGAGGACGCCAACCTGTTCGATACGGTGCAGGCAGTTGGTGACGAACTGTGTTGCGAACTTGGCGTTGCCATACCGGTTGGCAAGGATTCCTTGTCCATGCGCGCACGTTGGCAAGACGACAATGGAGAGCACCAGGTGGTTGCGCCTGTTTCACTGATCGTCTCCGCATTTGCTCCGGTCAGCGACGTTACTCGTCACCTGACGCCGCAGTTGAAGAAAATCGGCGAGCCCAGTTACCTCTTGTTGTTTGATCTCGGCAAGGGCGCGAATCGTCTTGGCGCTTCTTGTTTGTTGCAGTCGTACCAGCGTACCGGTGGTGCTACGCCAGATCTCGATGATGCTCAGCTTCTGCGTGGTTTTTTTGCGGCGATCCAGGAATTGAACTCCCGTGACATGCTGCTCGCCTACCATGATCGTAGCGACGGCGGGCTGTTCGCCACTATCGCGGAGATGATTTTTGCAAGCCGGCTCGGCGCATCGCTTTCTCTGACCGGATCCAGGGTCGATCTGCTCGGGAAGTTGTTCAGCGAAGAACTCGGCGCGGTGGTGCAGGTTGCAAAAAGCAAGCTGACGCAAGTCCAGATGGTGCTGGATCGCTGCGGCGTGTCGGTGACAGCTATCGGGCGTGTTGACAGTGAATGCAGACTCAAGGTTCGCAGCGACGACAACGTAGTGCTCGAGCTTGATCGCGCAACGATGCAACGCGAGTGGTCGGAAATGAGCTACCGTATCCAGGCGCT
>CAZVLT010000060.1:0-2383 GCA_964628105.1 uncultured Woeseiaceae bacterium | reverse complement strand
GCCATGACACCTTCGCCCTCGGGATTTGCAACGGTTGCCAGATGTTGTCGCATTTGCGGGACCTGATTCCTGGCGCCAATAACTGGCCGAAATTTCTGCGCAACAAATCGGAGCAGTTCGAGGCACGCCTGAACCTGGTCGAAATCGTCGAAAGCCCGTCCCTGTTTCTGCAGGGCATGGCGGGTTCACGAATTCCTATCGCTACCTCGCACGGCGAAGGCAGAGCCGTATTCGCTAATGACACGGCGCGTTATACTTCGTCGTTCACGATAGCGTTGCGCTACGTTGATAATTGCGGCGAGGTGGCGAACCAATATCCGGCGAATCCCAACGGCTCGCCGGACGGAATATGCGGACTCAGTAATGAAGACGGTCGTGTGACGATCATGATGCCGCATCCAGAGCGCGTTGCCATGACGAGACAGAACTCATGGCATCCTGATGACTGGGGCGATGAAGGGCCGTGGATGCGAATGTTTCGGAACGCTCGAATTTCCATAAACTAAGTGATCGGTGAATGGTTGAGACACAACAACGGAAGGGGTGGATTCTGGCGTTGCTCCGTCAACACCCCGCACTGATGGTATCGGCCGTCTATGTCATAGCCTCAATCATAGGCATGCTTTTTTCGTGGGACTACCTGCGGCTGTTCGGAATCAACGTCTTTAACTATTCGCAAATCGGTGACTTCCTGCTTGCGTCGCTAAAGGAGCCGTTCACCTGGGTCATCGTGATAATGGCCGTGCTGCTGGTTATGGGCGACAATGCGATGAGCCGGCGTGTCGAGCGCAGCGGCAAACGGCGTTTTCTGAAGTGGTACGGCTCGGGCGTTTACCGAATGGCCAACTACATCGGCGCAGTCGTCTTGATTGTCATGTTCACGCATATTTACGCACTGACAAAAAAAGACAAGGTTCTGGCCGGAGAGAGTCAATGGGTGAATGTGCAGCTGACCGAATCGGTTGTGACAAGCCAGGTCGTATTGCTCGGCACGACAGGATCATTCATTTTTCTGTATGACCCGTTGTCGCAAGAAGTGTCTGTGCATCCGCACGAAAATGTCTATTCGATCTCGTTCGAATTAGAGCCACCGTCCCCACAATAAACGACTGAATCAGGCAGACTGAAGGTTGTTGTTGTTTTCGGAGACGAAAAAACGTCGCACCTTGATCGCCCGCGAAAGTTTTCCGTGGCGAACAAAGCACTGGTAGAACATGTCTTTCAGCACCTCCAGCAATATGCCTGCCTGTGCCCGATTCAACAGGGGCAGATCCTCATACTGGCTCGTGCTGAAAAGAACTGTCTTGATGGGTGCAAACGTATCGTCGTCGATGCTCGCGATACTCTGCGCGACCATGCATTCTTCAAAGGCGCGCAACTTGCCACCTTCGCCTAGCGCATCGAACGCGCTCTTGGCGGCGCGGCGGCACATCGACGCGAACGCATTGAAGTTGTTGGCCGAGTAGCACGACAGAGCCTCACGAAACAAAATTTCTGTCGGTTTCGGCAAGTACGAAAACGCGAAGCGTTCTTTCGGTCGCTCCAGTTCCATGAAATTCCGGTACAGCTCGACACGACTGTCTTTATACTCGCGCACCGCAAATCGCAGGAATACCGGCGCATGGCACGAGTCGCACTGGAAGACGAGGCCGACATGCTTGGGTTTGTCACGCAGGATAGCAGCCGCATCGGGGAAGGATTGCGGCGCCATGTGCGCGTACACACCGCAATAGGGACACTCGAGGCCTATCCGATCCTCAAGCTCGCCTTTAATCCCCTGATCTTTGTTTAAAACAATCGCCATGTCGTGCTATTTCTTGTTGTGGAAATCAGTATGCACTATCCAAAAGTGGCCGCTGCACACGGTTTACATAATACGAGAATTGCTAGTGCTGCCAGTCACCGACAGCCTGCCGGGCCGCTTCGTTTACCGGTCGTGCAATCAACGCGTCGCGACTGAGCGTTACCTCGAACCGAGCACCATCTGCCATCGGTACATAGGTAGCGGTTCCATAGTATGCGTCGACGCCCGGCATGAGCAGCGGAAACCTGTGCGCAACACGCCAGACATCGAGTGTTAGTTCCTCGGACAAGGCGTACACGGTTCGTTGCTCCAGCATCTCGTCATCGATGTTGGAGTAGCGACCGCTGAGACGGTCGAGTTGATATATTGGATCGAGCCCGAGCAACGTGGCGGGCGGTTTCCACGTAACGATGCGCGCGTCCATTTGCCATTCGTCGCCACGCAGTCGCAGCAGACGGTCGAATTCGCCGTCGATCATTAGCCTTGCCGTGTACTCGCCGGGTGCGGACTCGGAAAATTCGATTTTGCCGACGACCTGCTCATC
Organism: uncultured Woeseiaceae bacterium; assembly: GCA_964628105.1. Lineage (GTDB taxonomy): Bacteria > Pseudomonadota > Gammaproteobacteria > Steroidobacterales > Woeseiaceae > UBA1847. Next base: position 35 of record CAZVLT010000060.1, on the reverse strand, counting down.
GATAAGACGGCCGTAGCCGTAATAGCTGAATGCGA
>CAZVLT010000059.1:0-11580 GCA_964628105.1 uncultured Woeseiaceae bacterium | reverse complement strand
GCGCTTCGCTATTCGCGAAGGTGGCCGTACCGTGGGCGCCGGTGTCGTCGCCAAGATCATCGAATAAAGCATTATCCAATAAAGCAAATGAGAAATTGAAATGTCAACTAACCAAAATATTCGCATCCGCCTGAAGGCATTCGATCATCGTTTGATCGACACATCAGCGCGTGAAATCGTCGAGACCGCCAGGCGTACCGGTGCTGCTGTAAAGGGTCCTATCCCGCTGCCAATGAGGAAGGAGCGGTTTACGGTCCTGATTTCTCCGCACGTCAACAAGGATGCTCGAGACCAGTACGAAATCCGTACTCACAAGCGCCTCATGGAGATCGTCGATCCGACGGACAAGACCGTAGACGCGTTGATGAAGCTGGAGCTTCCGGCGGGCGTCGACGTTCAAATCAAGCTCAACTAACAGCCGCGGGCGGGATATTCCTCATCGAAATGGCTCGCTCCCGTCGGCGCGGGACCGAGGTACGCTGCGCTTTATTTTCGATGACGATTATCCCACCCACAGCATGTCAACTAAGTCGTTGATTTAACTACGATCGCAAGACCGTAGTAATCCTGCGAAGAAACGCTGTAAACCGCTTGTAATAAGGGTTTAGTGTCGTATAATTGCGGGCTCGCTTGATTGGGCCGGACCGGGAGTCGGCCAGAATCAGGAAAAGCGAAAAAATGTCGCCAGGAAATCGTGGGTGACACGGCAAATCCCGGAACCGCCGAACTGGCTGAATGACCGGATCGGAGCTTGGGTCAGCCCCAGAGCACAGAGGACAGGGTCCTCAGCGACGGCTGGCCCTTTCGCATGTCTGACATTTGTGAGATTGCGAAATATCAGCCAGGGCCAACCGAAGTTCTGGCGGTGCAGATATTGTATTGAGATTGTCACTGACCAAACGAAGTCGGTGCGAGGTTTTGAAGATGACGATAGGTCTTGTTGGTCGCAAATGCGGCATGACACGTGTCTTCACGGACGACGGAGTATCGATTCCAGTTACCGTGATTGAGGCACAGCCAAACCGAATCACACAGGTGAAAACCGTGGATACGGATGGCTACCGCGCGTTGCAGGTTACGACCGGAAGTCGCAGGGCATCTCGAGTTCGCAAGTCTGCGGCCGGGCACTTTGCAGCAGCCAAGGTAGAAGCTGGCGACATCACCAGGGAATTCCGACTCGACGACGCCGATGAGGGCGATTTCGCGCCAGGTAATGAACTGAAGGTTGACCTGTTCGCAGCAGGCCAGAAAGTCGACGTTGTTGGTACCTCGATCGGTAAGGGCTTCGCCGGCACGGTCAAGCGCCACAACTTCAGCATGCAAGATGCCACGCATGGCAACTCGCTGTCGCATCGTGCACCCGGATCAATCGGCCAGAACCAGACGCCGGGCCGCGTATTCAAGGGCAAGAAGATGTCTGGCCACATGGGTAGCGTGCGCCGCACCGTGCAAAACCTTGAGATCGTACGCGTTGATAGCGAGCGAAACCTTCTCCTGATCAAGGGCGCCGTCCCTGGTCACAGCGGCGGCAGCGTGATCGTTCGTCCCGCTGTTAAGGCCAGGAAGTAAGGGGCGCATTGATGAAACTGAAACTACAGGACAAGAGTTCGATTGACGTAGCGGAAGCGGCGTTCGGCGCGGCCTACAACGAGGCACTCGTGCACCAGGTTGTTACTGCATACCTTGCAGGCGGGCGCGCCGGAACGAAGGCACAGAAAAATCGTGCTGCAGCGCGTGGTGGTGGCGCCAAGCCCTGGAATCAGAAGGGCACAGGCCGTGCTCGCGCCGGCACGATTCGTAGCCCGATCTGGGTTGGTGGCGGCCGCACATTTGCTGCCAAGCCGCGCAAGTTTGATCAGAAAGTTAACAAGAAGATGTACCGCGCCGCTTTGCGATCGGTGCTCTCTGAGCTGATTCGTCAGGATCGCCTGGTCGTCGTCAACGAGCTTTCGCTTGCGGAGCCAAAGACCAAGCTGCTGGCAACCAAGCTCAAGAAACTCAAGCTGGACAGCGTACTGATCCTCAACGAAGCGTTCGATGAGAAGATCTTTATGGCCGCGCGTAACTTACCGAACGTTGGTATTTGCGACGTTGCTTCAATGGATCCGGTGGTATTGATTCGCTTCGAAAAAGTGCTGATAACACTGCCCGCGTTGAAGTTGATTGAGGGGCGCTTGTCATGAGCCGTGCAGTCCACCAGGCAAGATTAATGACGGTTATCCGTGGCCCGCACCTTTCGGAAAAGGCGCACAACGCAGCCGAGAAAAACCAGGTCGTCCTGAAAGTGCGCTGCGACGCAACAAAACAGGACATTCGCCAGGCAGTCGAACTGCTGTTCGAGGTGAAGGTCGATGCGGTACAGGTCGTCAACGTCAAAGGCAAGTCCAAGCGTTTCCAGCAGACCAAAGGGCGCCGTCCGAGCTGGAAGAAAGCATACGTGAAACTCGCTGAAGGAAGCTCTGTCGAAGAGTTCTTCGGCGCAGAATAGGAGTACCGTTTTGTCACTGCATCAAGCCAAACCGACATCTGCGGGACGACGCTTCGTCGTCGCCGTGAAGACGCCGGAATTGCACAAAGGCAAGCCTTACGCGCCTCTTCTCGAAAAGAAGACGTCGAAGGGCGGCCGCAATAACAACGGTCGTATTACGGTTCGCCACCAGGGCGGTGGCCACAAGCAGCGTTATCGCGTGGTTGATTTCAAACGCAATAAGGACGGTATTCCGGGTGTCGTAGAGCGCCTTGAGTACGATCCAAACCGCAGCGCACACCTGGCACTGATCAAGTACGCAGATGGTGAACGTCGTTACATTTTGGCGCCGAAGGGTGTCCGTGCCGGCGCGCCGGTCATCAGCGGAGACGACGCGCCGATCAAGCCGGGCAATGCCCTGCCGATTCGTGCGATTCCGATTGGTACGACGATTCATAACATCGAGATGAAGCCAGGCAAGGGAGGCCAGCTGATTCGTTCGGCCGGTGCGTCCGCCCAGTTAGCGGCTCGTGAAGGCGCGTACGCGACGGTGCGGCTGCGTTCCGGCGAGACGCGCAAAATTCATGCTGACTGCCGCGCAACGATCGGCGAAGTCGGTCACGGCGAACACAACCTGCGCAAGCTCGGCAAGGCCGGCGCAACGCGCTGGAGGGGTGTACGTCCTACGGTTCGCGGCGTCGCGATGAACCCGGTCGACCACCCACATGGTGGTGGCGAGGGTCGTACGTCAGGTGGCCGTCATCCGGTTAGCCCTTGGGGCACGCCGACGAAGGGCGCGAAGACGCGTTCAAACAAGCGCACGGATAACATGATTATTCGTCGTCGCAAGAAGCGTAAGTAAAGGATTTCGATAATGCCGCGTAGCGTAAGAAAAGGCCCGTTCGTCGATAACCATCTGGCGAAAAAGGTAGCCGAAGCAGTAAAAAAGAATGACCGTCGCCCAATCAAGACCTGGTCGCGTCGTTCAATGGTACTGCCGGACATGGTTGGATTGACAATCGCCGTGCACAACGGTCGTCAGCATGTACCGGTTCTGATTTCCGAGAACATGGTCGGACACAAGCTCGGTGAGTTTGCGATGACGCGTACATTCCGCGGTCACTCCGGTGACCGCAAGACGAAGTAAGGCGCAGGGGTAAGGGTTCATGCAAGTTGCAGCAACACTTAGATATGCACGCATTTCGCCACAGAAATGTCGCCTGGTGGCAGATGTCATCCGGGGCAAGACGGTTGATGATGCGTTGCGTGCTTTGACGTTTTCGCCAAAGAAGAGCGCAAGCATTTTGAAGAAAGTTCTGGAGTCGGCTATAGCCAACGCAGAGCACAACCATGGCGCCGACATCGATGAATTGAAGGTTGCGACCATCGAGGTTGATGAGGCACCGACGTTCAGGCGTTTTCGCGCTCGTGCAAAAGGTCGTGGCGCACGCATCATCAAGCGGAACAGCCACATCACAATCCGGGTTGGGGACGAGTAGAAATATGGGCCAGAAAGTACATCCAACAGGCATACGTCTCGGTATCGTCAAAGATTGGGCATCGAAATGGTATGCCGATTCGAAGACTTTCCCCGAGTACATACGTACAGATCACCAATTGCGCACCCTGATCAAGAACAGGCTGAAAGACGCGTCGGTTAGCCGTATAACGATTGAACGCCCTTCAAAAAAGGCCAATATCACGATTCACACGGCACGTCCGGGCATCGTCATTGGCAAGAAGGGCGAAGACATCGAAAAGCTGCGCGCCGAGGCGGCCAAAATGATTGGCATGAAGATCCAGGATGTTCGTATCAACATCAGCGAAGTCCGCAAGCCGGAGCTGGACGCACAGCTGGTCGCCGAAGGCATCGCGCAGCAACTTGAGCGCCGTGTCATGTTTCGCCGCGCCATGAAGCGTGCCGTGACGAATACGATGCGGGTCGGTGCTGAGGGCGTCAAGGTTAAAGTGGGCGGGCGCCTGAACGGTGCAGAAATTGCCCGTTCTGAGTGGTATCGCGAGGGTCGTGTACCCCTGCATACACTGCGAGCCGACATTGATTACGGTACAGCCGAAGCTCACACGACATACGGTGTGATCGGCGTGAAGGTATGGATTTTCAAGGGCGAAGTTTTTGACAAGCCCGAAGCGATTCCGGCAGAGCCTGCAGAACCTCAAGCTGACGCACGTAGTTAAGAGAATACGAAGATGCTACAGCCTAAGAGGACGAAATTTCGCAAGCAGATGAAAGGACGCAACCGCGGCCTTGCTCTGCGCGGAAGTAATGTTTCATTCGGAGAGTATGGTCTCAAAGCGACCGGTCGCGGTCGCCTGACAGCACGTCAAATTGAGGCAGCTCGTCGTGCGATGACGCGTTACATCAAGCGTGGCGGAAAGATCTGGATCCGCGTTTTTCCGGACAAACCCATTTCCAAGAAGCCGCTTGAAGTGCGCCAGGGTAAGGGTAAGGGCAACGTTGAATACTGGGTATGCCAGGTTCAACCGGGCCGCGTCCTGTATGAGATGGAAGGTGTGACGGAAGAGGTGGCGCGCGAGGCGTTCCGCCTGGCAGCCGCAAAACTGCCGTTCGGCACCACGTTTGTTACACGGCAGGTGATGTGATGAATGCAGCAGAGCTTCGCAGCAAGTCGGAAGAAGAGCTGAACGATGAACTCGTCGCACTTCGCCGCGAGCAATTCAACCTGCGTATGCAGCAGGCAACGGGCGAGTTGGCACAAGTGCACGAGCACGGCCGCGTCAGGAAAAATATCGCGCGCATAAAGACAGTTCTTGGCGAATTGCGGCGCGCAGCGGGTGAAGAAAAATGAGTGAAGAGAAAAAGGTACAACGCACCATCATTGGTCGTGTCGTTAGTGACAAGATGGACAAGACAGTGTCGGTCGCTATCGAGCGCCTGATCAAGCACCCGGTTTACGGCAAGTTCATTCGCCGCACAACCAAGATTCTTGCTCATGATGCAGCGAACGAGTGCAAGCCGGGTGATCGCGTGGCGATCTCGGAGTGCCGTCCGATTTCGAAAAATAAATCCTGGTCGGTTGTCAACATTGTTGAACGTTCGGCGGACAAGCAATAACACTTAGGATGCAGTCATGATTCAGATGCAGACAGTTCTGGAGGCGGCCGATAACTCAGGTGCCCGGCGTATTCAGTGCATCAAGGTTCTCGGTGGCTCGAAGCGCCGTTATGCTGGCGTGGGCGACGTCATCAAGGTAAGCATTAAAGACGCTATCCCGCGTGGCAAGGTCAAGAAAGGCGAGGTCTATAATGCCGTCGTCGTTCGAACACGCAAGGGCGTACGTCGCAAGGACGGTTCGTTAATTCGCTTCGATGGCAATGCGGCGGTTCTGCTGAATGCACGCCTCGAGCCCATCGGCACACGTATTTTTGGGCCGGTCACGCGTGAATTGCGTACCAGCCAGTTCATGAAAATTATCTCTTTAGCACCTGAGGTGCTGTAGGAGCGCGTCTTACGCGCGAATAAAGCTATGAACAAGATTAGAAAAGGCGACGAAATCATCGTAAGGACCGGCAAGGACAAAGGCCGCCGTGGCACTGTGTTGCAGATTTTTGCAGACGAACGAGTGCTTATCGAGGGCATAAACCTGGCGAAGAAGCACATAAAGCCGAACCCAAACATCGGTGAGGCCGGCGGTATCCGCGATACGGCGATGCCAATGGATATTTCGAACGTTCTCGTATTCAACCCAAAGACAAAGAAGGGCGAACGAGTTGGTTTTCGCGTTGAAGATGACGGCAAGAAAGTACGCGTTTTTCAAAGCGGCGACGTAGTCGATATTTAAGAGAGTTAGCAATGGCACGGTTAAAGGAAAAATTTCAGAGCGAGCTTGCTGGAGAGATTCAGAAGAAGCTTGGCCTGAAAAATCGGATGGAAGTTCCGCAGATCACCAAGATCACCCTGAATATGGGCGTTGGTGAGGCGGTTGCCGACAAGAAGATCATGGAAAAGGCGCGTGACGACATGGAAAAGATTTCGGGTCAACGGCCAGTAACGACGCTTGCTCGCAAGTCCGTCGCCGGCTTCAAGATTCGGGATGGTATGCCCATCGGATGCAAGGTCACGCTGCGTCGTGAACGAATGTATGAGTTCCTGGATCGCCTCGTTAATGTCGCAATCCCCCGTATTCGTGACTTCCGCGGCTTGAACCCGAAGTCGTTTGATCGCCAGGGCAATTACAGCATGGGCGTCCAGGAACAGATTATTTTTCCGGAAATTAACTACGACGAAATTGATGCGATTCGTGGCATGGACATCATCATTACCACGTCAGCGAAGTCACCTGAGGAAGGCCAGGCGCTTCTGGAAGCGTTTAACTTCCCTTTTAAGAAATAGAGAGCAGATATGGCCAAGAAGTCGATGATCATGCGTGAAAAGAAGCGTGCCAAGCTTGTTGCAAGGCAGGCTGACAAGCGCCGTGCGCTAAAGGCGATCGTGCGCAGCATCCACAGCTCTGATGAGGAGCGTGCGGTTGCCCAGGCGAAGCTGAATGATCTGCCACGTGATGGTAGCCCGTCGCGGCAACGCAGCAGGTGTGCGATCACGGGTCGCCCACACGGTGTTTATCGCAAGTTTGGCCTTGGCCGTAACAAGCTTCGTGAAGCAGCCATGAAAGGCGAGATTCCCGGGCTGACAAAAGCCAGCTGGTAGGCGGAGACAGAACATGAGTATGACCGATCCAATCGCAGACATGCTGACGCGCATTCGTAATGGGCAGAGCGCACGCAAAGTAAGCGTGTCAATGCCGGCTTCGAATGCGAAAGAGGCCGTTGCGAAAGTTTTGCAGGACGAGGGCTATATCACCGGTTTCGCAACCGATGGTGAAGGCGCCGCGAAACAACTCACTGTTGAGTTGAAGTACTTCGAGGGCGTACCCGTCATAGAAAATATCCAGCGTTCAAGTCGACCTGGCTTGCGGATATACCGCGGCAAGGAAGATCTGCCAAAAGTGCTGGGCGGCCTCGGTGTGGCTATCGTTTCGACCTCGGCTGGCGTGATGAGCGACCGCCAGGCCCGGGAAAAAGGTATTGGTGGTGAGGTTCTTTGCATCGTTTCCTGATGCGTGATCCTCATTAAGAAGAGACAGGACTATGTCAAGAATTGCAAAAGAACCCGTTGAGCTGCCAGAAGGCGTTGAGTTCAGACAAGACGGCAACATTGTCACGCTGAAAGGCAGCAACGGCGAGTTGTCGCTGGAGCTGAATTCAGAGGTTGAGCTGCGGCAGGACGAGAACAGGTTGAGTCTCGCACCGCGTTCGGGCTCGCGTTTCGCGAATGCGGTGTCAGGTACTATGCGCGCGATCCTGGCGAACATGGCGCAAGGCGTGTCGCAAGGTTTTGAACGCAGACTTGAGCTGGTTGGCGTTGGTTATCGCGCGCAGTTACAAGGCAAGAAGCTGAACCTGACGCTTGGTTTCTCGCATCCGGTCGTTTACGAGGCGCCTGAGGGCGTGAGCGTCGAAACGCTTAGCCAGACAGAAATACTGATCAAAGGCGCCGACAAACAACAAGTTGGTCAGGTTGCCGCTGTAATTCGCGGCTTCCGCCCGCCTGAGCCTTACAAAGGCAAGGGTGTTCGATACGCAGGTGAGCGTGTTGTTCTGAAAGAAGCGAAGAAGAAATAATTAGGTGAAATCACCATGAAGCTGAACAAGAAACAAAATCGATTGCGTCGCGCCCGCAGGGGACGCTGGAAAATTCGTGAACTCGAGGTCAACCGCCTGAGCATTCACCGTACGCCGCGCCATATATATGCGCAGGTTATCGGTATCGACGGCGGCCAGATTCTCGCTTCGGCCTCGACGCTCGAAGGCGAAGTTCGCAAAGGAATCAAGAACGGCGGAAACGTCGAGGCGGCAGCAATCGTTGGTGCGCGTATCGCTGAGAAAGCGAAGGCGGCTGGCATCGACACTGTTGCGTTCGATCGTTCAGGTTTCCGTTACCACGGCCGTGTGAAGGCACTGGCTGATGCGGCCCGCGAAGCGGGATTGAAGTTCTAAGGAAAAATCAATGGCTAGAAACGAACAAAATCAATCGAACGATGACCTGATCGAAAAACTGGTTACCGTTAATCGTGTTGCCAAGGTTGTTAAAGGCGGCCGTCAATTTGGCTTCACAGCGCTGACAGTGGTCGGTGATGGTCAGGGTCAGGTTGGTTTCGGCTATGGCAAGGCGCGTGAAGTGCCGATCGCGATCCAGAAAGCAATGCAGTCTGCGCGCAACAACATGATCAGCATCAATCTGAACAATGACACGCTGCAATATGCCAAGAAGGGCCGACACGGCGCGACGTTGGTTTACATGCAGCCCGCGTCTGAAGGTACCGGTGTTATCGCTGGTGGCGCAATGCGTGCTGTGTTTGAAGCGGCTGGCGTGCGTAACGTACTGGCCAAGAGCTACGGCTCACGCAATCCGATCAACGTTGTACGCGCAACGATCAAGGGACTGTCGGAGATTCATTCACCGCAGTCGATTGCTGCCAAGCGCGGCAAGAAAGTTAAGGAGATCCTCGCCTGATTGTGGCGGAGGATCATCAGACAAGAGATTTAAGAGACAAGATCATGGCGAAGTCCAAACAACTAAAAGTCACGCTGGTTAAGAGCAAGCACGGGCGGCTGAAAAGCCACAAAGCCTGTGTTGCTGGCTTGGGACTGCGGAAGATACACCAGACTGTTTCGGTCATCGACACGCCCGAAAACCGCGGCATGATTAATCGAGTCTCGTACCTGCTATCAGTTGAGGAAGCCTGACATGCGTCTGAACGATATGTCACCCGCTGCGGGTGCAAAAAAACAGGGCAAGCGCGTCGGTCGTGGTCATTCCGCGGGTCAGGGCAAGACCAGTGGTCGTGGCCAAAAGGGTCAGAAGTCTCGCTCCGGCGGCTACCACAAGGTTGGTTTCGAGGGCGGTCAGATGCCGTTACAGCGACGCCTGCCGAAGGTTGGCTTCCGCTCGCGGATGGCACGCCTCACGGCGGAACTACGTCTGCACGAGCTCGAGATTCCAACGGCCGACGTCGTCGACATGGATGTACTTAAGGCGGCGAATCTTGTGCCGGCGTTCGTGACCAAAGTTAAGGTCATCAAGTCCGGAAAAATTACCAAGGCAGTCAAGCTGAAGGGTCTTGCGGTCACCAGGGGTGCGCGCGCTGAGATCGAGAAAGCTGGCGGCTCTATAGAAGACTAATTGTAGGAGCGGCCCACGGCCGCGAATGAAAAACATATGGCGAAGAGGCCCCAACAAAATCCGGCCGATCTGGCAAAGACAGGCAGCAAGCTGGGCGAATTGAAAATTCGCTTTCTGTTTCTTGTCGGTGCGCTGATCGTGTATCGCGTGGGCACCTATATTCCGGTGCCTGGCGTGGATCCGGCTGCGCTGGCAAGCTTCTTCGAGCAGCAATCGGGCAACCTGCTGGGCATGTTCAACATGTTCTCGGGTGGTGCACTGTCGCGCTTCGGTATTTTTGCTCTCGGAATCGTGCCTTACATTTCGTCGTCGATCATCATGCAGATGGCGAGCCATATCGTGCCGCAGCTGCAACAGCTCCGTAAAGAGGGAGAACAGGGTCGGCGGCAGATCGTTAAGTACACACGCTACGGTACGGTTGCGCTGGCGAGTTTCCAGTCGATTGCCGCGGCTTCGTGGTTGCAGAATCAGGTTGGCGTGGTTGTAAATCCGGGTACTTCGTTCCTGATTACTGCCTGCATCACGCTGGTGACAGGCACGGTGTTCCTGATGTGGTTGGGCGAACAGATCACCGAGCGTGGTATTGGCAACGGTATTTCGATGATCATCCTTGCTGGTATTGTCTCCGGGTTACCCGCGGCAATAGGCAGTACAGCGGAGCTCGTGCGCACCGGTGAGATGTCATCGATTACAGCGATCTTGATGTTGCTTGGCGGCATTGTTGCGATCATCTTTGTCGTGTACATGGAGCGCGCACAACGCCGTATCACGGTGAACTACGCGCGTCGCCAGCAAGGCCGCCGAATGATGCAGGCGCAGAGTACGCATCTACCCTTCAAGATCAACATGTCGGGTGTTATTCCGCCGATTTTCGCCTCCAGTATCCTGATGTTCCCGGCAACCATCGCACAGTTTTTCGGCCAGGCTGCGGAGCCCAATGCCGTACAGCGGATGTTGCAGACCATAGGGGCGAACCTTGGGCCGGGCCAGCCTGTCTATGTGCTGCTGTACGCAGCAATGATCATTTTCTTCTGCTTCTTCTACACGGCGCTGATGTACAACTCGAAGGACACAGCGGACAATCTGAAGAAAGCGGGTGCGTTTCTGCCGGGTATCCGGCCGGGCGCCCACACAGCAGATTATATCGACCGAGTTCTGACTCGACTGACGTTCTGGGGAGCGCTTTACATCGCTGGCGTATGTCTTCTCCCCGAGATAGTTCGCATGTTCTACCCGAGCATGCCGTTCAGCTTTGGCGGCACTTCGCTGCTGATCCTGGTCGTGGTCACGATGGACTTCATGTCACAGATGCAGGCACATGCAATGAGTCACCAGTACGACGGCATGATGCAGAAAGCCAACCTGCGCAACTACGGCCGGGGCGGACAAGTTCGCTGAATTAATCGGCGATTAGGAGAGAGCTCATGAAAGTAAGAGCATCAGTTAAGAGAATCTGCAGAAATTGCAAAATTATTCGCCGCAAAGGTGTTGTGCGAGTGATCTGCACTGACGCACGGCATAAGCAGCGCCAGGGTTAATTCCCGCGTTATTTGATAAGGAATACGTAAGTGGCACGTATAGCAGGCATAAACATTCCGTTGACGAAACACGTCGTGATTGCATTGACGTCGATCTTCGGTATTGGGAATTCGCGCGCGAAGCAGATATGCGTCGCGGCAGGCGTTGCTCCGGATACACAGGTTAAAGACCTTGCGGAGCCCGAAGTCGCGAAGCTGCGTACAGCGGTAGATACCTTCACAGTAGAAGGGGATCTGCGTCGTGAGACGGCGATAAACATCAAGCGTTTGATGGACCTTGGTTCGTACCGTGGTATCCGTCACAGACGTGGTCTGCCGCTGCGCGGCCAACGCACTCGTACGAATGCGCGTAC
>CAZVLT010000058.1:5362-11690 GCA_964628105.1 uncultured Woeseiaceae bacterium | reverse complement strand
GCCGGCCAGACAGAATTGTTATTCGATGCTGCGCGCGACCCCAAGCGGTTGCGCTGGACCGACGGCCAGCACATCCAACCGAATCGAAAAGAGATTTTAGAGCAGTTGCTGCGTATCGTAGACGAGGAACTAATATTCCTTACGCCCCCTTGAGGATCGCTTTGATTTCGCCCGCACAAAGTTTCGCGAGTCCACGATATATCCTTGGTGTGCCGGCCAGCACGTGCCCGGTATCCAGGTAGTTCTCCCCGCCATCCAGTGCGCTGATGATGCCTCCGGCTTCGCGAAGAATTAGCGAACCCGCCGCGAGGTCCCATGCTTGCAGGCCTGTTTCCCAGAACGCATCCAGGCGCCCCGCAGCGACGTAACAAAGATCCAGTGCGGCGGCGCCCGGGCGGCGCACGCCGGAGGTATTTTTCACGACCTTACTGAGCATCGACAGGTACGGCGCCAATTCCAGATCCGCCTGCCGGAACGGAAAGCCAGTACCGATCAGCGAATGTTGCAGATCCTTGTTGCCGCTGACACGTATCTTGTGCTCGTCAAGTTGCGCGCCTGCGCCACGAGATGCCGTGAACAGCTCTTCACGCATCGGGTCGTAAACAACAGCGTGCTCCATGCGACCGTTCACCTGCACCCCGATGGATACACAAAATATTGGAAAGCCGTGCAGGTAGTTTGTCGTGCCGTCCAGTGGATCAATAATCCAGACCGTATTCGACTCGCCCGAGGCGCCCGATTCCTCGGCGAGGATCGCGTGTTCCGGGTAATGCTTTTGGATGATTTCGATGATCGCGACTTCGGCTTCGCGATCCGCATCGCTGACGTAATCGTTATGCCCTTTCATCTCGACTTTGAGCTTGTTGAGCTTCTTGAAATTTCTGCCCAATACGGCGCCGGCGCGGCGCACCGCCATTACCGCTACGTTGAGTAGTGCATGCATGAAACGATTCCGTCAATGTCAAAGAACTGGGCGGGGGCTGCTCAACACGGTTGTCACCCCTGGCCGCCGGGGCGGTAGAATACCGGACTTTTAGCGTTATGCGAACTTTCGAGACAAGACACTGCCATGTCGATTCGGATCGTGCTGGTTGGAACAACGCACCCAGGCAATATTGGGGCGGTTGCGCGTGCCACGATGAACATGGGTCTGAGCGAGCTCGCGCTGGTGAAGCCGAAACACTTCCCACACAAGGACGCCACGGCGAGGGCTTCAGGTGCCATTGGCGTGCTCAACGATGCCCTGGTCGTTTCTTCGCTGCGCGAGGCGCTAACGGACTGCGTGTACGTAGCGGGGGCAAGTGCCCGGCCACGAACGATCGAATGGCCCAGCATGGGACCAAGGGACTGTGCGCAACGTTTGCTGCTGGAGAGCAAGGAGGGCAAAGTTGCCGCCGTGTTCGGGCCGGAGAAGTCGGGTTTGCACAACGACGATCTCGATTTGTGTCACACGCTGCTGACGATTCCGACGGACCCGGACTTCAGTTCATTGAACCTCGCGATGGCTGTACAGGTACTTTGCTATGAGCTGCACGTCGCGGGCACGGCGGACGCGGGGCCTGTATCTGAAAGTGATGCGCCGCCGGCGACGGTAGCGGAGATGGAGCACTTCTACACTCACCTCGAGCAGGTAATGACCGACATAAACTTTCTGGATACAGACAATCCGCGCTACCTGATGCGTCGTATGCGGCGCTTGTTTATTCGTGCGCGCCCGGACAAAAACGAGGTAAACATACTGCGCGGACTGCTGACGGCGATCGATCGCACGAGGAAACCTGGCCAGTGAACCTATACCTCGACTACGCCGCAACGACACCCGTCGACAAGCGAGTTATTGCGCGTATGCAGGAGATTCAGACCACGACGTTCGCCAATCCGGCGTCCAGTCATGCGGCGGGTCGCCAGAGTATGGATGTCGTGACTGGCGCGGCACAGCAGCTTGGTGGGCTGCTGAATGTTGATCCGGACTCGCTGCTATGGACGTCAGGTGCTACCGAGTCGAATAACCTCGCAATACTTGGCACGGCCCGACATCGTGCGCATCGGGGCAAACATCTCGTGACCATGCGTACCGAGCACAAGTCCGTCGTTGACGTTTTTAAAGAGCTGGAAAAGCAGGGTTATGCCGTTACCTGGCTCAGTCCCGGTGACGATGGACGCGTATCGCCTGAGGTCCTGGCCGATGCGTTGCGCGACGATACTCAGCTCGTGTCAATCATGCATATCAACAACGAGACCGGCATCGTTCAGGACATCGAGTCGCTCGGCTCCGTCTGTCGCGAGCACGACGCACTGTTCCATGTGGATGCGGCGCAATCAGTTGGCAAGGTGCACCTGGATCTGCAATCGCTGCCGGTCGACCTGCTCTCGCTCACTGGCCACAAGTTCTACGGACCGAAGGGCATCGGTGCGCTGTACGTATCCAGTCGACCCGGTATTCATATCGAGCCGCTGATGTGGGGCGGTGGTCAGCAGCGTCGACTGCGACCGGGTACCTTGCCCGTCGACTTGATCGCCGGTCTTGGTGTCGCAGCAGAAATCTCGGCGAACGATATCGACGACGAATATTCGCGGCTGACGGCACTGCGCGAGTTTCTGTGGGAGGACATACGAACAATCGATGGAGTGCACGCCAATGGTGACCTGAACAACGGCTATCCCGGGATTCTCAATGTCGGCGTCGATAACGTTGAGGGTGAAAGCCTCTTATTGGCGCTGGAGCCGTTGTGCGTCGCAACTGGGTCTGCCTGTAACTCGCAAAGCCAGGAGCCATCGTACGTGTTGCGAGCGATGGGCCGCAGCGACCTGCAGGCGCAGAGCGCGATTCGCTTTAGCTTTGGGAGACAAACGGCGCTCGACGACGTCAAATTTGCCGCGCAGACTTACCGCGGCGCGGTTAAACGACTGCGCAGCATCGCGCCCGAGCGTGCCGCGTGAGCAGCGATCCGTACAACGCCATGGTGCGAGAGTATTTCGCCGATCCGAAGCATGCCGGGGACCTTGAGGGCGCGGCAATTGGCTATTTTTCCGATCAGGGTATGCAAATCCGGCTGGCCGCGACGGTCGAGGGCGAGCGCATTACCGGGATGCGTTTTCGCGCGTGGGGATGTCCACATGTGATTGCCGCCGCCGAGTCAACTTGCCGCCAATACGAGGGTCGCAGGGTTGCGGCTCTTGAAGAGTTTACAAGTGCCCAGATTATGGTGGATCTGGCTGTACCAATAGAGAAAACCGGACGTATACTGGTGCTCGAAGACACGGTCCGATCGCTTGGGCAAGCCATCCGCGACAGTGCATAATAATTAGTCGATATCGACTACGAGAGGCTAAAATGGCAATTACATTGACGGACTCGGCTGCCGAGCGAGTTCGCACCTACATGGACAAGCGCGGCAAAGGTATTGGACTCCGTCTCGGCGTTACTAAGACGGGATGTTCAGGCTATTCCTATGTCATTAATTACGCCGATGAAGTCACGGACTCGGACCTGGTATTCGAGGATAAGGGCATCACGGTCATCGTCGATCCCGACGCCTTGGAGCTAATTGATGGCACTGAGGTCGATTTTGTCAAAAACGGTCTGAATGAAGCATTTAGCTTCCGCAATCCCAACATTTCCGGCGAATGTGGCTGCGGCGAAAGCTTCAACGTCTGAAAGTCCCGTAGTAGAATTAAGGGTTTGCAATTAGAAGGATTAGCACATGACCGTTGAGCTGACGCTCTCCATCATCAAGCCAGATGGTGTACAAAAAAACCTGATTGGAGAGATTTTCAGTCGTTTTGAGAAAGCCGGGCTGGAGGTCGTCGCGGCACGCATGATGCATCTGAGCAAAGAGCAGGCGCAGGGATTTTACGCCATGCACAAGGAGCGACCGTTTTTTGATGATCTCGTTAGTTACATGACGTCGGGTCCGGTGGTCGTGCAGGCGTTACGCGGCGAAGATGCGGTCGCCCTGAATCGCGAAATCATGGGCGCGACGAATCCGGCCGACGCTGATGCGGGTACGATTCGGGCCGATCATGCGGCGAGCATCGAGGAAAATGTTGTGCACGGTTCCGACGCTTCAGAAACTGCAGCTGCCGAGATCGCGTTTTTCTTTGGTGACGACGGCGTGTGTCCAAGGACCCGCTAGCCGGATTCAACGCCCATGTCTGTCACAATCAAAAAAACCAACCTGCTCGGATTGTCGCAAGGCGATCTTGAGCGGTTTTTTTCCGCGAGAGACGAAAAACCATTTCGCGCCCGGCAGGTCCTGCAGTGGATATATCAGCGCGGCGTCGATGACTTTGACGCAATGACCGACCTGTCGAAATCGTTACGCGCCGTACTCAACAATGAGGCGGAAATCGTCCCGTTGGAAGTCCAGGCCCGCCATGACTCGAAGGACGGCACGATAAAGTGGCTATTCTCCAGCGGCTACGGCCAGGCTGTTGAGACGGTTTTTATACCCGAGCCCGCACGGGGCACCTTGTGCATTTCATCACAGGTCGGTTGCGCGCTGGACTGTTCGTTCTGCGCTACCGGTGCGCAGGGCTTTAACCGCAACCTGACAAGTGCCGAGATAATCGGCCAGGTACGCCACGCCATTCAGGAACTTCCGCGGCGCGCCAACGGCGAGCCCGCCGTGACCAATGTTGTCTTCATGGGCATGGGTGAGCCGCTCGCGAATTATCGAAACTTGATACCGGTGCTCGAACTATTGGTGTCGGACTGGTCGTATGGTCTGTCGCGTCGCCGTGTGACCGTCAGCACGTCGGGCATCGTTCCACATATCAATAAACTTGGCACCGATTGCAACGTGTCACTTGCCGTATCGTTGCATGCCCCGGACGATGAACTGCGGAGTGCACTCGTGCCGATTAACAAATTGCACCCGATTTCAGAGCTGCTGGATGCCTGCTGGCAGTATGCTGCCAAACATTCAAACCGCTTCATTACTTTTGAATATGTGATGCTGCGTGATGTAAACGATACACTGCGGCACGCGAATCTATTGGCCGCGCTCCTCAAGGGCAACGCGGCCAAGGTGAACCTGATTCCGTTTAATCCGTTTCCGGGTACGGAGTTTCAACGTTCATCAGCTGATACGATTCAAATGTTTCAGAGCCGTTTGCGGCAACGCGGCCTTGTCGCGACTACGCGCAAGACCCGGGGTGACGATATAAACGCCGCGTGCGGCCAATTGGCTGGAAAAGTGAGCGATCGAGTGACAAACCGACTTGGCCAGAAGAATGTTGGTCAAAAAAGCAAAGGCGCGACGAACATGAGGATTGCATCAGCATGACGATGAGCAAACTGATCTTGTCGGGAGCAATTTGTGGCTTCCTGATAACGGGATGTATCTCGACGACGACAGGCATGTCGATATCCGAACCCGACGACGCTGCCGCCGCGGAGCTGACATACCAACTCGGTGCCCGTTACTACAAGAACGGCAAATACGGACTCGCACGCGACAGACTATTGTTGTCCATTGAAAAAGATCCAAAGCGCGCTATCGTACATTCGACGCTGGCATTGACCTATGAGGCCTTAGGCAACCTGCGCCTGGCCACGAACTCCTATAGGACGGCGATTCGTGTTGAGCCGCGCAACTTTGACGTGCAGAACACTTATGCGGTGTTTCTGTGTCGACAACAAGATTTTGATCAGGCAATAAAATATTTTGAGAAGTCGATCAACCATCCGGAGAACGACAACGCCGAAGTAACGCTAACCAATGCAGGCGTGTGCATGGGACAGAAACCCGACCTGTCGGCGGCGGAACGCTATTTTCGGGCAGCGCTGGATCGCAGGTCGAACTACGGGGAAGCATTGTTGCAATTGTGCCTGCTCAAGTTCCAGCAAAAAAATTACCTGAGCGCCCGGGCGTTCATGCAACGCTTTATGAACACCAACGTAACGACCGCAGGTGTCTTGTATCTTGCCGCGCAGATCGAAAACTTGCTTGGCAACGATCGCGGTCGAACACGGTTCGAGGATCAGCTGCTGCGTGAATTTCCAACCTCTCCGGAGGCTCGCAACGTACTGAGTTCAGGATAACATGCGCGAGGAGACTGACGACAAACCGGGAGATACGCCGCAGAATGACGAGCGGCAGGGCCCGATTGGCGGTGAGCGCCTCGCCGCGGCTCGTCGCGCACAGCAGATAACGGTTCTCGAAATTGCCAAGGAATTGCATCTGGATGAACCCAAAGTGCGCGCGCTGGAGCGCAACGACTTCGATTTCATTGGCGCGGCTGTATTCGCCAAGGGCCACTTGCGTAAGTACGCGCAACTCGTGAAGGTTGATGAAGCGGATTTGATGCTGGATTACTACCAGCT
>CAZVLT010000058.1:0-5262 GCA_964628105.1 uncultured Woeseiaceae bacterium | reverse complement strand
GCGCTATCCGGCGAACCGCCGTTCAACGTGTTGTTCGGCAATGTTGAGAACGTCAGTGTCCGGATAAACGGTTTGCCCTACAACATTCCAACTGCGGGTCGCCGTGGACGCACGGTCAGATTGACGATTTCGGGCACATGAGCGCGACACCAAGAGCGATACGCGGGATGCCCGATATCCTGCCGGAGGTCTCGGGTACCTGGCGCTACCTCGAATCCGAGGTGCGCGAGATCGTGCAGTCATACGGCTATTCCGAGATTCGACTGCCGTTGCTTGAATATACAGAGCTCTTCAAGCGCTCAATCGGCGCAGAAACCGATATTGTCGAGAAAGAAATGTATACGTTTCTCGATCGCAACGATGAAAGCCTGACCTTGCGCCCCGAAGCGACGGCGGGCATGGTGCGAGCGGGCATAAGCAACGGTCTTTTTCACAACCAAAAACAAAAGCTATGGACGGCGGGTCCGATGTTCCGCTACGAAAAGCCGCAAAAGGGCCGTTATCGGCAGTTCTACCAGTTTGACGTTGAAGCGATAGGCTACGAGGGTCCGGATGTTGATGCCGAGCTGATTATCATGTGCGCTCGCATGTGGCAGCGACTTGGCATATCGAAGATCAAACTCGAAATTAACTCGCTGGGTGGGCCTGAATCGCGGCGCCGCTATCGTGAAACGCTCATCAAGTATTTTTCAGGCGTGAAAAATCGGCTCGATGAGGATAGTATTCGCCGCCTTGAGCAGAATCCGCTCAGAATCCTCGATAGCAAGAATCCGGATATGCAGGCCATCGTTGAGGCTGCGCCCGTCATGCTGGATTTCCTGGATGACGAGTCGGCTGAGCATTTCGCAGGTCTTAAGCGCTTGCTGGATGCTGCCGGGATGAACTATACGGTGAACCCGCGGCTGGTGCGCGGTCTCGACTACTACTCGCGGACAGTGTTCGAGTGGGCAACGGATGCATTGGGATCCCAGGGCGCCGTGTGCTCAGGAGGGCGCTACGACGGGCTCGTTGAAAAGCTCGGCGGCCGGGCAACGCCCGCGGTTGGCTGGGCGATGGGCATCGAGCGCTTCGTTGCGTTGTACGAGGCGTGCGGTGGTGTCGCACCGCCGACTCACGCTGATGTTTACATTGCGGCGGTCGGCGAGGGCACGGCAGCGCGTGCTTTCGCGGTGGCGGAAGATTTACGCGATAGCATTCCGTCCATCCGGGTTGAAATGAACCTGGGTGGCGGCAGTTTCAAGGCGCAGATGAAGCGGGCTGACAAGAGCAACGCACAGTTTGCGCTGATACTTGGCGAACAGGAACTCGCCGAAGAATGTATTGGAATTAAACCATTGCGCAGCGCTGGAGAGCAGGAAAGCGTCGCGCTGCAGGAGCTGGCAAAAACGCTGGCAGGAAAATTAAGCTGGGAAAATTGAGGTAAGAGCTTTAGGTGGACGATTTACTTTCAGAAAAAGAACAAATTGAGCAGCTCCGCGCGTGGTGGTCGGAGTATGGCGCCTATGTGATTGGCGGCATTGTCATCGGTGGTGCCGCTTTGTACGGCCTGAATGTGTACCAGGACAACAAGCTGCAACTGCAATTGGACGCATCGGCCGGCTACGAGTCTCTGCTTGAGCACGTCATTGCGGGTGACCTGGACGACGCAGAAGCCGCGGCCGATGTCATGGCCAGTACCTATGCGGATACAACCTATGCGGCCCAGTCCGGTTTGGCGATGGCGCGTCTGTACATGGACAAGAATCGCGATCAGGATGCGGCGGACGCGTTGCGCGCTGTCGTCGACAGCACTGCAGGACACGAGTTCAGACACGTCGCCCGGCTACGTCTGGCACGAATTCTCTTGTACCAGGACAAAGCACAGGAAGTCGTTGATTTGCTGGAGATTGAAGACAGTAGTGCGTTCGCCGCCGCCTACAGCGAGGTGCTCGGCGACGCCTACCATGCGCTCGGCCGCATTGCTGATGCCCAGGCCGCATACCAACGGGTGCTGCTGGACCCATCGTCGCAAGGGACGATTGACCGGCAACTCGTGCAATGGAAAGCGTTGGATCTCCCTGAGCTCGAACCGGAACCCGAGCTCGAAGTCGAGCCCGAAGCGGCAGTCGAAACATCTGAACCCGAGCCAGAGGTAAGCGAGTGACTGTTTCGTTGCGAATTGTCGGCCTGTGTATGGCAATCGTGCTGCTGGCTTCCTGTGGCCTTTTTGGCGACAAAGACGAAGAGCTTGGACCGAAAGAGCTCGTCGACATAAAAAGCACACTAAAAATCAAGCGACTTTGGACCGTAAAGGTAGGCGGTGCGTCCGAATTCTTGCTTGTCGGACTACGGCCGACTGGCGATGGTAGCCGAATCTATGCTGCCAGCCAGGACGGCAACGTCCTCTCCCTGGATGCCATAACGGGTAAGGAACGCTGGAAGACAGAACTCGATATCGAGCTGTCTGCGGGACCTGCGACCAATGAAGGGGTGGTCGTTGTTGCGTCAAAAGATGGTTACGTAATCGTTCTGGACGCAGCGACCGGTATCGAGCAATGGCGTACCTACATCGCTGGCGAAACGCTGGCACATCCGTTGATCAAAGACGATTCGATAGTCGTACAAACGATTGATAATCGTCTGCGCGCCCTGTCGCGTTTCGATGGTCGGCAACGATGGTCGATCGAGCAGACTGCGCCGGCGCTGACCATGCGCGGCGCGACTTCACCGTTGCTCGCCGGCTCTTTAGTGGTGGCAGGATTTGATAACGGTCGTTTGATCGCTGTTAACGCAAGCACAGGCGATGTCGAATGGGATTCAATGTTGGCGTTGCCGAGCGGGCGTTCCGATCTCGATCGTTTGTCGGACATAGACGGCGCTATAGCGTTGGTTGGGCAAGACATTTACGCTGCTGGCTACCAGGGACGCATCGCTGCGGTCGCCGCCGAATCCGGACAGATTCTCTGGTCTCGTGAAATATCAACGCACGTTGGAGTTTCCGCCGATTGGAACAGCGTCTACACGGCGCGCGATGATGGCGAGATCATCGCGTTGGCGCGGCGCACGGGAACTGAGACCTGGCGTAATGACGATCTGTTGCGACGTGACCCGACCTTACCGATACCGTTCCATACCACAGCCGTGGTGGGCGATTTCGAAGGCTACTTGCATTTCTTCAGTAACCTGGACGGCCAGGCTGTTGCGCGTTTGCGGTTTGGCAAGCGCGCGATTTCCAGCAATCCACTGGTTGTCGCGAATCGACTCTACGTACAAAGTGACGATGGCACGCTCGGTGCATTTGAAGTTATCGAGGACCGACCGCAACGGCAGGCCCCTGATATTGCTGACGAGTCCTGACTGGCCGCGGTGAAGGTGCTTATTCATGCTCCCTGTTATCGCATTGATCGGCCGGCCCAATGTCGGCAAGTCGACCCTATTTAATCGACTGACACGATCACGCGACGCCCTGGTCGCGGACTATCCCGGTCTGACACGTGATCGCATCTACGGCTTTGGCAAGCTTGGTCCGATACCCTATCTCGTCATAGACACAGGCGGTCTCGCGGGCGGGGAACAGGGCATCGGAGCGGCAATGGTCGAACAGACTGTGCGGGCTTTGCAGGAAGCCGATGTCGCAATCATCATGGTCGACGGCCGAAGCGGCGTTAACGCGGCAGACCAGCATGTCGCGGAGCTCGCCCGAAAACACGCCAAACAGACCTGGCTCGCAGTCAACAAGGCGGAAGGCCTGGACGCCGCGATCGCCAACAGCGAATTCCACGGCCTGGGTCTGGGCGAGCCGATTGCGGTGTCAGCAGCGCACGGCGATCGAATTGCCGCAATGATGGATGACATCCTCGGCGGCTTCGATGCAAAGAAGCCTGAGGAAGATGCAGACGATGAAAATCGCGAGCTGAGAATCGCAGTCATCGGGCGCCCCAACGTCGGCAAATCAACGCTGGCAAATCGTTTGCTTGGTGAAGACCGGATGGTGGTATTCGACGAGCCCGGTACGACACGTGACAGCGTTGCGGTCCCGTTTGAGCGCAACGATCGCAAGTACCTGCTTATCGATACCGCCGGCATTCGCCGCAAGGCGAGAGTGCACGAGGCGATAGAGAAATTCAGCATCGTCAAGGCGTTGCAGGCAATAGAGCGTGCGCAAGTCGTCATCGCCGTACTCGATGCGAAGGAAGGGGTGACCGAGCAGGACGTCAGTCTGCTGGGACTGGTGATGGAGCGCGGCCGTGCGCTGGTTGTCGTCGCCAACAAGTGGGACGGCCTGGCGAATGATCAGCGCAAGCAGGTACGCGACGATCTTGAGCGGCGCCTGCCGTTTCTGGACTTCGCCGAGCGCATCACCATATCCGCGTTACACGGCACGGCGGTCGGCGATCTGTTGCCGGCAGTTGAACGCGCTTTCCGTGCAGCAACCCGCGACCTGTCGACCAACGCACTCACGCGCGAACTTGAAGGTGCCGTTATGGCGCACCCGCCACCGCTGGTGCGCGGCCGCCGCATACGCCTGCGTTATGCACACCAGGGTGGGCGCAATCCGCCTGTGATCGTTATTCACGGCAACCAAACGAACAAATTGCCGGAGGCCTATCGACGCTATCTGATTAATCGTTTCAGGAAAGCGTTTAAGCTCAAGGGAACGCCAGTGCGTTTATCCTTCAAGACCAGTGAAAATCCCTACAAGGACAAGCGCAACAAGCTGACGCCACGGCAGGAACGCAAGCGCAAACGACTCATGAAACGAGTGAAAAAATGACGATTGGCCCAAAAACCTACAAGCTTAACGGCCGATTCGAAATGCATCGGTCGGGTCACTTGGATTCGCCCACGTTTGCTTACGAGACCTGGGGCGAGCTCAACGACTCGAAAGACAACGCTGTACTGATCTTCAGTGGTTTATCGCCGTCCGCACATGCGGCGTCATCGGCTGATGATCCGACGCCCGGCTGGTGGGAGGAGATGATTGGCCCAGGCTTGCCGATCGATACCAATCGCTTTTTCGTCATCGACGTAAATTCACTGGGCAGCTGTTTCGGCACGACAGGACCTGCGTCGGACGACCCGAATACTGGCAAGCGCTATCGACTGAGTTTCCCGGTGCTGACGCTTGAAGATGTTGCGGAGGCGGCGCACCTGGTTGTCGAGCACCTCGGTGTCGAGTGCTTGCACACCGTGATTGGCTGTTCGATGGGCGGCATGAGCGGCCTGGCGTACTGCGTTCATCAAGCAAAAGCGGTGCGCCAATTTTTATCGATTTCCGGTGCC
>CAZVLT010000057.1:0-11713 GCA_964628105.1 uncultured Woeseiaceae bacterium | reverse complement strand
CCGCCACACCACCCAGCGAAACGAACCGGACCAGGTGAAAATCCTGTCCGGTGTGTTCGAGGGCAAAACGACCGGCACGCCAATAGGCCTCATTGTTGAAAACACCGACCAGCGCTCGAAAGATTACAGCGACATCAAGGACAAGTTTCGCCCCGGCCACGCTGACTACACGTACCAGCAGAAATACGGCATACGCGATTATCGCGGTGGCGGACGGGCATCGGCGCGCGAAACCACGATGCGGGTTGCAGCCGGTGCCATTGCCAGGAAATACCTCAAGGAACGCCTTGCTATAGAAGTGCGCGGCTATTTGTCACAGCTTGGTCCGATTGAACTGGGCGCTGTCGATTTTTCGAGCATCGACGACAACCCGTTTTTTTGTGCGGATCCCGATCGCGTCGCGGAACTTGAGACCTTCATGGATGAGTTGCGGGAGCAGGGCGATTCCATCGGCGCGAAGATCAGCGTGTTGGCCAGCAACGTCCCACCTGGCCTCGGTGAGCCTGTTTTCGACAAGTTGGAGGCAGATATCGCGCACGGGCTGATGAGTATCAATGCGGTCAAAGGCGTTGAACTCGGCGCGGGCTTTGCAGCAATCACGCAACGCGGCAGCGAGCATCGTGACGAACTCTCGGCCGATGGCTTTAGCAAAAATGATGCAGGTGGCACCTTGGGCGGTATCTCATCGGGCCAGGACATTCTTGCGAGTATGGCGCTCAAACCGACGTCGAGTATCTCTGTGCCGGGCAAGACTATAGATAAGTCCGGCACGGAAACCGAGATCGTGACAAAAGGCCGCCATGATCCTTGTGTCGGACTTCGCGCAACGCCGATAGCTGAAGCCATGGTCGCATTGGTGATCATGGATCACTACCTGCGCAATCGTGCGCAGAACGCCGACGTCGAGTCGACGACCCCGGTTATCTAACTCATGTCAGATAGTTTCGATGTTGCAGTCGTTGGCGCCACGGGTGTTGTCGGCGAAGCGTTGCTTGAAATACTCAGCGCAAGAAATTTTCCCACAGGAAATGTCTATGCGCTCGCGAGCGATCGTTCGGTCGGTAGGACGCTAAAGTTCGGTAACCGTCAGCTGGACGTAGAGGACGTTGCCGAGTTCGACTTTTCAAAAGTACAAATAGGTTTATTCTCGGCCGGCGCCCCGGTTTCAGCCGAGTTTGCGCCTAAGGCCGCGTCGGCGGGCTGCGTCGTCATCGATAACACATCGCGGTTTCGATATGACGATGATATTCCGCTCGTCGTGCCGGAGGTTAACGCCGAAGCTATTGCCGGTTACAAGAAGCGTGGCATCATCGCCAATCCGAATTGCTCCACCATACAAATGGTCGTTGCATTAAAGCCGATTTACGATGCGGTAGGCATTGAACGCATCAATGTCTGCACCTACCAGGCAGTGTCGGGAGCGGGGCGCAGCGCCGTCGAGGAACTTGCCAGGCAGACCTCGGCGTTATTGAACGGCCGCCCGTTAAAAATCGATGGCGCAGCGAAGCAAATCGCCTTCAACGCGGTTCCGCATATCGATGTCTTTGAGGATAATCGCTACACGAAAGAAGAAATGAAAATAGTCTGGGAAACTCGAAAAATACTGGGTGACGAGGAAATCCTTATCAATCCCACGGCCGTGCGAATTGCGGCGTTCTTCGGCCACTCCGAGGCGATACACATCGAAACGCGCGACAAAATTACTGCCGCCGCGGCCAGCGAATTATTGGCGAAGGCACCGGGCATCGAGGTCATCGACGGAGTGGAAATGGGTCAATATCCGACAGCCGTAACCGATAGCTCGGGTGCTGACCCCGTTTTCGTTGGTCGAATCCGCGAGGACATCTCTCACCCGACCGGAATCAACCTCTGGGTAGTGGCTGATAACATACGTAAGGGCGCGGCTCTAAATAGCGTCCAAATTGCTGAAATATTGGCAAAAAACTATCTTTAGGCTATAGTTCGCAAGCTATGAATGACCCCAGACTGGAAGTCATGAACGGGGATTTTGGGGTTTGGAGAAATTACATTATGTTGCGATGTCTCACTCGTATCTCGCTTCTGTTTGTCCTGTTGCTGACTAGCGAGGTCTGGGCTATTGGACTGGGTAACATCAAGCTGGATTCGGCACTCAACGAACCGCTGCGAGCGGAGATTGACCTGCTGTCCGCAACGCCGGACGAACTGGCCGGCCTGACAGTCACGCTTGCCTCTTCCGATACGTTTGCACGCTACGGTATCGAGCGGCCGTTCTACCTTCAGGATATTCAATTTCATATCGTCAATGGTGGTTCGGACGGTAGCTTCGTGCAGATCCGCTCTCCCGCTCCGATCACCGAGCCGTTCCTGACGTTTCTTGTCGAAGCAACCTGGCAGAGTGGCCGCTTGCTTCGCGAATACACCGTTTTGCTTGATCCACCGACCTACGCGCCGCCAGCGGTACAACAAGCGCCAGTCGTAACCGCGCCGCGCCGCAGCACGCCAAGCGACAGCGCTCGAATCCAGC
This sequence comes from uncultured Woeseiaceae bacterium, assembly GCA_964628105.1. Lineage (GTDB taxonomy): Bacteria > Pseudomonadota > Gammaproteobacteria > Steroidobacterales > Woeseiaceae > UBA1847. Next base: position 9,207 of record CAZVLT010000057.1, on the reverse strand, counting down.
GTCAGCCTGCGGAGCAGGCATCACGTCCGGCGCCGGAGACGACACAGCAACCGAGTCAACCCGCGCCAACATACCGTCCCGAGCCGCAGCCGCCAGTTGATGACGCGCCATACGACACGACTACCAGTGGCGACTATATTGTCGCCAGGCATGAAACACTCTGGAGCATTTCGACGCGCATGCGTCCGGATAGCCGCCTCACAATTAACCAGACCATGCTCGCTATTTTTGAGGCGAACCCTGACGCCTTCGGTGGCAATATCAACATACTCAGCGCGGGCGCCGCACTGCGCATCCCAAGTGCTGACGAGGTATTCCAGATACAGCGTGGCGACGCGCTTGACGAAGTCAAGCGTCAGCACAGAGCCTGGGGCGGCGCGTACCGTGCCCCCGAAACCACTACGCGGCCGAGTCTGACACTGGTTCCGCCCGACGAAGAACCGGCAGGTACCGAGTTCGACGATGCCGCGCCCTATGAGCCGCTTTCACGCGAAGAGGAAATCGAAAACAGGATTTCTGAACTGGAAGCTGCGGATGTTCCGGACCAGCAATCACTGATTGAGATTCGCAACAACGAACTTGCCGGGCTGCGACAGGAACTCGCCAATATCCGCGGCGAGATTTACGAACCGCCAGTCGACGATGTGATTGCAGATACAGATGAAACGACGAGCATCGATGACGCGCTCCCGGATCAGGACGAGATCATTGCCGGCGAAAGCGACGACGTAATTGCCGACGACGTGGCTGCTGACGACGAAGCCGTCGATACATCGACACCGAGTACCGTGATTCAGACGTCGCCGACCACCGATAAGAGCATTGTCGACCAGGTACTGGAAATTGTTACGGGCATATGGGGCATCATCGGCGGCACACTGATTCTGGTGGCAGGCGGTCTGTTCTGGTTCATGCGCAGAGACCGTGGTGACGAAGACGACGACCAGGGTCCGTGGGAGGCGCTGGATGCCGACGAAATCAGTGATGATGCGATTTCTGCAACCGTGACGATGGAAGTCCCAACGCCTGAGGAAGCGATCGTGGTCGTCGAGCAGGATTCCGGTATTAATCCGCTCTCGGACGAGACGGTCGAGGCTCCGATTACGCAAATCCGGGAAGCCGCCAGCGAAATCGTCGAAGAGGTTTCTGGCTCCTTTGATTCGATTGAAGATACGTTTAGCAGCGAAACGGCCGTCAACCTGGACCAGTCAGATCCGATCGCCGAGGCAGATTTTCACATGGCCTACGGCCTCTACGACCAGGCTGCTGATTTAATCAACGGCGCCCTGGAAATGGATTCCACCGATAAGGGATTGATGTCCAAGCTCTGTGAGATCTACTTCGTGTGGGGCAATCGCGACGCCTTCATCGAGTCGGCGACACGCCTCAAGTCAGCTGTCGGCGACGCAGAAAATGCCGAATGGGACAAGATTGTCATCATGGGTCAGCAGATTGCCGCCGACAACCCCTTGTTCGCCGGGGCGGCTGTTGCTGGTGCAACCAGGGAAGTCGATCTTTCCTTCGACGATGGCGCCGACGAGGCGGCTTCCCTGGACATGGACTTCGGCGCGGATGAAGAGACAGAGGGAGACGTTGACTTTTTGTTTGAGGCGCCCGCTGACGCGGACGAAGATTCGACGGCCGAAAGTCCGACAATAGAATCAATGGACGTCGAAAAAACGGCGGAGATGCCAGCACCCACTGTTGAATCGCCGACGATAGAAGAGCAATTTGGCAGTTTTGAAGGCACGTCCGATCTGCCATCGCTCGATGAATCACTGCACCAGGCTATAGCGGACAGTGGTCAGGACGAGGATGCGACCGCCGAAATGAATGTCGACGAACTTGACCTCGACGTCGACGGACTTGCGGAGACTGAAGTTGCGGTGTTGGACGATCTGGATGCAACAGGGCAGATCGAAGCGCTTCCGGACCTGGCCGAAATAACCGGTAAAAATCCGGAAGTCAGCATGGACGACACCGGTGTTCGTCGGAGTCTGGACCTTTCGGATACCAGCATTGGCGAAGGACTGGACCTCGATGATCTTGCACCGACGAAGGAGATGCGTCTTGCCCCGGATGAGACAGGCCGCTTCCCGATGATCGATGCGCAGGCCGAACAAGAGCCCAGTGATGAAGTTGACCAGAGTCTGCTCGACGCAACGGGCCATACCCAGATCCTGGGTGCGGATATGACGGTTGAGACTGCGACGGACCTGGGCGACGAACTTAGCGACGCCGATGCGACGTTGGTTGCACCAGGAATGGGCGACGATGAGACAATCGAAGAAAGCTTGTCTGGCGATGCGGAGACCATGCTCGCGCCGTTGGAAGACGACGACGAAGACTTTGATTTCGCAAAGACCGAAGCGCTGCCGGTCGAATCTTTCACCGGCAATTCCTTCATGGACGAAACCGGGGAAATGCCGGAACTTGCCGGTACCGATGTTGATATCGACCTTGACGATCTAACAGCGGCGCTGCAGGTGAGCGAGGATGATGAAACGATTCAAATACCGGGTGACGATGAGACTGTCGAGCAACCGGGCCCTTCGGCATCGGCTGAAACGGCCGCCGTGCCGACGATGTCGTTGTCGCCGGAGGATATGAACGACGAGTTGCAAGACGCTCGTACGATGACCGAAGTTGGTACCAAGCTCGATCTTGCACGTGCCTATGTCGACATGGGTGATCCTGCCGGTGCGCGCAGCATCCTCGACGAAGTTCTTGACGAGGGTGACGAGTCGCAAAAACAGCAGGCACAGCAGTTGCTGGATTCACTGCCAAGCTAGTACCCCTTAAAGGCGGGTATCCAAATTCGCATCGCGCTCGGCATTGAGTACGACGGAACCGCTTATAACGGCTGGCAACGCCAAAAGACGGGTTTGGGCGTACAACAACTCCTCGAAGAAGCTCTCACACTGATCGCAGATGAGTCGGTGAAAGTTACCTGCGCGGGCCGAACGGACACCGGTGTTCATGCTACGGGCCAGGTTGTTCACTTCGATACTGGAAATGAGCGCAGCGAACGTGGTTGGTTACTCGGTGCGAACAGTAATCTGCCGGAGGACATCAACGTCACCTGGGCCAGGCCGGTCGACGCCAGGTTTCATGCCCGTTTCTCTGCCACCGGCCGCGGCTATCGCTATTGTATTCTGAATCGTCCGCAGCGCTCCGCGTTGCACCGGCACCGCGCGTGGTGGGTTCACCAGCCGCTCGATGAAAAACGCATGCAAATCGCTTCGCAACAATTGCTCGGCAAACACGATTTTTCGTCATTTCGCGCGGCGGGCTGCCGGGCCGCCACTCCCGTGCGCGAAATTACCAGCATTGCCATAGGCAGGACGGGAGACTGGCTTACTCTCACGATCTCTGCCGACGCATTCTTGCAACACATGGTGCGCAATATCTCGGGTTCGCTGGTCACCATTGGATTGGGCGAAGAGAGCATCGAATGGCTCGCGGCGGTGCTCGCTGCTCGAGATCGAAAACAAGCCGGTGTGGCGGCACCTCCACACGGCCTGACACTAGTCTCGGTGGACTATCCGCAGGCATTCGCAATTCCCGGGCACTAGAAGGCGATTAGCTATATGGATATCATGTCGTAATGGGTTGGCTCGACAAATTGATGCCGTCGCGCATCAGCACCGAAAGCCGGTCGAAATCGGTGCCTGAAGGTGTCTGGATCAAATGCGGCCGTTGTGATGCACAGCTTTATCGAAATGAGCTGGAGCGCAATCTTCAGGTGTGCCCTAAGTGCGAATATCACATGCGTATCGGCGCGCGGAAGCGCCTGGAGTTTTTCCTCGATCCTGAATCGCAGAAAGAAATGTGGGCAGGCCTTCAGCCGGAAGATCCTCTCAAGTTCAGGGACAGTAAGCGTTACCGGGATCGCATCGTTGCGGCGCAGAAAAAAACCGGCGAGAACGACGCGCTAGTCAGCGTCACGGGAACATTATTCGGCAGCCCGGTGGTCGCCTGCGCATTCGAGTTTTCGTTCATGGGTGGTTCAATGGGTTCTGTTGTCGGTGAACGATTCGCGCGTGCGGCGCGATATGCCGCCGACAACAACATACCATTGATTTCGTTTTCCGCCAGCGGTGGCGCGCGGATGCAGGAGGCGTTGTTCTCATTGTTTCAAATGGCGAAAACATCCGCGGCATTAGCTAACCTGGGCGGTAAGGGAATTCCATTCATATCGGTGCTTACCGACCCGACAACAGGCGGTGTGTCGGCCAGTCTCGCCATGCTGGGAGATGTCAATATCGCGGAACCAGGCGCGCTAATCGGCTTTGCCGGCCCGCGGGTTATCGAGCAGACCGTTCGTGAGCGACTGCCGGAAGGCTTCCAGCGCAGCGAGTTCCTCCTCGATCATGGCGCGATCGACATGATCGTCGACCGACGCAAGATGCGTGACGAAATTGGCGACCTGCTGGCCAAGTTCGAAGGCCGACCGAGCCCCACGAAAGCAGCGTAAGGCCGGGCATGCTGCCAGCCGGAGCACCACTGTCTGACTGGCTGTCATGGCTGGAGACGTGTTCGCCAAAAGAAATCGACCTCGGTCTGGAGCGAGTCCAGGATGTGCTTGGACGCATTGGGCTTGAGCCGCCCGGGCACTTGTTGCTTATCGCCGGAACGAATGGCAAAGGATCAAGCGTTGCACTGGCACGGGCGTTGCTCACGGCGTCTGGCGTTGGCGTTGGCAGCTACACGTCACCTCATCTTCTGCACTACAACGAGCGCATCGTCGTCGATGGCAAGGAGGCGACGGATGCACAAATCATTGCCGCATTCGAGCGGGTCGAGGCAGCTCGCGCAGACGTCCCCCTGACGTATTTCGAATACGGCACATTGGCCGCAATGGTGGTGTTTGCCGAAGCGAAACCGGACGTGTGGATTCTGGAAATCGGAATGGGTGGGCGGCTCGACGCCAGCAACTCGATGGACCCTACAGCGGTGTTGATTACCAATGTGTCGCTCGATCACTGCGACTGGCTCGGAAATGACATCGAGTCGATCGCCGCCGAAAAAGCGGGCGTCATGCGTAACGGCGTGCCGGCCATTTTCGGTGCGGAAAACGTGCCGGCGGCTGTGCTGAGGCACGCGAAGGAGTCAGGTGCAGAATTGCTGCTGGCTGGAACGGACTTCGGCTACTCGCCGCATGACGACGGCACCTGGGACTGGCGTGGCCGCACGCGAGCGCTACAAGCGCTGCAAGCACCCGGACTTGCAGGCGCATTTCAGATCCGCAATGCGGCGGGCGTGCTGGCGCTGCTTGAAGCCGCGGGACTCGGGGATACTCTCGATGCCGATAGCGTAAACCGCGTTCTCCCGGCGGTACGACTGCCGGGCCGCGCCGAATGCATAGCGGCGCATGGTACCAACTGGTTGCTGGATGTCGCGCACAATCCGGCCGCAGCGACAGTGCTTGCCGAAACATTGCAATCAAGCGGTGCCGCGGGCTCAACGACCGCCATCATCGGCATTCTTGATGACAAAGACGTGGATGGGGTTATCGCGGCGTTGCGCGATCAGGTTGAGCGCTGGATAGCGGTCACCGCAAACAGCCCCAGGGCGGTGCCCGCGAATGAGCTGGCACGACAGATTGCCAATGCCTGCGATCGGCCATGCCTCGTTGCCGAGTCGGTGGCCGCCGCGATGGACTTTGCACGGCGCGACCACACGGAAAATGACAGAATACTTGTGACGGGATCGTTCTTCCTGGTTGGTCCCGTCCGCGAGCGGCTTAGGCTATACTCGCGGCCCTGACCATGATGGAACGAGCCTTGAAAGAACGCATTATCGGTGCAGCGGTACTCGTCATTTTCGTCGTGCTCGTCGTACCTGTTTTTCTCGACGGACCGCCCAGCGATGAAATCGTTTCAGAGCGCGTCGTGCTGCCAGGACAGGAAGGTCAGGACAACAAGACGGTTATTCTTGATCGCGAGCGATCCGTTCCCGTGCCCGCTGCGAGTAGCAATCAGACGCAGCCAGAGTCGCAGAGTGCAACGCCAATCGCGAAACCAGAGCCGCAGCAACCGTCAAAGCAAAGTTCCGGGCAAGACGCGAAGCCCCCGGAAGCCGCCGCCTCAGCGACGGGCATGTGGGCCGTGCAGCTGGGAAGTTTTTCGAATAAACAAAACGCGGAGAAGCTGGCTGCGGACCTCAGGAAGCAAGGCTATGCCGCTTTCTTAAGTCAGCTCGAGACAGACGAAGGGCGGCTTCACCGGGTGCGTATCGGTCCGCAAAAAGACCGGCAAAGTGCGGAGGCGATGGCGGCGAGGTTGCTCAAAGTCGGCCACGAAGGACAAGTGGTACCGCACCCGTAATGTTCTGCTAGAATCCGGTTCCATCGTTACCTGTCACATGCCGTTCTGAGACGACATCCTCGATGCCGATGATCGACATTATCATAGCCTTGGCCATAGTCGGGTCCATCGTCATTGGATTCATTCGCGGCTTTGTGAAAGAAGCTATCTCTGTTGCAACGTTGGTCATTGCCATCTGGGCGGCGCTGTACTTTGGCCCGGCCGTTGGAGATGTCGCGCAGAGCTGGATAAGCTCCGAAGAAATGCAAATGTGGTTCGGAAGAATCCTTGTGTTCGCCATCATCCTCTTGATCGGTGGCTTGCTCGGCTGGGGAATTTCGAAGCTGATTCGACTGTCTGTGCTCAGCGCCATGGACCGGACGTTGGGCTCGGTCTTTGGCACGCTGCGCGGTGTTTTGCTGGTCTCCGTGGCCATCGTCGGCGGCCAGTTTACGGGCCTCGACAACGATGACTGGTGGATGAAGTCGCGACTGATTCCGCCTCTTGAGGTGGTTGCCGACTGGATAAAGGTTATGGCGCCCAAGGGATTTGAACTGATCACTCCGGACGAGGTGGCAGACACTCTGCCGCTGGGCCTTCAGGTGGAATTGTAGAGACGAACTATGTGCGGTGTGGTCGGAATTGTCGCTAGCCAAGCCATTAATCAGGCTATGTACAACGCGTTGACGGTCATGCAACACCGAGGTCAGGACGCTGCGGGAATTGTGACCTGGAGCGACGCTCACGGTCTTAAGCAACGCAAGAGCAATGGCCTGGTGCGCGATGTGTTCCGGCATCGTCACATGCTTCGACTGAAGGGCAATATCGGTATCGGCCACGTGCGCTACCCGACGGCCGGCGGCTCGAAATCGTCTGAAGCACAGCCCTTTTACGTCAATTCCCCGTACGGCATCTGCCTTGCGCACAACGGCAACCTGACAAACTACGATGAGCTCGCTGAGCTGCTGATTCGTGACGATCGCCGCCATCTGAGCACCAACTCCGACTCCGAGGTGCTCCTCAATGTGTTTGCGCACGAGTTGCAAGTTCGGGTTAACGGCTGCCCAACGCCCGAAAATATATTTGACGCCATCGAGGCGGTGCATCGCCGTTGCAAAGGCGGTTACGCGGTCGTCGCGCTTATCGTTGGCTTCGGCATCGTCGCCTTTCGCGATCCGCACGGAATTCGACCGCTGGTTCTCGGTGAGCGTGCATCGAATGGCCGCAAGGACTACATGATTGCGTCAGAGAGCGTGGCCCTTGATGTCCTGCAGTTCTCGCGCTTACGGGATGTGCGGCCTGGCGAAGGTGTCTTTATCGAAAATGACGGTGAGCTGCATTGCCGCGATTACCCGCATAAGGTGAGCCACACACCGTGCATCTTCGAACACGTCTATTTCGCGCGCCCTGACTCTATTCTCGATAATTTGTCGGTCTACAAAGCGCGCCTGCGAATGGGCGAAGAACTGGCTGGCAAAATCGTGCGCGATTTCCCTGACCACGACATCGATGTTGTCATTCCGATACCCGATACCAGCCGCACGGCCGCGCTGCAGGTGGCCTATCACCTTGGTGTCAAGTATCGCGAAGGCTTTATCAAGAACCGCTACATCGGCCGCACGTTCATCATGCCGGGACAGACGGAACGAGCGCAGTCCGTGCGCCGCAAACTGAATGCTATCGACCTCGAGTTTCGCGGCAAGAACGTATTGCTGGTGGATGACTCGATCGTGCGTGGCACGACATCGAAGCAAATCATCAAACTGGCGCGCGAAGCTGGGGCCAGCAAGGTGTACTTCGCATCCGCTGCGCCGCCGGTTCGCTATCCGAACGTCTACGGAATAGACATGCCCGCAGCCTCCGAGCTCATCGCAAATGGTCGCAGCGTGGAGGAAATTCAGGAGCTGATCGGCGCCGATCGATTGATCTACCAGGATCTGCACGGCTTGATTCGTTCGGTGCGGCATGACAATTCGGACATTACCGAATTTGATACCTCGTGCTTCTCGGGTGAATATGTGACCGGCGATGTCACAGAAGAATATCTGCATGAGCTGGAAGAACGCCGCAACGATGCGGCCAAGCAAAAGCGTGGCGGCAAAAACAAGAACCTGCCGGGAGACGCTTCCGGAAACGTCGTCGCGATATCCTAGGATCTCGATCCCGCTTGACGGGAGCGGCCCTGTTGGAGCGGCCCGGATTCATCGCGCGTATCCAATATGAGCATCAAAGTCATGATCATCGATGCGCACGCGGACTTTCGCAGTCTGCTCATGCATCACATCACAACGTATTGGCCTGATGCCGTTATTTCGGCGTATGACCCCACTGTGGCCGGGCATTTGCCGGACGAATTCTCGGGCGCGGGAAACGACCTTATTCTGCTCGGCAGCGCACACGGCGAGAGTCGCGAGGGCGTGGAGGTTCTCGAGCGCTTTGTTGCGCGCGAGAATTTTCCGCCGATTGTTTATTTTGGTACGACGGACGACGAAAAAGCCGTTGAAAAGCTGCATCCGGATGGACACTTCATGCGCGATCACATCCGGCATGACTCACTGATCGTTAGTCTCAGTGAAATGCTGCTGGAGAGCCATCGCGACGACGCAACATCGTCACAATTCGTCGAAGATTTGCGCAGCGGCATACACCCGCTGATCAAAGGCTATCGTTTCATGCGCAGGCTTGGCTCGACCGAGCGTTCGGGCGTGTATCTGGCCGAGCGTGAATCGACACACCTGCAGGTGGTACTCAAAGTGCTGCGGCAAATGCCGGATCTGGACGACAGCATGGGTACGTTCGACCGATTCTTGCGGGAATACGAGACGATTGCTGAAATGGATCATCCCAACATCGTGCGCATTTATGATCTCGGTGTCGGTGACGACCATGCGCATATTGC
>CAZVLT010000056.1:0-11779 GCA_964628105.1 uncultured Woeseiaceae bacterium | reverse complement strand
TATGGCATTCCGCGAGCAAGCAGCGAAGTGCCGGCGATTTCGGAACGCAGGATTGCCGAGACTCTGTCCGATTGCATTGGTCGGCTGATCAAAAAGCCCTGTGCGAGATCACAGTGGCAGCTTTTCAAAAACTCCAGTTGCGTCATTGTCTCGACACCCTCGGCCGCGACCTCAATGTCCAGGCCTTGTGCCATGGCAATGGCAGCTCGAACGATTCGTTGGTGACTATCGTTTTCCTCGACATCGGCAATCAACGTCTGATCGATAATAAAGCTGTCGATGAAGCCATTGTCGATCGACTCGAAAGAAACATCGCGCGTGCCGAAGTGATCCAGCGACAAGCGAACGCCTAGCTTGCGAAGTTGCCGAAGTATTTCGAGCTCGACGCTGCGCTTGCGCACGATATCACCATCACCTATCTCCAGTTCGATGCAGCCAGGGTCCAGGGCAGTGTCGGCCAGCGACTTGGAGATTGCCTCGACAAGCCGCTTGTGCATCAACTGTTGCGGTGACAGGTTGATCGCGATCGACAAATCGGGCAGCTCAAAGCGTCGCTGCCACCCGGCGAGCTGGCGACAGGCCGTTGCGATCACCCATTCGCCGGCGGAATGAATGAGGCCGCTGCTTTCAAGGATTGGCAGGAATCGCGCGGGTGGCAACAGGCCGAATCGCGGATGCTGCCAGCGCAACAGTGCTTCAAGTCCAATAAGCCGGCCGGAAGAGATATCAATGCGCGGCTGGTAGTGCAGGATGAACTCGTCGCGCACTAACGCATGTCGCAAACCAACCTCGAGCTCCTCGCGTTGCGCAAGTTTGACGTTCAAAGATTGAGAGAAATACTGAAAGCGACCGCCGCCGCGCTTCTTCGCTTCATACATCGCGACATCGGCAGCTTTGATCAGGTGCGCGGCGGTTTCGCCGGAATCCGGGTACATCGCAATGCCGATGCTTGGCGTCGCATAAACTTCGCTGTTGCCGATTTCATATTTCTCGGACAGCACCAGCAGCAGTTTTTGTGCGGCGGCTGCGGCATTGCCGGCTTCGCCGAAGTCCTCGAGGCAGACGACAAACTCGTCGCCACCCCAACGGCCGGTGAAGTCGCCGATGCGTAAATTGTCGGTCAGCCGCTTGGCCACATCGCGCAGCAGGGCATCACCGATATCATGGCCAAGAGTGTCGTTTACCGATTTGAATCGATCAAGGTCAATAAATAATGCGGCAAGCGGTGCTGACTTGCGTTGGCTGCGTCCTATCGCGCGAGCAAGTTGTTCGGTGAACAGGCTGCGGTTCGCAAGCCCCGTTAGTTCATCGAACTGCGCCCGTTTCTCAAGTTCCGTCGTTCTCTTCCTGGCTTCGGTGACGTCACGGAATGTAATAACGCCACCGATTAATTCTCCTTTTCCATCGAACAAGCCCTGGCCGTTGATGCTCAGCGACACGTCGGGTTGCTCGGGCGTGCGGTAGACCGCGACCTGGTTGGAGAATTTCTCTCCACTGCGTGCACGTACGAGCGGCAGGTCCGCCGAGTTACGGTAATTGTTCCCATTCTCGTCAACACAGCAAAACGTCTGTTCCCAGGTTGGGTCGGGCCGGAGCCGCGGCCGGAGCCCAAGAATAGAGCGTGCAGCGGGGTTGATATCGAGGACGTGTCCGTCGTTGTCGACAATAATGACGCCGTCATTGATGCTCGTCAGTATCGACAACACCGTAACGTCGGTGCTCGACAGGCGCCGTTGCAAGCGACTGCGCTGCACCGCGTAGTTGAATGCCGCGTCCTGGCTCTCGACGGTAACGTCATCGATGCAAATGTAGCCTTGCGCGCCCGCACGTACTGCCGCAATGCCACGATGCTCATGTTCTTTTCGCGTCAGCGCGATAACGGGATACGGGTCGAGTGAGCGTATCAATGCGGCGAGTGACCGACCAGCCTGGGCGATCATCGGCCCGGCCTCGAGCAAGACCACATCGACGATATAGGACGCATCTTCTGGCAGCTCCAGAATTGATGACCGCGTCAGGTAGGTGCAGCAGGGCAGCGTTTCCAGTTCACTGAGATAGTCGGTGGCAAATTCGCCGCGACCGAGATAGAGGATGGAGTGGCCGGACATCAGAGATCGGCGACCAGATGCGCTTGAGTTAATGCCATGAAACGGAATCATAAGGAAGGACAGGCGCTTACGCCACTTTTTGCGCTCCAAAACGGTCCAAATTCAAACCATTTCACGCGGCTGGGCATCCAAATGTCACTAGATAGGGAGAATTGGCACTTGGCAGCCCTTTTGAGTGCGGAATCGAGCGACTATAGTCGCAATATGGTCATCGCAAGCACCGATGCTTTATCAGATGAGGCCGCCTGGATCAGGCAGGCGCAGCGCGCGGACGCGCGAGCATTTGAGGCGCTGTATCGCCTGCACATTGACAAGGTCTACGGCCTCTGTCTGCGAATGACGAGTAATGTCGCCGAGGCTGAAGACTGTGCGCAGGAGGCATTTATCCAGGCGTGGAACAAGTTGGACAAGTTTCGGGGAGACAGCGCGTTCTCAACCTGGTTACACCGAATCGCCGTGAACGCCGTACTGGGACGAATTCGTAAGTCGAAGCGCGAGCAAGAGCGCATCCTGGCCGTCGCGGAAAATACGCTGGCACCCATCGCCACCGGAGATAGCGGCGAGCTCAGGGATTTGTCGGAGGCTGTTGACAGGCTTCCGGAAGGAGCAAAACATATTTTTGTCTTGCACGCGGTCTACGGGTACAGCCATGACGAAACTGCCGAAATGTTGGGGATTGCAGCAGGAACGAGCAAGGCACAATTGCACCGCGCGAGGCGACTCCTGGCGCAGCAATTGAAGCAACAAGGATACGAGGCATGACCGAAGAAAATATGACCCACGAAGACGAGGATAGATTGAGCGCGGCCGCGAGTAAGCTGGCGACGGATATCAGTCCGGAACATGACCTCTGGCCGGGAATTGCCGAGGCGATAGAAAACCCGGCGCCACGACGCTCCTGGCTCCCGCTTGACGGGAGGACACCGATGTTTGCGCAGGCTGCAGCCGTTGTATTACTGATAGGTGCGTCGTCGGCGGTGACGTACGTGACCGTCAAAGGACCGACACCAGCGCCAGTAGTAGTCGCTTCGACGGACATGATTTTCGAACAGACCTCATTTGGCAATCGCTACAACCTGGGCCCGGGGTTTCAAGATGCACGCAACGCGCTTGCGGCGGATCTGGAGTTTGAACTGGCGCGACTGTCGCCAGAGTCGCGTGCAGACGTAGAGATCAATTTGCGACTGATCCACGACTCAATCTTTGAGATGAACAATGCATTGGAACAAGAACCCGACAATGTTCTTTTGCAGGAACAACTTATCAGGGCATATCGCGAAGAGCTCGCGCTACTGCGCCGGGTGAGTGGCCTTACCAGAAACATAATGATGAGAAACGATATCTAGCGGCGGCATGCTGGCTGCTGACTAAATGTGAGAAGGACTATGAAGAGAATTACACTATTTTTCCTGACTTGTTTGCTTGCGCCGCCGGTAATGGCCGAAGAGGTGGACAAGAGGCTGGACGCCGCTGCGGACGGCCATGTCAATATTTCGAACATATCGGGGGAGATTACCGTCAAAGGATGGTCACGGAACCAGGTTGAGGTGACAGGATCCCTGGGGCGCAATGTTGAAAAACTCATCTTCGAGCGCGATGGGAACGAGATTACGATCAAGGTAAAGGTTCCGAGGAGAAGCAGCCGCGGCATCGAAAGTGATTTGCATATCAAAGTGCCGCAAAACAGCTCGATCGATGTGGGAACCGTTAGTGCGGACATTGATGTCAGGGATGTAACCGGCGATCAGGATCTGCATACGGTTAGCGGTGATGTGGCGACCGAATCAACAGGCGCTGACATGGAGGCACAGTCGGTCAGCGGTGACGTGGAAATAGTTGGCGACAACGCCGATGGCGAAATTGAAGCAAGCACTGTTTCTGGCGACGTCACGCTGTTTCACGTCGCAGGCGAGATTAGTGCTGAGTCTGTGAGTGGCGATGTTATTGTCGATGAAGGATTATTCACGCGCGTCGAGGCTGGCACAGTCAGCGGTGACATCGTTTTTAGGGCTGGCCTGCGAGACGGCGGCAAGCTCGGAATGGAGACAGTTAACGGCGACATCGACGTCGAGTTTTCTGGCGATGTGTCGGCAAAGTTCGAAGTCGATACATTCAATGGCCAGATTCGTAATTGCTTCGGCCCCAAGGCGGTGAAAACAAGCAAGTACCTGAATAGCGTGGAACTGGTTTTTACCGAGGGAAGCGGTGACGGTCGAGTAGAGATCTCGACAATGAACGGTGATGTGAGTATCTGCAAGAAGTAGGTCCAGCTCTAATCGTCTCGAATCAGTGGCCGGGCTGCTCATGCAGCCCGGCTTTTTTGTGCTGGATTTTGATACCCTTGATCGTCTGCGAACAGGAGGCCGTTGATGGGTCGATTGATCAAAATTCTTGCCTGGCTTTTTGCCGGTCTCATTGCGTTATTCGCCCTTTCGGCGGTCGCGATTCTTGTCTTTTTTGAGCCCAATGATTTCCGCGAGGACATTGCAACGGCCGTCAGGGATTCGACCGGTCGAGAGCTGATTATCGATGGCGATATTTCGCTGGATCTGTTTCCGCAGATCGCGATTGAAGTAGGTAGTACGAGTATTGGTAACGCCCCTGGGTTTGGTGGTGAGCCGATGGCGAGGTTCGAGCGAGCACGTTTACGCGTGCAGTTGATGCCGCTCTTACTGCGTCGGGAAATCGTGGTGGGCACGGCCGAAATTGAGTCTCTAACCCTGAATTTGCAGGTAGACGTCCGAGGGACAGGCAACTGGGAAGACCTTGCGACCGAGGGCGAGCAGGCGAGCGCAGAAGGCGAGCCGCAGGACCCGGCCCCGATCGACATTGCAGGGCTTGAGCTAAACAACGCCACTATTCGTTATCGGGATGCCGCGTCAGGCGATACTTACGTCTTAAGTAAAGCGAGTTTGAGCCTCGGCGGCATTAGCGGTACGGACGTGCTCAGCATCGATGGCTTGTCTATCGAGGGCATTCTCGACGGCGTTGCCGACATACCTTCGGCATTCAAAATCCGCACCGGCGGCATCGAGATACAGACTACGAACCAGGTCATTTCCCTGCAGCCACTGGAATTGACGACGTTCGGTGTTGACATCAGTGCGGATGTCGAACCGTTTTCCTACGCGGGTGATGTTGAACCAAGTGCAACGATCAGTATCAACACCTTTTCGCCGAGAAGCCTGATGCGAGTATTCGGCGTTGAGCCGCCGGAAACGGCAGACCCGACGGCGCTCAGCAGCGTGACAATTGATGCGCACGCAGCGTATACGCCAGTGTCGATTGAGCTCACGGACTTGCAAATCAAGATGGATGGTACGGCGTTCAGCGGTGCATTGTCGGTGCCACTCGACTCCACCGGATCTTATGGTTTTGACCTCGTCGCCGACACGATTGAACTGGACCGATACATGGAGCCGACCGCCGAATCGTCAAGCGCCTCCGCGGGCGAGTCCGGCCTGGTCGAAATTCCAGTTGACCTCGTAAAATCGCTGCACGCCAATGGCAAGCTTAGAGTTACTAAAGCGATATTCGCCGGACTGGCGTTCGAAAACGTTGAGCTGGGATTGAGTAGTGCCGCCGGGCGCATGCGACTGCACCCGATAACCGCCGACTTTTATGGTGGACATTACAGCGGTGATGTAAGAGTCGATGTGGCTGCGGCGACGCCCGCCGTCTCGCTAAACGAGAAAATTGAGAACGTCGATATGGCTGGGCTCGCAAAAGCGATGTTCGATCAGGAAAACATCACCGGAACCATAAACGGTGCGTTCAAACTACAGGCCCGCGGTAACGACACGGTGCAATTGCAACGCAACCTGTCCGGCGATATGTCATTCGAATTGCTGAACGGGACATTCGAAGGCATTGATATCTGGTACGAGTTGCGCCGTGCGCGAGCGCGCATAAAAGGTACGGAGGCACCGCCCGCGGTGTTGCCACCGCGAACACAATTCAGCACCGTTTCCGCAACGGGTGTTGTGAAAAATGGAGTAATGCGAAACGACGATTTTTTCGCCGAGCTGCCGTTCATGCAGTTGACGGGTCGTGGACAGATCGACCTGGCGGCAGCGACTGTCAATTACAGCCTTGTTGCGCGCGTGCTTGATCGCCCCGAGTTCCTGCAGGACGCGACGGATGAGGAACTCAATGAATTCACGCAGGCGGAAATTCCACTCAAAATCTCCGGGTCGCTTGCATCGCCAAGCGTCAAACCCGATCTCGAGAAACTGTTGCGAAAACGGGTTGAGGACGAAATAAAAGACAAGCTCAAGGATAAACTGAAGGACTTGTTCAAGAGATGAGCCAATTCCGTGCCGTCATTCTTGTGTGGTTGCTGTTTTCGGCCAGCGGGCAGAGCGCCGAATTACGCAGCGTCGAAGTTGACCATGACGATGGTGTTTATACGATGGTCTCCTCGGTCTGGTTCGACGCGACGATCGACGAGGTATACGGCGTCTTCAGACGATGGGATCTCTCCAGCGACTTTTCGAGTTCGATCATCGAGGCGTACGACATGGAGGCCGACGATCAGGGAAGACCACAATTTTACATTCGCAACCGTGGTTGTGTTTTGTTTTTCTGCAAGTCTTTCGAGCGCCAGGGTTATGTTGAGGCTGTGCCCAACGAAATCTTGCGCGCTTTCGCCAACCCCGAGACCAGCGATTTTCATATGAGCAACGAGAGCTGGGTATTCGTTGCGGACGGCGGCGGTACCATCGTCACTTACGATTTGCGAATGAAACCCAAGTTCTGGATTCCACCGGCCATCGGTCCTTTCCTGATCAAGCGCAAATTGAAAAGAGATGGTGGGCGCGCGATACACAGGATCGAGGCGATCGCGCAGCAATCTGGCCATGAATAAATCGACAATTCGTAGTTTCGCCTCGCGACTGCTCGAGTGGTACGAGTCACACGGCCGCAAGGATCTGCCGTGGCAAAGCGACGTCGGTGCGTACGGCGTATGGATCTCGGAGATCATGCTGCAGCAGACGCAGGTACAGACAGTTGTTCCCTATTATCAGAAATTTATTGGCAAATTCCCCGACGTAACTGCGCTGGCTAATGCAAACCTTGATGACGTGTTGCAACGTTGGTCAGGACTCGGTTACTACGCAAGAGCTCGCAATCTGCACCGGGCCGCGCGCCTTGTTCGCGATGAGCACAGTGGCGTGTTTCCTGACGAGTTCAATAACGTGGTGAAACTTCCGGGCATCGGTCGTTCCACCGCCGGCGCGATATTGTCGCTTGCGTTCGGGCAACGGCATGCGATTCTCGACGGCAACGCAAAACGAGTATTGGCGCGCCACGAAGCAATCACCGGATGGTCCGGCAACACCACAGTCGCGAAGAAACTGTGGCAGATCGCCGAAGGCAATACGCCGAATTCGAATGTCGCCGCATACACACAGGCAATCATGGATCTGGGTGCAACACTTTGTACACGCAGCAAGCCGTTGTGCGTCAGTTGCCCGGTGAGTGGCGACTGCCAGGCTCTACTCGCAGGTACGGTTGCTGATTATCCTGGGCGCAAGCCAAAGAAGGCAAAACCATTGCGGCAAACGACGATGGTGCTGGCGAGCAACGGTGGCCAGGTGTACCTGGAGCGCCGACCGGAGGCGGGCATCTGGGGTGGACTTTGGAGCCTGCCTGAACTGGGTGATCGGTCACTGGACGACTGGTGTGACGATGTTCTCGATTCGCCGGCCGGGAATACCGAGTCGTGGCAGGTGTTTCGACATAGTTTCAGCCATTACGATCTGGATATTCATCCCGTAGTCGTGCGCGTCCGCGTTCGCGCGAGTACAGTAGCCGAATGCGACACAAAAACGTGGCACGATCTTGCGGACCTGCCACCGGGCGGCATTGCGGCTCCGGTGCAAAAACTTCTGGAGCAACTTAAACTGCAGCAACCAAAGAAGAGTGAACATGTCGCGCACAGTTAAATGCATCTTGCTTGGCGAGGAAGCCGAAGGCCTCGACTACTCACCGTATCCGGGCGAACTCGGACAGCGAATCTATGACAATGTATCGAAACAGGCATGGCGGCGCTGGCTGGACCACCAAACCATGCTGATCAATGAATATCGACTGACGCCGATCGAGCCGGAAGCGCGAAAATACCTTGAGACGGAAATGGAGAAATTTCTTTTCGGCGAAGGATCGGCCGCGCCTAAGGAATTTGTGCCGCCGGAGTCGTAAGTCGAATACAGTATTGTACGCTGAACAAGCGCTCCGGATCTGTCCAGACCTTTGCCACACAAAAGCCGGCTGCCGCGGCCATCTCGGCAAATCCATCGAGCGTGTACTTATGTGAATACTCCGTGAGGATGGCTTCGCCGTCAGCGAGTTCGAACTCGGTATCGCCAATCTCAAACGTCTGCTGCGTCTGGCTGACCAGTTCGATCACAACACGGCCATTGTCACGGTCGTAATTTGCGCTGTGCACAAATTCATCCAGGTCGAAATTGGCGCCGTAGTCACGATTCAGGTGCTGCAACATGTTGAGATTGAATTTGGCCGTAATGCCAGCCGAGTCGTTGTAGGCGCGTTCGATGAGCGTCGGGTCCTTTTGCAGGTCGACGCCGATCAGCAATGCGCCGTTTTCCCCTGCCTCGTGATGCATCACGCGCAACAATTCCGTTGCGGCATCGTGCTCGAAATTGCCGATTGTCGAACCCGGGAAGTACACAATGTTCCGTACAGGCATAACCACAGGGCTCGGCAACTGGAACTGTTGCGTGAAGTCGGCGACGACGGGCAATACGTCGATGTGCGGAAATTCGTCACGAATCTGGGCCGCCGATGCATGCAGGTATTCGTCTGAAATATCGACCGGAACATAGGCTGCAAGCTCGGAAAGATGTTCAAGCAACACCCGGGTTTTCACACTCGAACCGCTGCCAAACTCAATGAGGCTTGCCTGTCTGCCGACGAGCTCGGCAATTTCTTCAATGTTATCGCGCATGATGCCGAGCTCAGTACCGGTCAGGTAGTACTCAGGTAGCCGCGTGATTTCGTCAAACAATTGTGAGCCGCGTTCGTCGTAAAAATACTTCGGCGAAATTTTTTTCTGCCGACCTGAAAGGCCGTCGACAATCTGGCTAATTTCTGCGCGGTCAACGGCCATGACCGTCCCTGGCAAGCCTGATGCCGAGAAACTGCCAGCGCGCATCCGGGTAAAAGAAGCTGCGGTAGCTGGTGCGAATATGCTCGGCAGCGGTAACACAGGAGCCACCGCGGACGGTCATCTGGTTGCACATGAACTTGCCGTTATATTCGCCAAGCGTACCGGCCAACGGTTTGAAGCCGGGGTACGGACCGTAAGGCGAGGACGTCCATTCCCATACGTCCCCCAGGTACTGCGCGGTGTTCGACGCGACCGGATGCCAATATCCGGACTCCAGGAGGTTGCCAGCGACGGAATGCTTGTTGGCAGCAAGCTCCCACTCGAACTCGGTTGGTAGTCGTGCACCCGCCCAGCGTGCGAATGCGTCAGCTTCGTAGTAGCTGACATGGCATACCGGCGCGTTGTCATTGATGGCCTGCATGCCGCCCAGCGTAAACTCCCGTTCAAGTGCTGCGTCCCAATACAAGGGCTGCTGCCAGCCGCGCTCATTGACGATAGCCCAGCCATCGGACAGCCAAAGTTCCGATTCTTGGTAACCGTCATCACGAACAAAATCACGAAACTCGCCATTGGTAATCAACCGGTCGCCGATCTGATGTTCGTGCAGCAGCGCGTCGTGGTTTGGTGTCTCGTTGTCGAAACAAAATCCGCCACCGGTGGCCCCGACCGAGTGAATACCACTTTCACCATCAAGGAACCTATGCGTGTTGACCGTTGCCGCAGGGGCCGCCCGCAACGATCGACTGGCTGCAGGCTTTGTCGGGTTGCAGGAAAACACATGCTTGATATCAGTCAGTAGCAACTCCTGGTGTTGTTGCTCGTGATTGATTCCAAGCGTGATAACCGGCAGAGCGTCGTCATCGAATGACTGCGACTGCAACAGTTTCTGCAAGGCGTTGTCGACGTGCGAGCGGTAGTCCAGTATTTGCGCCAGCGTCGGCCGCGATAGCAAGCCGCGCTCGGACCGCGCATGCATCTGCCCTGCGGTGTAGTAGTACGAGTTAAACAGGAAATCGTAGTCTTCGTCGAAGCGCGAATAATCATGCGCGAATGGCTCCAGCACGAAGCTCTCAAAAAACCAGGTTACGTGCGCGAGGTGCCACTTTGTTGGACTGACATCCGGCATCGTTTGCACCACGGTATCTTCGGGGTGCAGGTCGGCTATGAGCGAGAGCGTCCGCTCGCGTACCTCGCGAAAGCGATCGGCCAAAACGGCGGCAGGTGCAGAGTCAGCGGATAACATGCTTTAGTTCAACGGCAGCTCGGTTTTCTTTTGTACGGTCCGGATGGACACGCTGGAATTAACGCGCGCAACCCCCGGAAGTCGTGTCAGGGCATCCCTGTGCAGGCGCTCGAAGTCAGCCATGTCCGACACCACGACCCGCAACAGGTAATCGAATTCCCCGGTCATAAGATAACACTCCATGACTTCGGGAATGTTTCGTACCGCTTCCTCGAATGCGGCCAGCTCGCTTTCTTCTTCACGGTGCAGACCAATGTGTACGAATACATTGCCGGGCAGCCCGACCTCGCGCTGGCTTACGAGCGCCGCATAGCGATCTATCATGCCCGATTCTTCCAGCGCCCGAACCCGCCTGAGGCAGGCAGACTCGGAAAGACTTACGTGCTGGGCAAGCTGCACGTTGCTGATGCGGCCGTCGTTTTGCAGGGCCTCAAGGATCAATTTGTCGTAACGGTCTAATGACATAGCAGAATCTTGCTCAAAAGGTGGGTGAATAGACGGAAAATGCCACATTTGACGTGTTTTGTCACTGTATTCGCAAGCGAATGCCGCTTCGCCACGGGTATCGTGCGTCTATGGATTGCCGGATTGCGGTTTGGAGAGAGACCATGAAGATCGGAGTACCCAAAGAAATAAAAACCCTGGAATTTCGCGTCGGTATGACGCCGGCGGGTGTTCATGAGCTTGTCAGCGACGGCCATGACGTCATTGTTGAAACAAACGCCGGTGAGGGTATTGGTGTCACCGATGCGGAATACGAAGCGGCTGGCGCTACTGTGGTCGCCACAGCTGAAGAGGTGTTTGCTGCGGCGGAAATGATCGTCAAGGTGAAGGAGCCGCAATTGAATGAATGCGCGATGCTACGTCCGGGCCAGGTGCTGTTCACATACTTGCATCTTGCGGCCGACGCCGCGCAGGCCGAGGCGCTGGTGAAGTCAGGCGCAACCGCGATTGCCTACGAAACAGTAACGGCGCCAGATGGCTCGCTGCCGTTGCTGACACCGATGTCCGAAGTTGCCGGCCGCTTGTCTATCCAGGCCGGCGCCTTTGCGCTACAGAAAGCGAACGGCGGCAGCGGTAAATTGCTCGGTGGAGTTCCCGGTGTAAAGCCGGCCAAAGTACTGGTGATCGGTGGCGGCGTATCCGGCATGAATGCCGCTGACATGGCCATCGGTCTTGGCGCAGAAGTAACGATCGTCGACCGCTCGCTCCCCCGCTTGCGCGAGTTGGACGATATCTGGGGTGGTCGCGTTCACACGGTTTACTCGACGAAGCATGCCATTGACGAGTTGGCCC
>CAZVLT010000055.1:0-11889 GCA_964628105.1 uncultured Woeseiaceae bacterium | reverse complement strand
GGCAGGAAAAAATGCAATGCAGGTCAAAGCCAGAATTGCCATAAATAAATTCAAATGTTTCATCGTCCTACTCCTTAATAAACCGTCTTGCTTCCTTAGCTGACGTCCACCCGCAGCCTGAAGGTCCGGCCACGGTCGTTGTGTTCGAGTACTGCGAGCACCTCGCCGCCAATGGGCGACAGGGCAATTAACTTGAGAGGCAACAGGTTCTTGCCTGCCTGGAGATCGGTCTGCCAGGCGATTTCGCGCTGCCCAGGAAAGCCGAAAAGCTCGATTCCTTCGGGTAGCATGACCGTCAGCGTTGCGTCATCCAACACCTCGGCGGATGCGAAAACGAAATTTACCGTGCGTGGTTCAGCGAGCGTCATCGTAATACCGGGAATCGTTGCTTGCGTCGCTTCAGCGTCAGGCAGATTCGGCGCAGTCAGGAAAAAGCCGCCAATCAGCCAGAGCGCGAGTCCCGCAGCGATGGCGGAACCAAACCCGGTCATCACCCAGCGGTTACGTTGTCGCCGTGAGCCCTCGTGGGTTGCACGTGCAAGCGCCTGGTCAAAATAGCCTGCGGTTGGTTCTGGCATCGGGTAGTCCTTTAGCAGTGCCCTGATTTCAAGATCGTCCTGATCCTGTTTGTCTGTAGCTTCGTTTTGCATGATTTCGTCCTGCATGATCCCTTACACGACGCCTATGAGAAAAAGGTTCCGTCTTCCCCAAGTATTTCCCGCAATCTTGCGCGTGCGCGATGTAAACGGGATTTGACTGTGCCGACCGGAATGCTCATAAGTTCATGAATTTCAGAGAGTTTATAGCCCTCGGTGTCGTGCAGAAGCACGATTGCACGATGCTCGTCGCTGAGTTGCGATAATGCGGCGTCGAGCCGCTCAAGACGCTCTAGGCGCTGCACGTCGTGAACGGGATCTTCAGCGCCAGGTAGCCCGGCCAGCCCGTCGCCGGACAGCTCGCCTTCTTCCACCGTGTGCAGGCGCCGCCGCGCGAAGCGCCGCCGTTCGTCGATAAACAGGTTGTACATCACCCGGGCCAGCCACGACCCGGGCTCATCGATATTCACGAGCTTGTCGAGTTTGCCGTATGCCCTGATAAGGAGTTCCTGGAACAGGTCCTCAGCTTCAGCCTTGCGGCCCGTTAGCCGCCACGCGAGCCGATACAACCGCTCGAGGTGCGGTCGCACGAGTTTTTCGAAAATGATGTTTTGAGAAATTGAATTACCTACAGGCCAGCAGCTCCACGCAGCTCAGCGAGTATAAACTCTTGAGTTCTCGCAGCGAATCAGAAACTGATCCGGAATAACAAGTAGTGATCGATCAGCAGCGCCGCGAACAGAAGTCCCAAGTAATTGATCGAGTACTTGAACATCGCCATCGGCAATTCCACATCATCGTGATCGCGGTACATGCAAATCGCGTAGTACAGGAAGTACGTACCAAGGATGATGGCCGCAGCCAGGTAGATAAGGCCGCTCATGCCGATCAGGTACGGCATGAGCGTGACGAGAAATAATAGAATCGAATACAGAAGAATATTGAGCCGCGTATAGGCCTCACCGTGCGTGACGGGCAACATTGGAATATCGACTTTCGCGTATTCTTCTTTTCTCGCGATTGCCAGTGCCCAGAAATGCGGCGGCGTCCAGACAAACACGATCAGGAATAACAGTAACGCGCCGCTGGTGACTTCATTGGTGACCGCTGTCCAGCCAAGAATGGGTGGCGCGGCGCCGGCGGCTCCGCCAATAACGATGTTTTGCGGTGTGGCTCGCTTCAGCCACGCGGTGTAGACAACGGCATAACCGATCAAAGAGAAAAACGTCAACACTGCTGTCAGCGGATTGACCAGGAACCACAGGATGATCATCGAAATCATGCCGAGTCCGGATGCGAACGCTAATGCAGATTTCTCGGTAAGCCTTCCTTGTGGCAACGGGCGGCCGCGCGTTCGCATCATCAGTATATCGATGCGGGCGTCCAATACGTGATTAAAAACGGCGGCGGAAGACGCCGCTATGCCGATACCCAATGTGCCAAAAACGACCGGCATGACTCCGGGCCAGCTAGGTACAGACAAGAACATGCCGACGACCGCCGTGAACACGATCAGGATGACGACACGAGGCTTGGTCAGCTCGTAATAGTCACGCCAGCTGGCGATTGTTTCTACTCTAGTGTTCATAGGGAGGACGCACTTTATCGGGCGTCGTATCAACGTGCAAGAAGATGTTTTTTCCGGTAGTTCCAGATGAGCAGCGCGGACAGGATTGCGGCCATCGCAAACCATTGCAGGGCGTAGCCGAAGTGTTTACCCGGCCCGAATTCATTCGAAACCCAGTGACGCAGGAAGCCGTGTTGTTCCTGTTGATCCATTAGCAATACGAAAGGCTGCACCTCGCGGCCCAGCGTGGCGGACATCTCTTCAAATGACGGGTGGATGGGCTTGCCCTTATCGTAGGCGGGGCGCGGCAGTGAGCCGACGTAACCGCGAACCGTTCGTTCTTCGTCAGGCAGGTCGAGGTTGATGAAATCAGTACCAGGACCGGTGTTCTGGATCCAGCCGCGATTGATAAGGAGTACGGGCGCATCGTCACCAACAATGAGAGGCGTTATGACGTAGTAGCCGTAACGGTTGTTAATAATGATCTTCTCGAGAATGAACTGATGTTCGGCGGCGTAGCCGCCCGTGGCTACAAGCCGCTGGTGTGGCCGAACGTCCATGCCATCCTGCCAGGCTGAAAACCCGCCTTCGTGCTCGTAGGCGTGCTGAGTAGCGCGTTTTTCAAGACCACGGCTGATTTGCCAGGCGCCAAGGCCGGCAAACTGAAGCACCAGGAATGCGCCAATGACCAGGAGTAACCAGGAGGGCATCGGTACTTTGGTTTTATCGTTCATGCCTTTCTGAGCGGAATCTTATCGGCGTCAATGCGGTAATCAGCCGTGTCCATTTTGCGTCCCGTGCCCCAGCAATGGCCGAAAATGAGCTCCAGGTTGAGGGTAATCCTGCCGTTGGTGCCCGGCCCTTGCAATTCATCAGTCATTTGCCGGAAATGGTGTTTGCCAACGAGCGAACGGTTGCGTTGTCGCAATGCATTGCGCCCGCCCACGGCTGTCAGGTCGGCAAACAGTTTCTCAGTACTGTCATAGCTCACCGATAGCCTGTCCACATCAAGGACCGGGTCGGTAAGCCCGGCATGCATCAGACCATCCCCGAGGTCGTGCATGTCCATGAAGTGGTTTACGTGGGCGTTATCGTCAACCCGGCTCCAGGCGCGACGAATTTCGAGCAGGCTGTCAGGGCCCAGCGTCGCGAAGGCGAAAACGCCGCCCTTTCTCAACACGCGTGCAACCTCGGTAAACATAAGGGCCGGGTCCTCGACCCACGGCAACAGCAGGTTCGCGAAAATCACATCGATACTCTGTGCGCCGAATGGCAGGGCGGTCGCACCAGCCTGAACGAAGGAGGATTTCGAGAGCCAGGAACGCTTTTTGCGACCACGTAGCAGCATGCTGTGTGCGAAATCGACAGAAATAATATGCACGCGGCCGAACCTCTTCTGCAGCATCTTGTTCGCGCTACTGGTCGCCGACCCAAGATCAATGATGGTGTTAGCTTCGACGACGAGCGGCTGTAGCCTCGACAACAGTCCTTCGCGCGTTACGGCATGCACGAAATCAGCATCGTCGAAGCTTGCTGCCGCGCGGTCGAAGCGGCGGCGAACATGTCTAGAATCCAACATCGGCAAACGTTATCACGCTTTCACAAGCTAATGCCCCAATTCGAGACGGGTCTTTGCGCGCGTACCTCGTCATGATTATCGCGTGTTTTTGCTGCGTAAACTGCATGGCCTGAGCGAGTTTGTCTTGCCACGAAACTGCGTTTTCTGCGGCACGCCAAGCCAGGATGATGAGAAAAGCATTTGTGTCGGCTGCCTGGGCGATTTGCCATGGATTGAGTCGAATCTGCCGTTACTCGCTGCACCGTTCGAGTATGCCCAGGTACCATTGAGTTATGACTTTCCGATCGACGTCGCGATCAAGGCGCTCAAGTTCAATCGCAAGTTATTCTATGCGCCGCCTCTCGCGGAAATTCTCTGCTCTGCCTGCACGCAACTTCCCGGCGATATCGATGCGCTACTTCCCGTCCCGCTGCATTGGCGGCGCAAGGCTCGTCGTGGCTTTAATCAAGCAATGGAGATCGGCAAGCCGGTCGCCAGGCATCTGGGCTTACCGCTGGTACGCGGCGTATACCGGCGACACGCAACGCCATTCCAGTCGGGTCTCTCCGCAAGTGAGCGCTCGCGAAACCTGCGTCACGCATTCGCTTGCCGAGGGAACATTTCGTACAAACACGTGTTGATAGTTGATGACGTGATCACGACAGGCGCAACGACGACGCAACTCGCGCAGCTCCTGCTGCAACATGATGTCGAGAGAGTAAGCGTGCTTGCCGTAGCTCGTGCGACGCGAATCAGGCGCCGCCGGTCGGATTGAATGTGTAATGCAACACGATGCCCAGGAACACGACCAGGCCAATGTGGTGATTCTTGAGGAAAGCCGAAAAGCATCCTGCAGGCTGACGATCGCGCGCCAGCCACAAATGCCATGCCATCAGGATGCCTGCCGCTGCAACTGACAGGTAATACCAGGCGCCGAGTTCGGCGCGAAAGCCGATCAGCAGCAAAGCAACCAGCATCAGCAGCTGCAAGCCGGCAATGACAAACAGATCGACGTCGCCAAATAGAATCGCGGTCGACTTGACGCCAACCTTCAGATCGTCTTCGCGGTCGACCATCGCGTAAAAGGTGTCGTAAATAACGGCCCAGATCATTGCCGTGCCGAAAACGAGCCAGGCGAGTGCGGGTGTCGTGCCGGTCTGTGCGGCGAACGCCATTGGCACTGCCCAGCCGAAGGCTGCGCCGAGTACAAACTGCGGAATCGAGACGTAGCGTTTAACGAACGGATACGCCACGGTAAGACTCGCGGCGACTATGGCAAGGACTTGTGCCGGCCGATTGAGCATTGTGGCCAGACCGACGGCGATGAGGCTCAACGCGGCAAACAAAGTCAGTGCCTCCAGCGGCGAAACCGCGCCCGACGCGATGGGCCGCGTTCTCGTGCGCTCAATATAGGGATCGATTTTGCGATCGACATAGTCGTTCAATACGCAGCCCGCCGAACGCATAACAATCACGCCGAGTACGAAAATAACGAACAACCCCTGGTCAGGATTGCCCTTACCGGCCAGCCACAGACCCCAGAGCGTCGGCCACAGCAACAGCCAGATGCCGATCGGCTTGTCGACTCGCATTAGCTTGCCGTAATTTCGCAGTTGGCTGGCGACCTCAGGTGCAAAGCTGTCTACGAGCAGTTTCTTCATGGCTTGAGTTTACACTTTCCCATATCGTCCGGCGTCACCCAGCCAGCGGCGGATGATTGCCGCCGCTAGACCTTGCGACTTTTTGCGTATCGACTCTGCGGCTACCTGCACCTGCGGCATCAGTTCGGCGTCGCGAACGAGATTTGCGATACGGTAGTCCGGCAATCCAGTCTGCTTCGTACCGAGCAACTCCCCCGGGCCCCGGAGTTCGAGGTCACGCTGCGCGACAACAAAACCATCATTGGTATCGCGCAGAACAGCCAGCCGTTCTTTGGCGACGTGGCCAAGTGGCGGCTTATAGAGCAACACGCAATGACTTTGCGCAGACCCTCGGCCTACACGGCCGCGCAACTGATGCAGTTGCGACAAGCCCATCCGTTCCGCGTTCTCTATGATCATCAGGCTGGCTCCGGGCACGTCGACGCCGACTTCAATAACGGTTGTGGCTACAAGCAGTTGAATCAGGCCTTCTTTAAACGCCTTCATACCGCGCTCTTTCTCGGCCGGACGCATGCGACCATGTACCAGGCCGATACGAATGTCCGGCAGTGCCTCTGTGAGCATTCGGTAACTGGCCTCGGCTGCCTGGTAATCGAGTACTTCTGATTCCTCGATTAACGGGCAGACCCAATAGGCCTGGTGCCCTGCTTCGCACGCCGATTGAACCCGGGCAACGATTTCATCACGGCGCGTTTCGGGCACTGCGATCGTCGCAACTGGTTGCCGCCCTGGCGGGAGCTCATCGATCACGGAGGTATCGAGGTCGGCGTATGCGGCCATCGCGAGCGTTCTCGGTATCGGCGTCGCGGTCATTACGAGCTGATGCGGATGTCCGTCCGCCGAAACGCCCTTGTCACGCAGCGCCATGCGCTGGTGTACGCCGAAGCGGTGCTGCTCGTCGATAACGACGAGCGCCAGCCGCTTGAACGCAACCCCCTCCTGAAAAAGAGCGTGCGTACCGACGATTATTTGTGCGCTCCCCGCCGCGATTGCTGCCAGCGTTTCTCTGCGCGCCACCGCACGTTGGCTGCCGCTTAGCCACGCAGGCTCAATTCCAAGCGGCCGAAACCAGTCCGAGAAATTTCGCCAATGTTGTTCCGCGAGTATTTCCGTCGGCGCCATGATGGCGGTCTGCACGCCACAGGCGGCCGCCCGGATACAGGCAATCGCGGCCACAACCGTCTTGCCGGAGCCGACGTCGCCCTGGATCAAACGCATCATCGGATGTGGTTGCGCGAGGTCGGAGAGAATTTCGTCGATAACGCGCCTCTGCGCGCCGGTAAGTTCGAACGGCAGGTCAGCGACGAACTTGTCGACGTCCTCGCCGCCGTCAGTGAGCGCAATCGCGTCCTCAGTTTCGGCAAGCGCCCGTAAGTTGCGCAGACTCAGGTAGTGGGCCAGCAATTCCTCGAATGCGAGGCGCTGCTGGCAAGGGTGTATGCCGTCCAGCATCTGCTGGATGTTGGCTTCGGGCGGTGGGCGGTGCAGATAGACAATAGCCTCGGCGAGTGTTGGCATGCCGAGCTTTTTTGTTATGTCGACAGGCAGGAGTTCCGCGGGCGGCACCTCTTGCATCAGGCGCAATGCCTGGTCCGTCAGATTTCGTAGCCGGCCCTGTTGCACGCCCTCAGTCGCTGGATAAATAGCCGTTAGCGAATCGCTCACCACCGCGTTCTGAGCGTCGCGGAGCACACGATATTCAGGGTGGATCATTTCAAGTCCGCCAGAGCCGCGGCGAGCCTCGCCAAAACAGGTGACGCGAATGCCCGCCTGGAATTGTGCCTTTTGTTGACGTGAGAAATGAAAAAATCGCAGTGTTAGTTGACCACTGCCATCACTGATCCGGACCAGCAGGTTGCGACGGCCGCGATAGACTGTCTCGGAGAGCAGCACTTCGCCAGAGACGAGGCAGCGATTCCCTGCAACCAGCGCGCCTATTTTTACAAGCTGCGTTCTGTCCTCGTAGCGCAGGGGCAGCAGGAACAGCACATCCTCTACTCGAAACAGATCCAGCTTTTCGAGTCTTTTTGCGAGCGCCGGACCAACGCCATTGAGTACCGTAAGTGGTGAATCAGATTGCAAGGATCGCGTCTGCCTCGACATCGACGCCTTTGGGCAATGAGGCAACACCCACCGCGGCGCGCGCGGGGAACGGTTGCTCAAAAAAACTTTCCATTACGGCATTCACTGTCGCGAAGTTGCTGAGGTCCGTTAAGAAAATAGTGACTTTGACGATGTCATTCAGACTGCCACCGGCGCTCTCTGCAACGGCCTGCAAGTTCTTGAATACCTGTCGCGCGCGCGCTTCGAAATCGCCGTCAACAACTTCCATGGTCTCCGGAAGCAGGGGAATCTGCCCGGAAAGAAATACGAGATTGCCGCTCCGCACAGCCTGCGAATAAGTTCCTATCGCGGCGGGCGCAGCGTCAGTATGTATCGCCTTCTTAGCCATTGCCTGTTTCCCGGTTGTTACCGATAACTCACGCGCACTCGCGCGACACCCGAATGACATTGCTCATGTTTCGCACATTGTTCATTATTTTTGCAAGGTGGTCGCGGTCTTTAACCTGTATGAGAAACGACAACACAGAGCAATCCTCGTGACGGCCGAGGACCTCAACTTGCTCGATGTTCGAACTGCAGTCGGCAATAGTGGCCGCCACCTCTGCAAGAACGCCGGGCTTGTTGAGTGTGTCTGTGTGGATCTGACACGAGAACTCCCGTTCGATCTCCTTTTCCCACGTAACCGAAATCCACTTCTCCGGCTGCTTGCGAAAATTACTCAGGTTTCCACAACAATTTCTATGGATGACGACGCCGCGGCCAGCCGACAGATAGCCCATTACGTCATCGCCCGGTATTGGGGTGCAGCACTTGCCATAACTTACAACCATGCCCTCGGTGCCGGCGATAACCAGGCTCGCCGTGTCCGGTTCACTTTCGCCGTCTTGATTCAGTCCGGCAAGGAATCGTGCAGTCAGCGGCGCCAGTCGCTGACCAAGGCCGACTTGCTCGAACAGTTCGTTGTTGTCGCTGAGGCCCAACTCCTCAAGGGCCGCTTTCATGCGCACTTTTCCGATTTTTCGCAGCGATGAGCCGAGATCTTTCAGCGTACGGTCCAGCAGTCGTTTACCGAGATCGGCCGACTCGGTGGAGAGCAGGTTTTTCATGTGTTGGCGAATAGCGGTTCGCGCTTTCGCGGTGCGGACAAAGGTTAACCAGTTCGGATTGGGTTTCGCGCCGCGGGTTGTGATGACCTCGACCGTCTGGCTGTTCTGCAGCTCGGTGCGCAGCGGCACAAGTCCGCGATTGATCTTGGCAGCGACACAACGGTTCCCGATGTCGGTGTGAACGGCGTAGGCGAAATCCACTGTAGTCGCGCCCTTCGGCAAAGGCATGATATCGCCCTTGGGCGTGAATACGTAAATCTTGTCCGGAAACAGGTCAACCTTGACGCTCTCAAGAAATTCTTCGGACGTGCCCGACTGCTGCAGCTCAGCGAGGTTTGCGAGCCACTCGCGCGCGCGACGCTGCGGCGTTGCGTCGGACTTTTCATCGGCTTTGTATATCCAGTGCGAAGCCACGCCGGCTTCGGCAACACGGTCCATTTGATGTGTCCGAATCTGAACTTCCAAAGGCAAGCCTTTGGGGCCGAACAACGTTGTGTGCAGAGACTGGTAACCATTGATACGCGGAATCGCCACATAATCCTTAAAGCGTCCGGGCATGGGCTTGTAGAGTCCATGCACCAGGCCAAGTGTCTTGTAGCAGGTGTTTACGTCGTCAACGATGATACGAAAACCGTAGACATCCACGATGTCAGACAGCAGGCGCTTCTTTTCGGCCATTTTCTTGTAAATACTATAAAGGTGTTTTTCGCGGCCGATAATTTCGCCTTCGATGCCTTCGTCGGCCATCGCTTTGCCGAACTCCTCGGAAATGCGCTTCACAATCTGGCGCTGGCTACCCTTGCTCTTCTTCAGCGTGTTTTCCAGCACGCGATAGCGAAACGGATGCAGATGTTTGAAGCCGAGATCCTCCAGCTGCACCTTTAGCCTGTTGATACCCAGGCGGTTCGCAATGGGCGCATAGATATCGAGGGTTTCTCGCGCAATACGTCTTTTCTTGTCGCCTGGCATCGCGCCCAATGTCTGCATGTTGTGCAGACGATCGGCAAGCTTTACGAGGATCACGCGAATGTCCTCGATCATTGCCAGCATCATCTTGCGGAAGCTTTCCGCCTGCGCCTCCGCGCGACTGCGAAACTGGATCTGGTCGAGCTTACTGACGCCATCTACGAGCAGCGCAACCTCGCTGCCGAACTTCTCGGTGATATCGGCAAGCGAGGCGGGCGTGTCTTCTACAACGTCGTGAAGTATCGCTGCCGTGATGGCCTGGGAATCGAGATGCATCTCAGCGAGTTCCTGGGCAACGGCGACCGGATGTGTGATGTAGGCCTCGCCGGTCTTGCGCGTCTGCCCCTTATGGGCGACAGCACCGAACTCGTAGGCATCGATTATCTGAGCAAGCTGTTCTTCGGGAAGGTAGGACTCGAGCGTCTCCACAAGCCGCCGCACCCCGTGATCGCGCTTCGACGCGCCGGGAAGTTTTGACAGTATTGTTGCTGCGTAGTCCATGCCCCGATCATACCCGCGGATCGGGGAACATGTCGCCGCCGGGCGTGGCTAATCGCCTATGGAGATGCCGCGAACAGGCAAAATGTCCTCAAGGGACTCGGGTTGCATCAGCTCGTCGACCACAGGTTGCTCGATCTCGTCCAGAATCGCGGGAGTAACGAGGCCGGCAGCGATTTCTCGCAACGCAATTACGGTCGGCTTGTCATTCTCCAGTTCGACCATAGGGTCAGCACCGTGTGCAACACGCCGAGCGCGTTTCGCGGCGACGAGCACCATTTCGAATATATTTTCGATATTGTCGAGGCAATCCTCGACCGTAATCCTGGCCATGATTCGGTGTCCTTGGGCGTTGCAGGCGGCCTCGTTGCTGAGGAAAGGCGCAAGAGTCTACGCGAGCCTCAGGGGCGTATGCCAACCTATATAGCTAAACGTTATAAGGAAAAATCAGCCGTTGGACGGTTGGCCGACGATCCGGTCGATGCGGTCTCTCAGTTCCTCGTTTGCTCGTGCGCTGTTTTGCCCCTGACCTGAAATTACGTCGTCCAGTTCGGCAACGGCCCGATCGAGACCATCATTAATGATGATGTGTTGAAACTCATCCCAGTGCGACATGTCACCCACGGCATCACGCAACCGTCTGTCTATTACCTCTGCCATATCCGTGCCGCGGTCGCGCAGACGCTTTTCCAGTTCTTCGAGGGATGGCGGTAACACAAAAATGGTTACGCACTCGGGCACCGATTCGCGAACCTGCTGCGCACCTTGCCAATCAATTTCCAGGATGACGCTGTGACCTTCCTCAAGATGTTGTTCGACCTGGCTGCGGCTCGTCGCATAAAAGTTGTCGAAGACCTCGGCGTATTCGAGCAGCTCGCCTTGCTCGCGAAGCTTGTGAAATTGTTCGACATTGACGAATCGATAATCGACGCCGTGAACTTCGTTGCTGCGCTTTTCACGCGTGGTATACGATATTGAAAAACGTAGCTCCGGATTGGCGCTTACCAGCGCTCGCACGAGGGTTGTTTTGCCCGCACCCGACGGCGCCGCGATAACAAATAATCGTGCATTGTGTTCGCTCATCACACCCTACTCGATGTTCTGAATCTGCTCGCGCATTTGTTCGATCAGGACCTTAAGATCGACAGCGGCTTTCGTCGTCTCGGCATCGGCTGACTTCGCGCCGAGCGTGTTCGCCTCGCGATTGAGTTCCTGCATCAGGAAATCCAGGCGCCGCCCAACGGGTTTCTTGTCCTGCAGGGCATTGAGAATCTCGACAAGATGACTTTCTAGTCGATCGAGTTCTTCGTCGACATCAAGTTTTTGCGAGATCAAGGCCAATTCGACTTCGAGTCTCGCCGCGTCGGCTTCGACGTCAAGTTTTTCGAGGCGCTCTTTTTGTTTCGCGCGTGATGCCTCGAGAACGTCCGGCATCCGCTTGCGAACGGCGCCGATAATTGCGTCGATATCCGCGCAACGCGACTCGACCATTTGGCCGATGCGCTGTCCCTCGCTGGCACGCATCGCCGCGATGGAATCCAATGTGGTCGACAACAATTGCGTGGCCGCATTGAACAAAGGCTCTGCGTCGATTTCCGACTGTTGTACGACACCAGGCCAACGCAATATCTCGACCGGGTTCACGGCCGCGGCGTTGGGTAATTTCGTGCTGAGTTCCGCGAGTCGTGCGCCGAGCAATGCAACAAGATCTGAGTCGATCTGCATCTCGGACTGCTGGTCGAAGGCGCGGCGAAAATTCAACGCACAATCGATCTTGCCGCGTCCAAGTACCTTGCTTGCCTGCTGCCGGAAGGCCGGTTCATTCGGTCGCAAGTCTTCGGGTAGCTTGAACTGTACGTCGAGGTAACGATGA
>CAZVLT010000054.1:3769-12358 GCA_964628105.1 uncultured Woeseiaceae bacterium | reverse complement strand
AGCGGGTCCTGCATCGACTGGATGAAGCGCAGCGCAACATCGAGTACATCCTCTTCATAGCGCGCCTTGTTTTCCTTGAACCATTCACGGTTGTTATTCGCCGCGAGTTGTTCCAGAAACGTGATCGTCCTTGCTTCGAAATGACTGTATCGCCCTGCCGGCATCAGCACTGTGAACCGTCGACATCCGGATGGGCAAACATGTCAGACTCGTCCTCGCCATCGCGAGGCGCAAGACATGCAAAGTCTTTTTCCACCAGGATCTGCAGCTTCGAACCATTGTCGAGCACTTGTTCCCCCTGCATCGAGACCTGATCGGTCGTGGCCCAGGCCAGGACCATTGTCTCAGGCAGGCGGATGGTAATTTCATTGTCAGAAAAAAACGCGGCGGGATTCACGCTCGCAGGGCTGCTCTCGACACAGTAGCGAAACTCACGCCCTCCGGGGAATCCCGTTTGCGACCTTATGACGCCCGTCTCCTGGACAGCATCAACTTCGTCACGTGTCAATCGCAGGCGAACGGAATTGTCTCTGATTCGGAGTTTCATGGTCTCAGTTACATACCATTTGACGCGGCAGGTTTCGCGCTGGACGCGCGCTTGCACGACAACGAGTCGAACCGGACCTGCGCCGGTTCGCCAACCTGAAGTCGGTTATCGTTACGCTGAAAAGAGTCAGTAAGACCTACTCGGCGATTACGTTTTCCGCCTGCGGTCCTTTCTGACCTTGTGTCACTTCCATGGTGACTTTCTGTCCTTCCTTGAGGGTTTTGAAGCCTTCCATCTGGATCGCCGTGTGATGTACGAATACATCCTGGCCTCCCTCACGCTCGATGAAGCCAAATCCCTTGTCATCGTTGAACCACTTGACGGTTCCTTCAACTCTTTCGCCTGACATAACTACCTCTTAACAATTTCTCCGCCCAAGCACGATTGTAACGCTGCACCCTCAATGGTCACAGCAGCCGAAATGGTACTCGTAAATACTGCCCAATTCCTAGTAAATCCGGGGCACAGCCCAAAAAGTTGGCGCTCCTGTCAGGATTTGGACTGTGTTTATAGGGGGCGACGCAGAGTCTCCCAAGTTCGTTCAGACGGAAATTCCGTGATTCCAGTTCTGAATTAGCCCCATGTTGCGCAATTCGAAGCAGTTGTTATGCACTCAAGATCGTTTGCGAACAAATCTCGAATCAATTTTTTCGACAGCGTCACAGCCCAACAACGCCATGGTTCGTTCGAACTCGTCACGCAACAGTCCCAGCCCTCGCTCGACGCCCGCCTGACCTCCGGCTGCCAGTGGATAGAGATAACCACGGCCTATGCTGCAGGCGTTAGCCCCCAGCGCGAGGGCCTTGACCACGTGTGTACCACGCCGTACACCGCCGTCACAGATGATTTCCAGTCGGTCGTGTAACGCATCGGCGACAGCCGCGATGCAATCCACCGGCGCGGGCGTCGATTCGAGTTGACGGCCGCCGTGGTTCGACAGCATGACGGCCGTCGCACCGGAATTCGCCGCATTCCTGCAATCCGCAACGGTTTGTACACCCTTGACAACGAGCGGCCCACTCCACTGGGCCGCGAGCCACTCCACATCGTTCCACGTCAGCGAGCGATCAAACTGGCTGTCGATGAAATCCTTGACACTCATCTCGCCAAAGTCCGGCGGATTCTGGCTCGCCGTGATATTTACCAGGTCCAGGTCATTGCGAATCACAGCCCGGTAGAGCCAGCCCGGATGACGCAGCACGCTGAGCACACTTCGCAGTTTGAGTCTTCCGGATGCGATGCCATGGACGTGATCGCGCTCTCGATTGCCCGCAACAGGCGTATCCACGGTCAGGCACAGGGCGTTAAAACCGGCGTTTTTACAACGCTCGACAAAGTCGCTGGTCAGGCCTCGGTCCCGGAAAACATAAACCTGAAACATCTTTGGACCATTGCCGGTCGCGGCGACGTCTTCGATTGTCGTCGTACCGATAGTCGACAAGCTGTAAATCATGCCAAATTTTTCGGCCGCGCGAACAACGCCTTGCTCACCATCGCGGTGAAACATTTTCGATGCACCGGTTGGGGCGATCATGACCGGCCAGTCGACCGGCTGCCCGAACAGGGTGGACTTCAGGCTTAGATTGCTAACATTGGACAATTGCGAGGGCAGCAACTCATAGTCATCGAATGCGTCCGTATTGCGCCGCAATGACCATTCGTCGTCGGCCCCACCGTCCAGGTAATGGAATACCGGCGCCGGCAGCTTGCGTCGGGCGATGCCGCGAAAATCCATGATGTTGTTGCAATCAGAAATTTTCATCGCAGGAGGTTATCACGCATTGACGAGCGCGGCTCTTGACCTGCATAGTGCCAGCCGTCCACAAGCCGCAACAGGCGTTCTTGAATGCATAACGACGTCACTGCCCACAACAAAGCTATTGCATTTTGGCTGCTGACTTGCTGTGGTCTCGTCTTTGCGATGGTGGTGTTAGGCGGCGTTACACGATTGACCGGCTCTGGTCTGTCCATGGTCGACTGGCGACCGCTGCTGGGTTGGTTGCCGCCACTGTCGGATGGTGAGTGGCAGCGCGTGTTCGAGATGTACCAGCAGTCGCCCGAGTTTCAGAAACTGAATTCGCAAATGGATATCAGTGCGTTCCGGAATATTTTTTGGCTCGAATACCTGCACAGACTGCTGGGAAGAATCATCGGGATAGTGTTTTTGCTTCCGTTCATTTATTTCCTGGTGAGAGGATACATTCGGCGCACTGAATGGCCGAAATACCTTTTGATGTTCGTTCTTGGCGGGATGCAGGGCGTACTCGGCTGGTACATGGTCAAAAGCGGTCTCGTCGATGTGCCTCATGTCAGTCAGTACCGCCTTACCGCCCATCTTGTCGCTGCGTTCCTGATTTACGCATACATGTTCTGGGTTGCGATGTCGCAGTTGTATCCCGCCACACGGAATGCGCGGCATCCATGGTTCAGAAAATCCCTTGCGCTGACAATACTGATATCCGCCACGATTATTTCGGGCGGATTTGTCGCCGGCCTGAAGGCCGGCAAGATCTATAACACCTTTCCGATGATGGGCGACTACTGGATTCCGCCTGGCACCATGGCGCTGGAACCTTTCTGGCGCAATTTCTTCGACAATGCGACGACGGCGCAGCTCGACCACAGGCTGCTCGCGATCACAACGCTGATCGCTATTGTCCTGTTCTGGGTGAAAGCGCGAAACGCCGAACTGCCGCTGCGGACCCGTCCAGCGGTGAATGCACTCTTGCATACAGCCGCGTTGCAGGTGTTACTTGGTGTTACGACGTTATTGCTCGCTGTTCCGGTTTTCCTCGGCGCGACGCACCAGGCTGTCGCGATGCTGCTGTTTACAGTTTCTCTGTACGTCCTCCACAGTCTCCGTGAAGGCTACTCGACCTCGGTCAACCAGCCGTGAGTATCAGTTGCCAGCCCATACTGAATATCCTGCAATGCGTTACGCAGCTTCTCGGTGTTCGGCCCGGGACCACCGTCACACACGGTGATTACATCGCCTCGGTATACCAACGAACCAACGGGCGACAGGCACACCGCCGTTCCCGACAATGCGGCCTCGTGACTCTTCACAAATTCGAGCAACTCGTTAACCGTGAAGTTGCGCTCATTCACCGAGTAACCAAGTTTAGCGGCGAGAGTTAGTATTGAATCGCGCGTCATGCCGTGCAGGATCGAACTGTCGAGGGGTTTAGTGATAATTTCGTCATCACTGATCAACAGGAAGTTCGCCGCACCGGTTTCCTGAACATCGCCATTTGGACAGAACAGCACCTGGTCGGCACCGTATTTTTCCCTGGCATCCAATATTGGTCCAAGGGCGGCCGCATAGTTGCCACCCGTCTTCGTGCTCCCTAGTTGTTCGGTCGACCGCGCCCGTTGATCTTCGACCAGCAATTTAAGCGTCTCGCCGGCAGCGGAAAAATAGTCGCCGACGGGCGACGCGAGAATGAACAACGTCGCTTCGGACGAAGCTGACGCGGCGGCACCGATATTCGGCAATGTCCCAATCAGTGTAGGCCGCAAGTACAGGGAACCTGGCGGCGCCGGTATGTCCTCGATCTGCTTTGAGACGATGTCTGTCACCATCCCGGCTAACAAATCTGCTTCGGGGATAGGTAAGCGAAGCGACGCAGCACTTCTTTGCATCCGCGCTACGTGATCGTGCAAGCGATAGATGCGAGCTTTGCCGTCGTCCCACCGGTATGCCTTGAAACCTTCGAAACAGGTGCTGGCGTAATGAAATACATGTGATGCCGGGTGCATGGGCAGCGGCGCCAGGGGCGCAATTTCCGGCGCTTTCCAGACGTTGTCTTCAAAGCGCGCGATGGCGATGTGGTCGCAGAATTCTGTACCGAACTGGCTCATTGATGTCCTGATGTCTTAGCAAACTGGAGGGGGCGTAACTTTAGCCTAAAACGTTGGTGGCGTGCACGCTGTAATCAGTTCACAGGGTTCGTTGCCCGGATTGTGAAACCGATGCGGCTGGCTGCTTTTGAAGTAGTAGGCGTCGCCTTTCTTGAGCACTATCGATTTTTCGCCGACGGTCACCTCCAGCCTGCCGCTCAATATGATGCCGCACTCCTCGCCCTCGTGCGTTATCGCATGCTTGCCGGTACCGGATCCGGGTTGGTAGCACTCCTGGATAAACTGAATCGCGTGGTTGCTCAGATTGGCTCCGACTTGCCGGAATGAGACGCCGCCGTCAGCAATTTCGGTCAAATCCTCGGCACGGAAAAATATCCGCTCGCGAACCTCGAATTCATCGCCGAAGAACTCGCTGAGACTGATCGGAAAACCGTCCAGAACTTTTTTTAACATACTGACTGTTGGGTTGAGCTTGCCCGCCTCAATCAGGGAAATGGTCGCATTCGCAACCCCTGATTGGCGTCCCAGCTGACGCTGCGACAGGCTCAGCCGCAGGCGAATATTCTTCAAGCGCCGGCCGATTTCCTTGTCCACAGGCTTTCCTCATTGAAAGTGTTAACTTTAGTAAACATTCTTGACCAGTGAGACAATAAAATCAACAGCTTATAGAATCCCATGTAACTGATTGTTTAACAATGCTTTGCAGGCGTACACTCACTGACCTCGCCGCAATCCCTCTCGGAGAATCATGCATGAGCGCCGCAACCGACAATCTTGACGCCTACTGGATGCCTTTTACTGCCAACCGCGATTTCAAAAAAAAACCCAGGATAATTACGGGCGCGTCCGGCCACCATTACACGGCCAGCGACGGCAGCAAGCTCTACGACACATTCTCCGGCCTGTGGACCAGCGGACTGGGGCACTGCCACCCGAAGATCGTTGCGGCCGTGCAAAGCCAGGTTGCCGAGCTCGACTATTGCATGACGTTCCAGGTCACCAATGACAAGGCACTTGCACTGGCTGAGCGGGTTGTCGAAATGGCGCCGCAGGGGATCTCGCACTGTTTCTTCACCAATTCCGGCTCCGAGGCGGTTGATACTGCGTTGAAGATTGCGCTTGGCTTTCACCGTGCGCGCGGCGAAGGTAACCGTACGCGCCTCATCGGCCGAGAGCGTGGCTATCACGGCGTCAATTTTGGCGGCATGTCCGTTGGCGGCATTGTGCCCAATCGAAAAGCGTTCAGCGCGAACCTGATTCCAGGGGTGGATCACATTCGCCACACGCATGACATCACCCAAAATGCGTTCAGCCGCGGTTTGCCAAAACACGGCGCCGCCCTGGCGGAAGATCTCGAGCGCCTGTGCGCTTTGCACGATGGCAGCAACATCGCCGCGGTGATCGTGGAACCGGTTGCGGGTTCCACCGGCGTCTTGCCGCCGCCTGTCGGCTACCTGGAACGTTTGCGCGAGATTTGCGACGCGCACGGCATTCTCCTGATATTCGATGAAGTCATCACCGCGTTCGGACGCCTGGCAAAGCCATTCGGCGCACAGCGATTGGGAGTGATGCCGGACATTATTACGATTGCCAAGGGTCTGACGAACGGCGTTATTCCCATGGGTGGCGTATTGGTTCGCGACTCCGTCTACGACGCCTTCATGCAGGGACCTGAGAGCATGATCGAGCTGTTTCATGGCTACACGTATTCCGGACACCCGGTTGCCGCCGCCGCCGGACTCGCGACTATGGACGTTTACGACGAAGAGGGTACGTTCGAACAGGCGGCCGCCCTTGAGCAGCACTTCGAGGACCTGCTGCATTCGTTTGCCGATCACAAACGCGTCATCGACGTACGCAACTTCGGCCTGATGGGGGCAATCGAAATGGCGCCGCGCGACGGTTCACCCGGCGCGCGCGGCGGCGAGGCACATAAAAAATGTTTCTGGGATGAAAATCTCGTGATCCGTAACGGCATGGATACACTACAATTTTCACCGTTCCTGAATTCAGACCCTGACGAGATGCAGCAATCCTTCGAGGCAATTCGTCGCGTACTCGACTCGATAGAGTAATATCAGACAAGACCCGGAGTCATCATGAGTGCCAGACCCGCAGAACAAGTTGATACCGCCAACATCGTCGGCCATTTTATCAATGGTGAAGTCGTCGCTGACGACAACCGCCCCGCGCCTGTCACCAACCCGGCCACGGGCCAGGTAAGCCGGCACGTCGCAATGGCCTCGCAGAAAACCGTAGAGGATGCGATCGCCGCTGCGCAAGCCGCATTTCCGGCGTGGCGCGATACGCCGCCGGCAAAACGTGCTCGCGTCATGTTCCGCTTCAAGCAATTGCTCGAGGATCACGCAGAAGAAATTGCCGCAGCCATTACTGACGAGCATGGCAAGGTGCTGGACGATGCATTGGGCGAGTTCGGCCGCGGCGTTGAAATCGTTGACTATGCGTGCGGAATTCCCGAACTCCTCAAAGGTGAGCATTCACGCAATGTCGGACCGGCGATCGATAGTTGGTCGGAGTTTCAGCCTTTGGGTGTTGTTGCGGGCATCACGCCGTTCAATTTCCCGGCGATGGTACCAATGTGGATGTACCCGATGGCAATCGCCTGCGGCAACACCTTCGTATTGAAGCCATCTGAAAAAGACCCATCGGCGCCGATGATTGCCGCACGACTTCTGCAGGAAGCGGGCCTGCCTGACGGTGTATTCAACCTGGTCAACGGCGACAAGGAAGCCGTCGATGCGTTGCTCAACGACAAACGTGTCCAGGCAATAAGTTTTGTCGGATCCACGCCTGTTGCGGAGTACATTTACAACACGGGGACCAAGAACGGCAAACGCGTTCAAGCACTCGGCGGTGCCAAAAATCACGCGGTCGTAATGCCTGACGCTGACGTCGATAATGCGGTTAACGCGCTCATGGGCGCGGCCTTCGGTTCCTGTGGCGAGCGCTGCATGGCGATTTCAGTCGCGGTATGCGTTGGTGACGATATTGCGAATGCCGTGGTCAGTAAACTGCAGGAACAGATTGCGGAACTAAAGGTCGGTACCGGGACGGATACTTCGAACCAGATGGGGCCGTTGGTCACCAAAGTGCATTTCGAAAAAGTTCGGGGTTACGTAGACCTGGGCGTGGAAGAAGGCGCGGACCTTGTCGCCGACGGCCGCGGACTTGTTGTTGCAGGCCACGAGGAAGGGTTTTTCCTCGGACCGTGCCTGTTCGACAACGTCACGTCGGACATGCGTATTTACCAGGAAGAAATTTTCGGTCCGGTGCTGTGCGTCGTTCGCGCCGAGTCTGAAGAACAGGCGATGCAACTGATCGACGAGCATGAGTACGGGAACGGTACCTGCATCTTCACGCGTGATGGCGAAGCGGCACGCTACTTCGCCGACAACATCAAGGTCGGCATGGTCGGCATCAACGTGCCACTGCCAGTTCCTGTTTCATATCACAGTTTCGGTGGCTGGAAGCGGTCTTTGTTTGGCGATTTGTTTGCCTATGGCCCGGACAGCGTGCGCTTCTACACACGCCGCAAAACGATCACGCAACGCTGGCCATCCGGTGGCGTGCGCGAGAAAGCACAGTTCTCGTTCCCGGGACGCCAATAACGATCAATTCGAGGGTACAATCGCTGTCCCGCCCTACATCGGAGACAGTCGATGCGAACGATTTTCTACGCCCTGCTTGCGATTGGCTGTGCCAGCCCGGTGCTGGCACAACAGTTTGCGACATCGTTCAAGTCCATAGAAGTTTCGCCCGGTATATTCATGCTCGACGGCGAGGACGGATTTGGCGGCGGCAATGTCGAATTGCTGGTCGGCGATGATTATGTGGTCCTTATCGACGACGCCATGACGCCGACCGCACCGGCGCTGATCGAAGCCGTCACGAAACTCGCAGGACGCCCCATTGATTTCGTCATCAACACACATGTCCACGGCGACCATGTAGGCGGCAATGAACTGGTCGCCGGTTTGGGCGCAATCATCGTTGCGCACGACAATATTCGCAAACGCATGATTCCGGATCCGCAATTAAACACCGGGCCTGGCGCGCTTCCCGTGCTGACGTTCTCCGATGAAGTGACGTTTCACCTCAACGGCCACGAGGTATTTGTGTTTCATATCGAAAATGCGCACACCGACGGCGATGCGGCCATA
>CAZVLT010000054.1:0-3669 GCA_964628105.1 uncultured Woeseiaceae bacterium | reverse complement strand
GTATGAGCGAAGACGAGATCGTCGCCGCTAATCCGTTGGCGCTTTATCACGATGATTACAACTGGGGATTCATCACGACGGAACGCATGACGCGCACCTTGATCCGATCACTTGCCGGGAACTGAAGATCATTATGGATACGAAAAAAGCGACCGAATTCGTTGGCAAACTGTGGGATTCATCGATCATTCCGGAAATCTCGGAGTACATAAAGGTGCCCAATAAGTCTCCGATTTTTGATCCGGAATGGGAACAACACGGTTATATGGACACCGCGGTTGCCATGCTGGAGGCCTGGTGCAAAAAACAGCCCATCAAGGATATGCAGATCGAGGTGGTGCGTATTGAAGGTCGCACGCCCGTACTGTTTATTGATATTCCTGGCGATTCCGATGACGTCGTACTTCTGTACGGCCACTACGATAAGCAACCTGAGTTCAGCGGCTGGGACGAAGACCTGGACCCGTGGACACCGGTTATCAAGGACGGCAAGCTGTACGGGCGCGGCGGCGCCGACGATGGCTATGCTACGTTCGGCTCCTTAACCGCTATCCGTGTACTACAGGAACAGGGCATACTGCACGCGCACTGCGTCGTACTTATCGAGGGCTGCGAAGAAAGCGGCAGCTTCGATCTTCCACATTACATTGATCTGCTCGAAGACCGCATTGGCGCTCCCGACCTGGTCGTCTGCCTCGACGCAGAGTGTGGTAACTATGATCAGTTGTGGTGTACGACATCGCTGCGCGGCAACCTCACCGGCACTTTGCGCACTGACGTGCTGACTGAAGGCGTTCATTCAGGCACAGCAAGCGGCGTAGTACCGTCGAGTTTCCGGATGGCGCGTCAATTGATCAGTCGCATTGAAGATGAAGCCAGCGGGCAACTGCTGACTGAAGCGTTGCACGTGGAAATTCCGGCGCAACGTCTTGAGCAGGCCAGGCTCGCAGCGGAAACACTGCAGGAACTGGTGTATGAAAAATTTCCCTGGGCTGTTGACAACCCCTCGCCCAGTGAATCGACTACCGAACTATTGCTAAACAATACCTGGCGCCCAACATTGGCGATAACCGGCGCTGAAGGAATGCCCGCCATGATCGACGCGGGCAATGTATTACTGCCATACACGAAACTGAAACTCTCGTTTCGCCTGCCGCCCACCTGCAGCGCCGACGCAGCGGCTGATGCTGTCAAAACGGCGCTTGAAGCGGACACACCGCCGCTCGCCATAGTTTCCTTTGAGGTTGAATCAACGATGGCCGGCTGGAATGCGCCTGAAGTTGCCGATTGGCTGGAGACTTCGATGCATAAGGCTTCGAACGCATTCTTCGGCAAGCCATCCATGTACATGGGCACCGGCGGAACCATTCCTTTCATGGGCATGCTCGGCGAACGATTTCCCGAAGCCCAATTCTTGATCACGGGTCTTCTCGGGCCTAAATCCAATGCGCATGGGCCGAACGAATTCCTGCACATCGAAACAGGCAAGCGACTGACAGCTTGCGTCGCGCAGGTTCTCGAAGATCACTTCAATCGCTAGTGATTTTCTCCGGACCTGCTGAACGTAAGTGCGGTAATTTGCTCTGACAGGAGACCGAAGAGAAAAATTATCACGGAAGCACTGAATACCAGCAGACTCATATTGGTAAAGCGGCCCATCGTGGCATACGTGTAGGCGTAATAGCCCAGACCCGTCGTGAAAAACAAGCCGCTGATTGGCACAAAAATTTTCAACGGCGAATACAACGTTGCGACCTTGAAAATTATCACCAGGAACCGGATGCCATCCCTTATTGGACGAATGTGACTCTTGCCAACTCGATTAGCCGCGATGATGGGCACAAATGTTACGGGGTACCCACTGCGCAGGAACGCCATTGTAATCGTGGTCGGGTAGGAAAAGCCGTTTGGTAATAAGTACAGAAATTGTTTAAACAGCGGCGCACGGACAACACGAAAGCCCGACGTTAGATCCAGAATCCTGCGACCACTCAGTAGTGATGCGACGACGTTGTATAGTCCGTTCGCAAACAGGCGCAATATACTGGCTTGTGAGCCCGTGCCCCTGGCGCCAACCGCCATGTCGTATCCCTGATCGAGTTGTTGCAACAATGGTTCGATCAAACGTGGATCATGTTGCCCATCGCCATCCATGAACGCGATGATATCGCCCGTCGCGACCCGCGCCCCGGCCTTTACGGCCGCGCCATTGCCGAGGCTTTCAGGGTGCGTGACCACATAAGCGCCCGCCGTTCGGGCTTCGTCGGCTGTCGCATCTGTCGAGCCGTCGTCAACGACAATAAGCTCCGCATCGGGAAATTGCTCGCCGGCCAGGGTAACGATTTGGCCGATCGATGCTGCCTCATTTTTTGCGGGAATAACTATTGATAAAGACATCGTTTCTATTCCAGGTTTCGTTCTTCAAGAGCATCCAGGTAATGACGCAAGCCATCGATATTCTGCCGCCAGCTGGTAGCCCAGAAAGGATTGCGCGGCGTTTTGTCTTCGGCATCGTTGA
This sequence comes from uncultured Woeseiaceae bacterium, assembly GCA_964628105.1. Classification (GTDB taxonomy): domain Bacteria; phylum Pseudomonadota; class Gammaproteobacteria; order Steroidobacterales; family Woeseiaceae; genus UBA1847. The sequence continues at coordinate 1,151 of CAZVLT010000054.1, read as the reverse complement.
GGAACTGCCGCGCCTTCGCGTACTCGTCGGCCTCTGCTAACGTCATAGTCATCATCATAACAAGCTCGGCTGATATTCGATGCGCAATGGCCTTGTCCAGGTGATCGCGTGTTGCCTCCGCATTGCCGAGGTGGCGATTAATACCAGCAAGCAACTTGTGATGAAATTGATTGTACAAGGGGTCGTTCTCGTAACGCGGGTTATTGCGCAACGCGTCGGCAAGTTGCATGACCGATTCCGGGCGCACATCAACGCATTGCCCGGTAGTCGTCGTTGTGAACAGCTGCGACAACATCGTGCCGGCTGTATAGGAAAAATTTACGTCGGACAATTGCTTTCGAATCTCGCCGAATTCCTTCGCTAACGACGCCGATGGCGAAAGGAGACAGCGAAGATTTAATTCCTGAATTCGGATATAGGCGTATTGCGGGTGTTCTCTCACAAAGTGTTGCATGCTCCCAATTCCCCTGTCGACGCCCTCCTCGGCAAGCTGGTAGGTCACCAGGTTAGTGAGTGCACGCGACGAATGTGGATGTTGCATCGCCCAATACCGGGAGCCCAGAGAAGGGTCACCGGATATTGACGCGAAACTGTAAAGGAACCACGCGTTCGCCAGCAACAGAACAGGAATAATAATCGTCGCCACTCTACGCGAACGCCCGGAGTGCAATAGCAGGAAGGCTGTGACCGCGATTATCGGTCCCGCGATCGGAAGATAATTGCGATGCTCGAAATACAGTTCGAGCGGCACCACACTTGATTCAATGATGTGTCCCGCCAGGTACCAGAGTACGGCGAAGGCTAACAGCGGAAAACGTCGACGCCACACAAGCGCGGTTATCGTGGCCACGAGCCAGGATACTGACGCCAGCAATGTCGTTGGCGACCACAGCGACCGCGCTATTTCAAAATCAGCGTGATAGATGCCAAGTCTGCCTGGCAAGCCCACAACCGCTTTGGACAGGTATAGCCACAAAATGCGGGCCTCGGTCAGCAGACGCTCTCCGCCGTCAAAATCACGGCGCGCGACCATGTAGTCGGGATAGAACGCCCGGCTGGCCAGGTAGGCCAGCAGCAAGACCGTCGGTAGCCACAGAAACAACAAAGACCATTTTTTCCAGTCGGACGTTCTAACTTCGACCGGGCGAGTG
>CAZVLT010000053.1:0-12470 GCA_964628105.1 uncultured Woeseiaceae bacterium | reverse complement strand
TGCTTGGACCGCTGCCGGAAAGACTGCAACCGAGAGCCCCAGCGCCGCGCGCCGCATCCATAACCGCGTCAAAGCAGGCGACCGACGCCGAGCGCTGCGGCTCGATGATGACGTCACGCAAGGTCTTGCTAATCAGGTCCGTATCATTCGACGCGCATCCCGCAATGAAACCGGCCAGAAATCCCTGCTGTGAAAGCCACAACTGCATCGAATAGCTCTTGGCCAGCCCGCCGCGGGCATGCGCCGTATTGACCTGCAGATCCGGGTGCAACAGCACCGCACTAACGCCTTGCGGCGTTGGCAGGCGTACGACGTCAGGCAACAAGACCTCCGGACAAAGAATCAATCCACCGAGCAAGCTTGGCGCCACGTTATCCGCATGCAGACCGTTACTCGCGTGTTTTTCGCCTTCCAGTGCGTAAGGCAGCAAAGCCTCTGTTTCAAGCGGTGAATCCAGCAAGGCATTGACTGCAACGACAGCGGCCACAGCCGACGCCGCCGAACTTCCCATGCCCGATTGCAACGGCACGCCTTTATGTACTTTGAGTTCAACAGAACCGCTGCCACCGTGCTCGTCCCATAGCACCTGCGCAGCGATCGACGCGGTGTTGTCCGTCGCATCGGTAGAAAGGTGCGGATGAATTTCGCCGTCGATCCCGCGGACTTCGCGCACGGATATGATGTCATCATCCGTTTTGCGCGCGTGCACGCGATCGCCAACGCCCTCCAGTGCAAGGCCCAGCATGTCATAGCCCACACCAACATTGCCGATTGATGCGGGTGCAAAGGCAACGACAAATTCACTCACATCAGGCTCCCGGACTGAGGCATTCCGCCAACCGTAACAAATCACCAAATACACCGCCCGCCGTTATCTCCGGACCCGCACCGGGACCCTGAATGACCAACGGACTCTCCGAGTAGCGATCGGTTTCGAATTGCACAATATTGTCCGTCAGGTTGATCTTGCTAAACGGATGAGATTCGCCCATGGCCTCCAATCCGACGACGGCACGACCGTCCGCGTCGAGTCGCGCCACGTAACGCAGTTTCTTGTTGTCGGCCCGCGCTTTTTCATACAGCGTGTGAATTTCCGCATCGAACTCCGGCAAACGTTGCAAATACTCATCAATGCTGCATTCACGCAGTGCCTCCGGCACCAGGCTACTCACGGGAAAATCGCCGATCGCAATGCTCTGCCCGAGTTCGCGCGCGAGGATCGTCAGCTTGCGCGCGACATCCATCCCCGACAAGTCGTCGCGCGGATCGGGCTCCGTATAACCGCTATCTCGCGCCTCGCGAACGATCTGGGAAAACGGCATTGAGCCATCATAAACATTAAACAGATACGCGAGCGTGCCGGACAAAATACCTTGTATCGATCGCACCGTGTCGCCAGTGTGAATCAGATCCCGCAACGTCGAAATAACCGGCAGCGCCGCACCGACAGTTGTCTCGTAGTAAAAATAGGAGTTGCCTGCATGCGCCGCATCGCGAAGCCTGGCGTGATTTTCGATCGAGCCGCTGAACGCCTTCTTGTTCGGCGTCACTATGTGAATGCCTCGTTCGAGCCAGCCCGGATAACAATCGGCGACATGTTCGCTTGCGGTACAGTCAATGATTACGGCGTGCGGCAAGTGATCCGGATTGATATGCGTCTCGAGTTGTTCGAGGTCGCATGCAACCGATGCTGCAGCGAAATCACTATGCCAACTGCTGAGGTCGATACTTCTGTCGCCCAGAAGCATCGTCTCTGAACGGGCGATCGCTCGTACGCGCAAATCGAGGTTGAAAGTCGTATGCAAACGCTCGGCCTGTTTATCGATTTGCCGCAACAAAGCGCCGCCAACCCTGCCGGGGCCAAGCAAGCCGACGGAAATGGTTTTGGCCGACAGGTAGAAACCTGAATGCGCTGCGCGTAGTGCTTTGGCGGCTTCTTTCGAATCGACGACAGCGGAGATATTGCGTTCCGACGACCCCTGTGCGATAGCGCGTATGTTCACCCCGGCGCGACCCAGACTGCCGAAGAATCGCGCCGCGATGCCGGGCGTGCCGGCCATGCCGTCGCCAACCACCGCGACAATGCTCTGCGCCTCAGTTACGTCAACGCTCTGAATCTGGCCGCTTTGCAGTTCATCGGCGAACGCGTCAGTCACCACTTTTCGGGCACGCTCGGCGACGTCCTGGGGAACCCCAATACAAATCGAGTGCTCCGAACTGGCCTGGGATATCAGGGTTACCGAGACTCCGGCGTTTTTTAGCGCCGCGAACAGGCGGTCGGCTGTGCCCGGCACACCGATCATTCCGGCCCCTTCGAGATTGACCAATGCCATGCCGCCTACCGCGGTAATGCCTTTGATATTGTCTGTGGTAGCGGCGGCATCCGCTGCAATTCGACTGCCAGGGTGTGTCGGATTGTGACTATTACGAATAATCACGGGAATGTCATTGTCGACCGCAGGGCCCAGTGTCTGCGGATGGATGACCTGTGCGCCGAAATACGCGAGTTCCATAGCCTCGTTGTAAGTCAGGCGATCGATAACCTGTGCTTCGGGGACCAGGTTCGGATCGGCACTCATCACGCCATCGACATCTGTCCAGATGGTGAGCTCGGATGCGCCGCTCAGTGCCGCAAATATTGCGGCAGAATGGTCACTGCCGTTGCGGCCCAGGGTCGTCTGCAGGCCGTCTTCGTCGCTCACTATAAATCCCGTGATCACAGCAATCCCGGCGAAATCCGCTGCCACGACTTTGCCGAATTTCGCCTTCGACGCGTCCCAGAGTACGGTCGGGCCCAACTCGGTCTGGCGCACGGTGACGATACTTCGAGCATCGATCCACGTACCGCCGCGCGACGGCGACTCTTGTTCAAGAAGCGCTGCCATTAAACATGCTGACCAGATTTCGCCATAGCCGGCAACGACGTCGCGACTTCGTTGTGGCGCAGATTTGACGAGGGCGATCGCTTTGAGGACGTCAATGATGTTATTGCTATCCTGCCCCCAGGCATCGAGCAATGTGACAAGGTGATCACCGCCGAGCAACGTCGTGGCAGTGTCCGCATAGCGTTCACCGATAGCATGCAGTCCTTGCCCGAATTGGTCGTCATCCTGGGCAGCTAAGTTGACCAGATTAATCAGAGCGTCCGTCATGCCGCTCATCGCCGAAACGACGACGCCAATCCGCGTGTCTTTGTAGTTCAGCAATATGCCGGCGACACGATGAAAACACGTAGCATCAGCGAGGCTGGTACCGCCAAACTTATGGATTTTCCAACGCTCATCCGCCACTTGTGCAGGGGTCCTGTACGTTCACATTGTGTGTGGTGGGGCGTGTAGGATTTGAACCTACGACCAGTCGGTTAAAAGCCGAATGCTCTACCACTGAGCTAACGCCCCATCGGAACACTTGGTAGCGGCGATGCCACCCCAACGCCGGCGGCATAATACCCGATAAATATCAAATGACAAGCGCCGGTTGACTGCTGTTACGGTCGATAGCCTAGACGCCTTCTTCTTCCATGCGCTTGAGCCTCTGCCCGGCGAGCCGCGCAGCCGTTGTTTCGGGATAATCGGACTGCACACGAGCCAGCGAGCCACGTGCGGCGTCCCACCGTTTGAGTTCGTACCGGCAGTAGCCCATCTTCAACAACGCATCCGGCACCTTTCGTGACCGCGGAAATTTCTCTACCACGATTCGGAACTCGCCGAGCGCCTTGGTGAATTTCTGCGTGACGTAATGTGATTCAGCCAACCAGTATTGAGCATTGTCCGCAAGCTCGCTGTCCGGAAAAACCACAAGAAATTGTTCAAAGGCCATCGCTGCAGGCTCGTAACGCTGCTCCTTGAGCAGCTCGAAGGCGGCCTGGTAGTTGTCTCGATCCGAGCCACCGGGGACCGGTAGCTGCCCCGGTATCAGCGTCCCGCCATCCATGACATTGACCGAGGTTCGAGCCGTCATTGCACTTTCGAGGCCCTGAATACGAGCGTCGAGGTCCGCGTAGAGCTCCCGCTGCCGCTCCGCGGTGTTCTCGGAGCTGTGTTCCAGCGTTTCCACGCGGCCCTGTATCTCATCGCCGCGTCGCTCAGCCGCACTGACCTGCTGCGTCAAATTGACGAGGCTCCGGTTTTGCATGACACGCTCAATGCTCTCCAGACGGCGCTCCAACTCGGTTAGTTTGATAAGCACTGGGTCTTCCGATGGGGGCGTCAGCTCGCAGCCGCCGACGACCAGTGCCGGGATCGCAAATAGAACGACTTTTGCAAATTTCACGGTCATTGCGCCCGACTAGTTCGTGTACGTAATCTCGACGCGCCGGTTCTGAGCATAATCATTCTCAGTGTTACCATCTGACGCCGGACGTTCTTCGCCAAAACTGACGGTGGAGATTTGCGCTGCGCCAACCCCCTGAATCATCAGCATCTGGCGTATCGATTGCGAGCGACGCTCGCCAAGACCAATGTTGTATTCCCGGGATCCGCGCTCATCGGCGTGGCCCTCAAGGCGCACCTGATAGCGCGAGTTTTCCGAGAGCTGCGACGCGTGCCTTGCAACCAGGTCCTGATCCTGTGGGCGCACCTCCGACGAATCGAATTCGAAGTAGATAATCATCTGCAGACCCTCATACGGATCGGGTATGTATTCACCCTCACCATAGGGATCGCCGCCCATGCCGCCGGTATTGGCGCTATCGCCACCATAGGTCGTATCCGTCGGATCCGGGTCATCGATTGACGGGTTGCCCGGGCAACCGCTAAGCAGTGTTGCAAGCGTTACGATTGCGAAGAATTTGAATTGAGACATGACTAAGTCCTTCCTGTGTCCTTAATGCGAAGTAAAAGTATTAAATATCAATGTTTAATAAATAAAAGTTAATGTTAAATATCACTATCAAAATCGTGCAAATGGCGACCATACGGGTTCGCGTACATCGCCTCGACCTGACGCCATCTTTTGCCGGATAAGACCGTCCGCTGAGACAGTTTCCAGCACACCATCGCGACCTTCCCGTGTTGCGTAGATCAGAATATCGCTATTCGGAGCGAAACTGGGCGATTCGTCTTGCCGCCCAGACGACAAAATCAGCAGATCTCCGCGCTCCAGGTTCATCACTGCAATACGAAAATTCCCACGATCATTGTGCACCATCGCCAGCCTGGTGCCATCCGGTGATAAACGCGGCCGCGCATTATAACTCCCTTCAAAGGTAATGCGCTCTGGAGTTCCTCCATCCGCCGATATTCGGTAAACCTGCGGGCCGCCGCTGCGGTCCGATGTAAAGTAGATTGATTGGCCATCGGGCGACCAGGTGCCTTCAGTATCAATCGCGCGATGGGTTGTTAACCGCCGCGTCCGCCTGGACGTAATGTCAAGCACATAGATGTCCAGGTTGCCATTCACGCCGCCCAGCGTCACTACCAGTTTGCGTCCGTCCGGCGAAAATGATGGCGCGCCGTTGATTCCCGGCTGGTTCGATACCTGGAACCGATTGCCGCTGCGCAATGTCTGGACGAATATGGACGACTTGCTGCCCTCAAATGACACATATGCCAGTTGGCGGCTGTCAGGTGACCAGGCGGGCGACATGATCGGATCCGTGCTTTCCATGATCTTGTTTTCGTTCTCACCATCCTGGTCCGAAACAATGAGTGAATACAGCCGGCCATCGCTTTGCTGCTCGGCAGTGACATACACGACCTTGGTACCAAACACGCCCTTGATGCCCGTGAGTTTCTCGTAAATCATGTCGGCCGCACGATGCGCAGCTCCGCGCATTGTGCCGCGACTCGCGGGCATTCGATAACCAACCAGCTGACGTCGACCAAACACATCGAATAACTGAAACTGCAACGTGTAGGCGTTGGCGCCCGTTTGCACTATCTTACCGACGACAACTGCCTCGACTCCAACAAAACCCCAGTCTTGAAAATCGACATCGGAGCCATCCGTCGGCTTCTGCAACATATCGCGCTCTGCTATCGGCGCGAAACGACCGCTGCGCTGCAGGTCCTTAGTAATTACGGCTGCTACATCAAGCGGCATTGTCGGGCCGCTGCCTTCCCAGCCAAAGGGCACGATCGCGACCGGCGTGGGCTGTGCGACGCCTTGTACATCGATTACGAGTTCGGCATTGGCTTCAGCACCGACCAATGCCAGTAGCAGAACAATCAGTCTCAAATTTTTCGGCATGTGCCTCATCGATCCAGTTTAGCCAGCATTACTGGCGGATACTCAAGTTTAACAATATGTTTCTATCGAACAGACTCGGATCTGAAGGTTCCGGTAGCGGAGACGATTTATGCACCGCGGCCTCCACCGAGCGCCTGACTGCGTCATCGCCGTTGCAAGACAAAATCCTCACACCAATCACCTCGCCACCCGGGATCTGCCGCACCCGCACGGAGCATTCAAGATCAGAGCTCGCGCTTGCCGGCGCAGCCCAGTTACGCTCGATCTTCTGTCTTATCAATGCCATATATACGGCCAGGGCACCAGAATCAACCGCTGCAAGGCGAATCGATTCTGCGTCTATTTCTGCCTGCCGCTGCTCCGCCTCCAGTTCTCTGCGAAGGCGCTCATTTTCCTCGCGTTGTCGCTCGATATCTTCCTGCCGCTGTCTTTCGGCCTCCACTCTTTTGCGCTCCTCTCGTTCCTGCTGACGAATCCTATCAAGGCGCGCCTCTTCCAGCAGCGCGTCAAGGCGTCGCTTTTCTTCCTCAGCCTCGCGACGCAGATCCTCACTATTGTCAGGCTCCGGCTCGGGTTCCGGCTCGAGAACCGGGGGCGGCGTAAACTCCGGTATTTCTGTGACCAGTGATGCCTGGATAATCAGGCGAACGTCAGGGGCCGGTCGTGCGAAATCGAAGGCCACGACCATGGATGCCAGCAACACGACGTGCAGCAACAAAGCCATGGTGACGGGAACGATGTTTTTGGCGTCGCGATTCACGCGGCGGGCTACTCCGGTATGGGATAGGTATCCAATGGATCGGTAACAAAGCCGATATGCTCAGCACCGCCTTGCTGCAGCACAACCATGGCGCCGACGACATAGCCATAAGGCACAGCACGATCCGCCTTCACCAGGATGGGTGTATCCGGACGATTTCTTAAGACCGCGCCGACCCTGGCGACAACTTCCTTGCCCGACGCTGGCAGGTCTTCGTCGTCACCGACATTGATATACAGGTTACCGTCGGCATCAACGCTAAGCACCAGAGGTTGATGATTCGGTATGTCGTCAATCGGCTTCGAATTCGCTTTGGGCAAGTCGACTTCTATGCCTTGAGTCAGCAGTGGCGCTGTCACCATGAAAATAACCAGTAGCACGAGCATGACGTCGATATACGGCACGACATTTATCTCGCTCATGAGTTTGCGTTTTTGCAGCGGCGTGGGCATATCAGTCTCCCTGCTTGCTGCGCGCATGCCGTTGCAGAATGCTCGAGAATTCTTCCGTGAAACCGTCATAACGATATTCGAGCCGCACAACTTTGTCGGCGTAGCTGTTGTATGCGATGACCGCCGGTATTGCAGCGAACAAGCCCATCGCGGTCGCGATCAGCGCCTCGGCAATTGGCGGTGCGACCACAGCCAGTGTCGCCGACTGCACGTTCGCGAGCCCCATGAACGCGCCCATGATGCCCCATACGGTGCCAAACAGGCCGACATACGGACTGGTCGAGCCGATCGTCGCCAATGTCGCCAGGCTTTGCTCCAGACGGTCGACCTCGCGCATCTGCGCCACCCTCATCGCACGGCGACACTCCTCGATGATCTTATCGGAATCCATTGCGCCAGCCTGTAGCGCGCGATTAAATTCACGAAAGCCGGCTTCAAAAATACCCGACATGCCGACGCTGCCGCTCTTGGTCCGGGTCGCACTCTGATACAGCGTGTTTAGATCTCCGCCAGACCAAAACGCCGCCTCAAACTCGTCCGACGCGTCTTTGGTACGCCGGATCAGGCGCCGCTTGGTAAAGATGATGCTCCAGGAAGCCACTGATGCAGCGACGAGTAGCAAGATCACGATCTGCACGGGAATACTGGCATTCCAAAGAAGGCTGATGACGGACATATCTGCGGTCATGACTGGTTTTCCTCAAAAATAGAACGCGGAACGCGTTTTGGTTTCATCGTGTCAGCATCCAGGTAAGCCGCTGTAACTCCGCCACGGATCAGCAATTCGCCGTCCAGGCTGTCACGATAAATATTTTGCTCAATTTCAAAAGTGGCGCGGGTCAGCTTGCCCAGACCGGCCGTAACGACCAGTTCGTCGTTGAATCGGGCTGGCACGATGAATTGTGCTTTGGTGTCGGTCACGACGAAGATTCTGCGTTCGTCGCGCATCAATTTCTCCTGATCTATGCCCAGCGCGCGCAACCACTCGGTTCGAGCACGCTCCATGAAGCGAAAATAACCCGCGTAATACACAACGCCCTGCGCGTCGGTGTCCTCGTAATAAACGCGCACAGGCCACGCGAAGGGTTTAGTCGTCATCGAATGGCAGGTCCCGCGTAGCAGATGATGTCGGTGCTTTGAGGCCAAAGTGCAAATACGCGTTCTTAGCAGCAACCCGGCCTCTTGCAGTACGCATTATGAAACCTTGCTGGATCAGAAACGGCTCAAGTACGTCTTCTATAGTGCCCCGCTCCTCGCCTATGGCTGCGGCCAGGCTTTCGATGCCAACCGGCCCGCCATCAAATTTTTCGATGATCGTCTGCAGGAAGCGCCGATCCAGTGCATCCAGACCGTGCGGATCCACGCGAAGCACGTCCATGGCGCCTGCCGCGACCGCACCGGTAATGACGCCATCGCCTTCCACCTCCGCAAAATCACGAACGCGACGCAATAGCCGATTCGCGATTCTCGGTGTACCTCGGGCACGGGTGGCGATCGCCGTCGCGCCAGCATCATCTATGGGTATATTCAGTATCCCCGCGGAGCGTCGCGCGATGGCTTCCAGATCGGTCGACGAATAGAACTCCAGGCGCTGCACGATGCCGAAGCGATCGCGTAAAGGTGAGGTCAGCAGTCCGGCGCGGGTGGTGGCGCCGACCAGTGTAAATGGAGGCAAGTCCAGCCTGATCGAGCGCGCCGCCGGCCCTTCGCCGATCATGATGTCGAGCTGAAAATCCTCCAGCGCGGGGTACAGCACTTCCTCGACTACGGGGCTGAGGCGATGAATCTCATCCACGAACAAGACGTCGTTAGGCTCGAGATTCGTCAAGATCGCCGCAAGATCGCCTGGCCGCTCGAGCACTGGTCCCGAAGTCTGGCGCAGACCCACGCCTAATTCGTTGGCGACAATATGTGCCAACGTCGTTTTGCCAAGACCTGGAGGACCAAAGATCAGCACGTGATCGAGCGCTTCCACACGACGCCGGGCCGCTTCGATAAAGATGCTCATTTGCCGTTTGACGTCTGGCTGGCCCACGTATTCATCGAGTGTCTTGGGGCGAATAGCACGGTCAAAGACCTTGTCGTCGCTCACGGGCTCAGCACTGCTCAAACTGTCGTGTTTTACGCTCCCCATCTACTTCGCTACCTGCCGTAGAGCCAGCCGAATGATGTCTTCGGCCGACTTGTCGTCAATATCCAGCTGGCTGATCAGGTTGTTCACTTCTTTCGGTTTGTATCCGAGAGCAACCAGTGCACCTGCAGCTTCGCTACGTGCGTTGGCTGCGACGCGCAATGGTGTCACGCTGCCACCGGCTGCCGCGCTAACAATACGATCACGCATCTCAATAATGAGTCGCTCGGCGGTTTTCTTGCCTACGCCCGGTATCCGCGACAAGGAGGTCGTGTCTTCCAGTTCGACGCAGCGTCGAAAGTCATTCGTGGTCATCGCCGACAGTATCCCCAGCGCCAATTTTGCCCCAACCCTGTTCACCTTGAGCAAGGTGCGGAACATGAGTCGTTCGTCTTCGGTGGCAAAGCCATACAAAATTTGCGCGTCTTCACGCACCAGCAGATGTATATAAATAAACAGGTCAGAGTCACATTGCGGGAGTTCGAGGAATGTCGACATTGGCGTCTCGATCTCGTAACCGACGCCACCGCATTCCAGAACGATCTGTGGCGCTCGCTTCGACGTGAGTCGGCCACGTAATGATCCGATCATCGCCCGCTCGCTATGGCTTTGCCCGTGCCAAGTTGGGCCTGGATGCGACACTGGTGGCCGTGGCAGAGCGCTGTCGCCAGGGCGTCGGCGGCATCCGGTGCCGGCGACCCATCGAGTTTCAGAATCGAAACCACCATGTGCTGAACCTGTTCCTTGGTCGCGGCGCCGGTGCCAACGACCGCCTGCTTTATCGCGCGTGGCGCGTACTCAAAAACCTCGATACCGTATTCGAACGTCGCGCAGAGCGCCGCCGAGCGTGCATGACCTAACTTCAATGCACTACCGGCGTTCTTATGCATGAATACGGTCTCTATCGCGACGATATCCGGCTGGTATTCGGCGACGATCCTGCCTACGGACTCGAAAATTTGCCTGAGCCTGTCTGCGAACTCGCCATCGATGCTTTTCACCGTACCGCTTGCTACATAGGTTGGTTTGTCATGGTCAAAATCGAGGACGCCGAAGCCAGTCAGGCGGGAGCCCGGATCAATGCCAAGTATGCGTCGTTTATCCGTCAATTCAGTCTCAGATCTGCGCCAGTACGTCTGCGCTGATGTCCGCGTTGCTGTAGACCTCCTGGACGTCGTCCAGGTCCTCAAGCATGTCGAGCATCTTTATCATTGACCCGGCTTCCTTTGCGCCAAGAGACGCGTTGGTCGACGCTCGCATAGTGACTTTCGCGCTTTCCGCCTCCAGTCCGGCCGTAACCATGATGTCGCGAACCTGTTCGAAGTCTGTCGGCGCGGTCAATACCTCGATTGAACCGTCATCTTCGACAACGACATCTTCTGCGCCAGCATCGATGGCCGCTTCCATTACAACGTCTTCGTCACTGCCTGGCGGGAACATCAACTGACCGACCTGGTTAAAAAGGTAGTTCACGGATCCGTCCGCGCCAAGATTACCGCCAAACTTGGTAAATGCGTGCCGCACGTCCGCCACCGTGCGATTGCGATTGTCAGTCAGGCAATCGACCATCACTGCCGTGCCGCCGGGTCCGTAGCCCTCGTAACGTATTTCCTGATACTCAGCCCCGTCCGTTTCGCCTGCGCCGCGCTTTATGGCGCGCTCAATATTGTCCTTGGGCATGCTTTGCGCTTTGGCCTTGTCGACAGCGACGCGCAAGCGTGGGTTTGCCTCCAAATCGCTGCCGCCCATCTTTGCGGCCACCGCGATCTCTCGAATAAGCTTGGTAAAGAGCTTGCCGCGTTTCTTATCCTGGGCACCTTTGCGATGCTGGATATTCGCCCACTTGCTATGACCTGCCATGATGTCCTGCTTCTAAAATGCCCTGTTAAGAATTCGGCCAGACAGGCTAACCGAAACTGCGCGTATGATAACGGGTATTTCCGCATCAGGCACTCACGAAAAAGTTCGCAAAATGTCAGCAACAGAAGCTGAAAATCAGGGCAGTAGCGACGCCGAGACCGATATTGTCGCCGTTGTACGGGATTTTCTCGGCGGCCTGAGGGATCTGGACGGCCTCGATGTCGCGATCGAGGAAGGCAGGCAGATAGCGGCCATCGTCGAACCGCTGGGATTGCCTCCAAAAATCATCGCGGCGGTGCACGTCTATCCGCTATTTCGTGACGGCATCATCAATGATAAAGCTCTAAATAATAATAACTTATCGGAACTTTCTCGATTCGTTATAGGATTAGAGCAGCTGAATCAGTTTACCTTGCCAAAGAACTGGCAACCGGGTGAAGCACTGGCAGTGCGACAGTCCGAGGCATTGCGCAAAATGCTGCTTGCGATCGTGTCTGATGTACGACTGGTACTGGTCAGAATTGCAGAACAACTGTACCGATTGCGACGAGCCAGAAAAGCACCCCGCGCGATGCAGCAGGCACTCGCTCAGGAAACGCGCGAAATCTACGCGGCCTTGGCCAATCGCCTCGGCGTCTGGCAACTCAAATGGGAACTCGAAGACTTCGCGTTCCGCTACCTGGATCCGGATACCTATCTTGGAATCGCAAAGGCGTTAAAGGAAAAACGCGTTGAACGGGAAGAGTTCATTCAATCGGTCAAGGCCACACTGGACAGCGAACTCGAAAAACACCAGGTGGTGGCCTCGGTCTCCGGCCGGCCCAAGCACATTTACAGTATTTGGCGAAAAATGCAGAACAAAGGTCTGGGCCTCGATTCGCTGTACGACATTCGCGCCGTGCGCATACTCGTTGACGATGTCAACGCGTGCTATGCAGCCCTGGGTATCGTGCACAACCTGTGGCCGTACATTCCTGGCGAGTTCGACGATTACATCGCGAATCCGAAAGAGAACGACTACCGGTCGCTGCACACGGCCATTGTTGGCCCCGATGGCAAGACAGTTGAGGTTCAGATT
>CAZVLT010000052.1:0-12657 GCA_964628105.1 uncultured Woeseiaceae bacterium | reverse complement strand
TTGATCGCGTTGACTTCAAGCTGGCGAATTCTCTCTGCCGATATGCCGTACTCGGCGGCGAGTTCGTGCAGCGTCATCTTGTCATCGGTCAACCAGCGCTCCTCAAGAATTCGGCGGCTTCTGTCGTCGAGAATATTCAGCGCGGCTCTCATGCGCGTGGTCGCATCATCGTTCCAGTCGGATTTCTCTACCAGCGTCGCCGGATCGGCTTGCGGGCTGGGCAGATAGGCGGCGGGTGTGAAATTACGGTCGTCGTCGGCATCAGGTGTCGGATCGAAGATGGCGTCGCGAGAGTGCAGGCGCTTCTCCATCTCCGTCACTTCTTCCGGCTTGACGCCGAGGTCTTTTGCGACGGCCTTGGTTTCAGAAGCAGACAACCAGGCCAGGCTTTTTTTCTTCTTGCGAAGGTTGAAGAACAATTTGCGTTGCGCCTTGGTCGTCGCGACCTTTACGATGCGCCAGTTCCTGAGCACGAACTCATGAATTTCGGCACGAATCCAGTGCACCGCGAACGATACTAGACGAACGCCGTAGTCGGGATCAAAGCGCTTGACGGCTTTCATGAGGCCGACGTTGCCCTCCTGAATCAGGTCGTTCAGTGGCAAGCCGTAGCCTGTGTAGCCTTTGGCGATATGTACAACAAAACGCAGATGCGCCATGACCAGGTCGCGGGCGGCATCGAGGTCTTCTCCCTCGAGAAACCGTCTGGACAGTGCCTGCTCGTCTTCCTTGGTGAGAACAGGAATAACGCCGACAGCCTGGATATAGGCGTCAAGGCTGCCTACCGGTCCTGCTAGTGCAATGTCGTGATTGGATTTCGCAACTGCGGTTGTCATCGCTTACCTCCGTCTGGAGCTTAATTTTAGCACTCGGAGGCTTAGAGTGCTAACAATCGCAACAAGTTCCCGCTATGAATAGGGAATATTCTTATGAAAACCAGTTATTTAGATCATCGCGAGGGCTTGGATTATGTTTAATTAGCGTGGCTCAATTCGGCGCATATGCCGTGCTGCGGTAAACCACGAGCCGAAAAGACCCAGGAAGATTCCGATACCGATGATCGCGCCGCTTTCCGCCGGCCCAAGTGAGGCTATCGAAATATTGCTCTGGTAAAGCCCGGCAAGCCGTGTAATCGGGCCTTTGAGCAGGAAAAAGCCGTACTGAACCAGCAGCAGCGCGAGTGACCCGCCGAGCAGGCCGTACCAAAATCCGGTCCAGAGAAATGGCCGCCTCACGAACGCATTGCTGGCGCCGATTAGTTTTGTGACTTCAATTTCGTCTCGGCGACTCTCGATATCCAGGCGAATCGTATTGCCGATAATCACGACAATCGCAATGCCGAGTAATACTGAGCCGATCGCGATGGCCTGGCGAACGATGTCGAGTATCGCCTGAAATCGTCGTACCCATTCTGTATCGACCTGCACCAGTTCGCTCTCCGGCAGGTTGCTAATTTCCTCCTGTAACAGAATGATCGATGCGGTTGTATTGCCCGGCCCCGGTCGAACGACAAGTGTGTGCGGCAGCGGATTGTCTGTGAGCTGGTCGAGCGCAGCGCCGAATCCGGACTGCTCCTTGAATTCCGCCAGTGCATCTGTCGCCGTTATCAGCTTTACGGTTTCAACATCGGCTCGCTGCCCGATCAGTCGCGCCAGTCCCTCTGCCTCACTCACCGACAGGTCCTTACGCAGGTATACCGAAAAATCCAGCGCGTTGTCCCAGTTGCCGCTGACCGATTGTGCGTTCTTAACGACGAGATTGATGGCGGCCGGCAATGCGAGCGTCACGGCGATAACCAACACAATCATGAGACTGGCGAATGGCTGCCGGCCCAGGCGTCCCAGCGATCCAAACGAGGTACTGACGTGGCGTGACACCCAGATCGAAAATACGCCGGAGGATCGCACCGGCGCGACGGCATCCGCATTTCGCGTCACAGCCATGGATCAGCCTCGACCTGCAAACGTCCGTCTTCGAGGGCGATGCGCCGGCAGCCCAGCCTATCGATGAGAGATATGTCGTGGCTGGCAATTAACAGTGTTACGCCGACTTCGTTGAAGCGTCGAAAGATCCGCATAACCTCAAGCGACAGATCCGGGTCCAGGTTTCCGGTTGGCTCGTCGGCAATCAATAGCTTCGGTCGAGTGACGATTGCGCGTGCGATGCCGACTCTCTGCTGTTCGCCTGCCGACAGCGTTTGCGGATTCTGCTTTTCTTTTTTTAACAAGCCGACCTGGTCCAGTGCTGCCCTGACGCGGCGACCGGAGTCTCGGTGTCCGAGACCCGCGATAATCAATGGCAGGGCAACATTATCGAAAACGGGGCGGTCGTAGAGTAGCTTGTGGTCCTGAAACACCATGCCGATTTGGCGACGGTAGGCGGGAATCTTGCGGCTCTTCACGCGCCGCGTATTTTGATTATCGACGATGACCTGGCCGCTCGTAGGCCGGTCTATCAGGGCGATGAGACGCAACAACGTACTCTTACCCGCACCAGAATGGCCGGTGACGAAAACCATTTCGCCTTTGTCGACAGAAATGCTCAGTTCAGACAGTGCTTCCTGACCACCAGGGAACCGTTTGGTGACGTTATCGAGATGAATCATCAGTCAGGTTTCTTCAGTGCTGTCACCAGCCGTAAGCAAAGCGCTAACAAATTCGCTTGCCGAAAATGGTTGCATGTCTTCCGCAGCCTCGCCGATGCCGATGAATCGCACCGGTACCCGTAGTCGATTAGCTATCGCGAGCAGAATGCCACCCTTCGCGCTGCCATCCAACTTTGTGATGGTAATACCTGTCAGGCCCAGCGTTTCGTGAAACTTCTCGGCCTGTACGAGAGCGTTTTGGCCCTGACTCGAATCAAGCACGAGCATGATTTCATGCGGTGCCGATGCATCAAGTCGGGCAATCACGCGCTTTATTTTGGCAAGCTCGTCCATGAGCCCGGTCTGACTCTGCAGGCGACCCGCGGTATCAGCGAGCAAGACGTCGATGTTGCGTGCCTTGGCTGCCTCCCAGGCATCGAAAATAACAGCAGCCGGATCCGCGCCGGATTGCTGCGCGATGACGGGTACATCATTGCGCTTGCCCCAGACTTGTAATTGTTCGACGGCGGCGGCGCGAAACGTATCGCCGGCGGCGAGCATGACCGAATACCCATCGTCCTGGAAGCGTCGCGCGAGCTTACCGATCGTCGTTGTCTTGCCCGCGCCGTTTACCCCGACCATCAGGATTACAAACGGTGTGTCCGACGTCCTGATTTCGAGTGCTTTTTCGACCGGTTCCAGAATGCTCAGCAAGGACTTTTCGAGGCCACTTCGCAGGGCGTCGATATCCTTCAGTTCCTTGCGAGCGAGACGTTGTTGCAGGTCGCCGATAATACGCTCGGCCGTGTCCATACCCACGTCGGCCATGACAAGCAATGTCTCGAGCTCTCCGAGTACGTCTTCGTTTATCATGCCGCCCGGCGCAAGATTGGCCAGGTCGTAAGTCAGCCAGTTATCACCGCGATTAACGCGTGCCCTTAGTCGCGTTAAGAAGCTTTGAGTTTTTTCGGGCTTTTCTTTCTTTGCAAACATCGCTATACGTTCTTGGTAGGAGCTTCAGGAAAACTATGGCCAGGCAAACCGGCAATAAAGAGTCCCCGGCGGGACGGCTGCGTATTGTAGCGGGAAACTGGCGCAGTCGCCTTTTGGATATCGCTGACGTGCCTGGCTTGCGGCCCACGCCGGAGCGCATACGAGAGACTTTGTTCAACTGGCTCGCACCCCGCCTGCACGGCGCAAGATGCCTGGATTTATGTTCGGGGACGGGCGCCCTTGGTCTTGAGGCGTTGTCGCGAGGCGCGGCAAGCGTTGTGTTTGTAGAGCGCTCAGCGAAGGCGGTGCGAATGCTGCGTTCGAATATTACGGCGCTGCAGGCGAAAAACGCTGAGGTGTTACAAATGGACGCACTCGATTTCTCATCCAAGGCAACGCCCGCACCCTTCGACCTTGTTTTTGTGGACCCGCCGTTTGCTGCAGACATGCTCAGTGAATTGTGTAGACTGTTGTCCGAGCGCAAATTGCTGGCCACAGATGCCAGAATCTACCTGGAGCTAAGCAAGGGCAAGCCGCTACCGTCACTGCCCGAAGGATGGCGGGTATTGAAAAGCAAGACGGCTGGAAACGTCCGCTATATGCTCACAACGCCAGGCGCCTGACAGGAATAGATTGATGACCGTATCCGCAATGTATCCCGGAACCTTTGACCCGATCACGCTAGGTCACGAAGACCTGGCGCGCAGGGCCGTGCGACTTTACGACCGAGTGGTCGTGGCCATCGCCGAAAACCCGGGCAGCGAGGCACCGATGTTTTCGCTTGACGAGCGTGTTGCGATGGCGACCGACGCGCTCGCGGGTATCGAGCGTGTAGAGGTGACCGGCTATCTCGGCTTGACCGTTGACTTCGCGCGTGAGCATGGGCTAGCCGTGATCATCCGCGGTTTGCGAGCTGTCTCCGATTTCGAATATGAATTCCAACTTGCGAACATGAACCGGCATCTGACGGATGAGGTGGAGACAGCATTTCTTACGCCGACGGAAAAATACACGTTTATCTCGTCGAGCCTGGTGCGCGAGGTGGCAATGCTCGGTGGTGATATTTCGGAGTTCGTATCGCCGACAGTCCGAAAGGCGCTAGCGGATCGTTGCAAGCAAGCTTGATTTCACCTTTGGCACCGCTTGCAATAATAGGTCGAACGCTGCCCCTGGACGATCGCCGTAATCGGCGTGTTGCAGCGACGGCAAGGTTCACCGTCGCGACCGTATACTTCGAGTTGCTGCTGAAAATAACCGGCCTCGCCGTTGCCACCGTAAAAATCTCGTAGCGTAGTTCCACCCGCCTTGATCGCTTTGCCGAGGACGCTCTTAATGGTTCTGGCTAATCCGTCATATCGTTGCAGTGATATCCGAGCGGCGGCGCGGCGTGGATTTATGCCGGCGAGATATAACGCTTCACTCGCATAGATATTGCCAACGCCAACTACGATCTGAGCGTTCATGATGAACTGCTTGATGCTGACACGTCGGCCACGCGATTTCTTCCGCAGGTAATCACCGTCGAAATCATCACCAAGGGGTTCGGGACCGAGTTGTTTAAGCAACCAG
Organism: uncultured Woeseiaceae bacterium; assembly: GCA_964628105.1. GTDB lineage: Bacteria > Pseudomonadota > Gammaproteobacteria > Steroidobacterales > Woeseiaceae > UBA1847. Next base: position 7,511 of record CAZVLT010000052.1, on the reverse strand, counting down.
TGATGCTTCGCGTCCGGCGCCCAATGCAGGGAGCCGAAGCGCCGAGGATCGCGAAAACGCAGGGTCTTGCCATTGGCGAAATCGATATCCACGTGATCGTGGACTCCGGCAGGCGTGTGGTGATCGACAACAAACACACTTCCGGACATTCCAAGGTGCAGAATCGCGGTGCCGTTGCTCGTATTGATCAGCAAATACTTGGCGCGCCGGGTGACAGAGGTGACTATTTGGCCAGGCAGATTTCGATCGACATCGTTGTTTATTGGCCACCGCAAGCGGCGTTCGCGAATAACAATGCGTGAAATTTTGGCGTCGAGTATGTGCGGTTCGATGCCGCGACGACTGGTCTCTACTTCAGGCAGCTCGGGCATGCCTTTACTTGATTTTTGATTCCTTATAAAGCACGTGCTTCCGAATAGTCGGATCGTACTTTCTGGTCTCCATCTTTTCAGGGTGGAGACGCTTGTTCTTGGTTATCGTGTAGTAGTGCCCGGTTCCGGCACTGGATACGAGTTTAATTTTTTCACGCATTGACTATTCCTCCGGCGTCTAGACGCGCTGGCCGTTGGCACGCAGGTCGGCAACAATCTTTTCGATACCGTGCTTGTCGATGATGCGAACGCCCTTGTGCGAGACACGCAGTCGTACATAGCGATTCTCGGATTCCAGCCAGAAACGCTTGCTTTGCAGATTCGGCAAAAAGCGGCGGCGAGTCTTATTGTGTGCGTGAGAAACGTTGTTGCCGCTCATCGGGCGTTTCCCAGTCACTTGGCAAACCTTGGACATTGGGTTAAGTCTCTGATTTTACAAAAAGTTACCCACGACGGGTAGGCGGAGAGCGCAACTTTATACCAGTGTCCTTGCCGCAATTCAAGCGCTCATTGGGCGATAACGACAATATCAGTCAAATAAGGCCGCGACGGGCCAAAGATGTGGCCGCTCCGTCGCCAATTATCAGGTGGTCGAGCAGCCGGATGTCGACGAGATCCAGGGCGGATTTCAGGCGCTGCGTAATGCGTTCATCAGCCTGGCTGGGTTCTGCCACACCGGACGGATGATTGTGGGCAAGTATGACGGCCGCCGCATTCACAGAGAGAGCTTCTTTGACGACTTCTCTCGGGTAAACGGAGGTGCCATCAATGGTACCGCGGAACAGCTCGTCGAAGCGCAGCACACGATGGCGATTATCGAGGTACAAGCAACAAAATAGCTCGTGGTCGAGATGCCGCATGCGCGCCTGAAGAAAGGCCTCGGTGTCCGCGGGGCTGCGAATCGTTTCGCCGGTTGGCAGCGATTCAGCGTAGTAGCGACGGGCAAGCTCGGGCAGCGCCCTGATGACGGCGAGCCTGGCCCTGCCGACGCCACGGCACGAGAGGATGTCCGCGTTTCGAGCATGTAGCAAAGCGCGCAGGCTGCCGAAACGCTGCAAGAGCAAAATGGCGGCTTCCTCGCCGGAAGCCGAGTTGCCGCCACACATCAACGCTGCCAGCAGTTCGATGTCGGAACGCTCCCTGTTCGCAATGTTATCCACGCACTCATACTGATCCGTATGTGTATTTGGATACAACGAATCAATCTGCTCCGTATGGCCGATTTCCCTCGGATTCACTGGCACTGGTTGACGGCAACAGGCTAAGCTCATGGGCTAAGCAAAAAGAGACAAGACAGTGAACATTTTGCTGGGTATCACTGGCGGCATTGCCGCCTACAAAGCGCCTGACCTCGTGAGACGCCTGCGTGATGGTGGCGCCGACGTCCAGATCGTGATGACCACGTCTGCGGAAGAGTTCGTAACTGAAACAACGCTACAGGCAGTGTCGGGCAGGCCGCTACGCTCCAATCTCTGGGACAAGGACGCCGAGGCCGCTATGAGCCACATCGAGCTCGCTCGCTGGGCCGATGTTGTATTGATTGCGCCTGCAACAGCGGAAGTTATGGCTCGAATCGTCAGCGGCGGCGCCCCGGACTTATTGACGACGATTTGTCTTGCGACCGAGGCGCCCATTGCATTGGCTCCGGCAATGAATCACGTCATGTGGAACAACCCAGCCACCCAGGCAAACCGTGAGATTCTTGAACAGCGCGGCATACACATTCTCGGGCCCGGCGTAGGCTCGCAGGCCTGTGGAGAGACGGGAGCCGGCCGCATGCTGGAACCCGACATGATTGCGGCGTCCGTTTTCAGTCTCACGGGCGGTAAGGGTGAGGGCCTACTTGAGGGGCGCATGGTCGTTGTCACGGCTGGCCCAACCCGTGAAGCAATCGACCCGGTTCGCTACTTCACAAACCGCAGCTCCGGGAAGATGGGATACGCAGTTGCAAGCGCTGCCGTTGCCCAGGGAGCGGAAGTCGTTCTGGTCAGCGGACCAGTGAATCTTGCCGAGCCGCCGGGAGTTGAGATGCGGCATGTTGAAACGGCCGGGGAAATGTACTCGGCGACGCATGACGTTATCGGCGATGCGGACATATTTATTGCGGCCGCAGCCGTCGCGGATTATCGGCCGGTAAGCGTTGCTGAGCAGAAGATCAAGAAGAATGATAAGTCGATGAGCATCGAGCTCGTGCAGTGTACTGATATTCTCGCGGCCGTGGCGAAGCTGGATCGGGCGCCGTTTACTGTCGGGTTTGCCGCGGAAACAGAAAAAGTTAAGGACTCCGCGCGCGCCAAACTGAATAAGAAGGGACTCGACATGATCGTGGCAAATCGAGTCGGCGCAGACAGCGGATTTGATCGCGACGACAATACCGTCAGCGTCCTTTGGCAAGGCGGTGAGAAAAACTTTCCGACAGCCAGCAAATTGGACCTGGCACGCGATCTCATTGAGCTTGTGGCAGAACACTTCTATGCTGTGCGCGGCAGCAGCCAACCCGTTTTGACAATCATATCGAACAACGACTGAGGGACATCAGCTCTTGCGATCTATCGAATTGAAGATACTCGATCCTCGGGTCGGCGACTCCGTTCCCTTGCCGCAATACGCGACCGACGGCTCGGCCGGGCTGGACATGCGCGCCTGTATTGACGAGCCGGTCACGGTGGCCCCGGGCGAGACGGTCCTTATTCCGACCGGGCTCGCGATCCATGTTGCCGACCCATCGCTGGCCGCAGTGCTATTGCCACGATCGGGTCTTGGGCACAAGCATGGGCTCGTGCTGGGCAATCTGACCGGCTTGATTGATTCCGATTACCAGGGACAAGTATTCATATCGTGCTGGAATCGCAGCTCAGAAAGATACACGGTGCAGCCGTCCGAACGCATCGCACAGATGGTCTTCGTGCCTGTTGAACAGGTCGAGTTCAGAGTAGTTGAGGAGTTTGCGGTGTCCGACCGCGGGGCTGGAGGTTTTGGTCACTCCGGAACAGCCTGAGGGCTGTGAATCTATCTAGTCGATTCCTTTCAGAACCTTGAATCGAGCAACGTCACCATCAAAGCGGGCGACTATCTGCTGTTCGTCCGCCTGGAACTTTTGCAGATTTCGTTGATGTCGCTTGATCGTATCCCTGGTTGTCTTCAGGTTATCCGCCAGGTTGTTGGCGATCATCGGTGCGTCGGGATCGTCACTGTACGGCTTGAAAACTGACGCCTCAGCCCTGAGTGATTCGAGACGTATTACGAGGTTACTAAGATAAAGTTCAGTCACGCGCGATTGTGCCTGAAACAGTTCTACGCGACGGTCGCGATGCATGAGAATTTCTTCAATCGACAGGTAAGTTGCAAGTAACGCCCGGTCAGCCCGCAGCTGCAACTCCATCGCAACGCGACGCTCGTTTTCGAGACGCTCGGCCAGCAGTTGCTCTTCGGTTTTTTTGCCTGCGAGGTCGGCGACTTTTACGCCGTGATGGTTAAGCACCTCTTTGGGAAGTTCCGCAAAGCGCGCCGGAATGCTGTCGCCGTAGTGCACGATGCCGTCCTTGTCTACCCACTTGTAGACACGGACCTCGACAGCGGGTGCTCCCGACGCCAAAGGCGCCAGCAACATCAATCCAATGATCAGTGCAAATTTACGCATGCGTTGAATATGCCAGTTTTCCAAAGCCGGCGCGCGGACCCGGTTCTCGTTATTACAGCTTAGTCGCCGTCTCACATTCTGTAAACTACAAATCGTTTACGATATTTCAAGCACTTACGAAAGCACACCGAACTGCCTGCGATAACTGAGAACTGAGTCTAGGTATTGCTCATACTCACTTGATTCTTCGAGTATATTGATTAGGTCATCCAACTGGATAATGCTGAATACGGGAACATCGAGCGACTGTTTTAGTTCCTGTACGGCCGAATACGGTCCCTGACCACGCTCTTGCCGGTCGAGTGAAATGACCAGGCCGGCGATTTCCGCGCCAGCTGCCAGGATAATCTGGTAGGCCTCGCGGATGGCCGTGCCGGCGGTAATAACGTCGTCGACGACCAGGACGCCTCCGGACAACGGTGCACCGACAATGCTACCGCCTTCACCGTGTGCTTTGATTTCTTTTCGATTGAACGAGTATGGCACGTCAATATCATGTTGCTCGGCGAGCGAGGCGGCTGCCAGAGTTGCCAACGGTATGCCCTTGTAAGCTGGGCCAAACAACATGTCGAAATGCACGCCGGATTCGGCAATTGCTGCAGCGTAAAAGCGCCCGAGCTTTGCAGCGGCGTAACCGGTATTGAACAGCCCGGCATTGAAGAAGTACGGACTGACACGGCCGGACTTCAGGGTAAATTCGCCAAATCGCAGAACGCCGAGTTCCAGTGCAAGTTCGATGAACTCCCTCTTGTACGCTCGCATGCTCCGCTCTTCCCCCAGGTCGTGCCTTGGCCTTTACAAGGGCTTCTGTATGATGGCCGCGGCCGATTGTTTTTCGGTCCGGAGTATGACACAGGAGTACAAACTTGTTTCGCGTTATCAGTCTCAATGCCAATGGAATTCGCGCCGCCGCCCGTAAGGGATTTTTCGAGTGGATGGAACGAAAAGATGCTGATGTCCTCTGCATTCAGGAAACCAAGGCGCAGGTCCACCAACTAACAGACGAGATATTTTCACCGGTCGGCTACCACTGCTACTACGAAGACGCTGAGAAAAAGGGCTACAGCGGTACGGCAATCTATACGCGGCACGAGCCGAAAAAGGTCATACGCGGGTACGGCGACGATGAGTTCGATAAAGAAGGGCGCTATCTTGAGATACAGCTTGACGGCCTTAGCGTCGTGTCGCTGTACCTGCCGTCCGGGTCCTCTGGCGACGAGAGGCAGGCGGCAAAGTATCGCTGTCTCGACTCATTCACTGAGCACCTCAAGAAACTGCATCGCCGCAGATCGGAATACATTATCTGCGGTGACTGGAACATTGCCCATAAAGAGATTGATCTGAAGAACTGGAAGAGTAATCAAAAGAATTCCGGATTTCTGCCGGAAGAACGAGCATGGATGGACAAAGTCTTCGGCGAGTATCGTTACACGGACGCGTTTCGAACAATAGAACAGAAACCTGATCAATATACATGGTGGTCAAATCGCGGCCGCGCCTGGGACAACAACGTTGGGTGGCGGCTCGACTACCAGGTCGTGACACCCGGGCTCAAGAACAAGGTGCGAAATACCGACATTTATAAGGAACGACGATTTTCTGACCATGCGCCGCTGATCATGGATTACGATTGGATTCATGGTGACTGATTCCCAACAGGGCCGGGGGCGCAAGGAGACCTTTAGAGAAGCGGTTCTGAATCGCCGCATGTTGATTTGTGTCTTCACCGGTTTTACTTCGGGTCTGCCACTGTACGTCCTGTTCCAGCTCATCCCAGGTTGGCTTCGGATTGAAGGTGTGGGTCTGGCGGAAATCGGTTTTTTCGCGCTGGTACAGTTTCCCTACACCTGGAAGTTTTTGTGGTCGCCTGTCATGGACCGCATTACTTTGCCCTTCCTGGGTCACCGCCGTGGCTGGATGCTGGTGACGCAAATTGCGCTGCTTATTTCGATCGGCGCGATGGGGTTCCTAAAGCCGGATCTATCACTCTGGACGGTCGCGTATTTGTCAATCGCGGTCGCTTTCTTCAGTGCAAGCCAGGACATCGTGCTCGATGCCTATCGCCGCGAGTTGCTGCCTGATGTTGAATTGGGCATTGGCAACTCGATACATGTGCAGGCGTATAGATTTTCGGGTCTCGTTCCTGGTGCTCTTGGCCTCATACTTGCCGACCATTTCGACTGGCACATCGTATTCGTCATCATCGCGTTATTCATGTTGGTCGGTATTGTAATGACGCTGGTCATCAAAGAAGCAATCGCGGAGCCAACACCACCGCGATCGATTCGTGATGCTGTGATCGAGCCGTTTCGCGAGTTCATTGGTCGCGCCGGACTCCGGCCTGCGTTGCTGGTACTCGCTTTCCTGTTTTTTTATAAGCTCGGCGACAATATGGCGACAGCTTTGCAAACGCCATTCTTTATCGACGTGGGTTTTACGCTGACGCAAATCGGCGTGATCGCGAAGACTGCCGGGCTGATTGCTGCGATTGTCGGCGGAATTGTGGGCGGCCTGATCATGGTGAAATTGCCGATCAACCGCGCGTTGTGGTTGTTCGGCGTCGTTCAGATCGTGAGTATCCTGGGCTTCGCCTTGCTGTCGGAGGTCGGTCCGAGTCCCTGGATGCTCGGGATTGCCGTAGCGTTCGAGTATCTTGGCGTTGGCCTGGGATCGGCCGCGCTAGTAGCATTTATGGCGCGTACCACTAATCCGGCGTTCGCGGCAACGCAACTGGCCCTCTTTACAGCGTTGGCGTCAGTGCCCAGAGTATTTGCAAATGCCATAACCGGCGTGATCGTCGAGCAAGTCGGCTGGACGAACTTTTTCCTGCTCTGCATCGTGGTGGCAATCCCGGGAATGTTGCTGCTCTTCAAGGTCGCGCCATGGCATGACCGAACGTATGAGTAACGTCGAAATCGCCGTCGGATCGCTAGCTGAACTCGAAAACCCTGGCTGCCGCGAGTTCACCATCGGTGAAGGTGATTGGCCATTCAAAGGCTTCGTCGTACGACAAGGCGATGACGTATTCGCGTATCAGAATGTCTGTGCGCATGCAGGGCATCCATTGAACTGGTCGCCGGACAGGTTCCTCACCAAGGACAAGTCGGCAATCATCTGCTCATCGCATGGTGCGACGTACGACATCAAGACAGGAAAATGTATTGCGGGGCCCGCAAGTGGGCGCTCGTTGCGAACGGTGGAGGTATTGGTACGTGACGGGGTGGTTTATGTGCAAGGGCCGGACAGAACACTGTAGGCGCGCTCCCGTCGAGCGGGATCGAGATCCTACAGCTTGTCCAGGAACGCCAGCGGATCGTGAAAACCGCTCGGAATTTCGCCTTCTTTTTTGCCTACGAAATCCTCGGGGTCCATATCGACCGAGCCTGACCAGTCCTCGGGTGGACTCACTTCGATCGACAACAATTCCGGCCAGGTCTCGAGATCGACTTCGTCGATCGTGCCATCGAACTGTTGAATCTCGATCGTGCCGTCCTCTTCGT
>CAZVLT010000051.1:11467-12769 GCA_964628105.1 uncultured Woeseiaceae bacterium | reverse complement strand
GCGGGAATCTCATCTGCGGGCGCAACTATACTGTGATTTACTTTATCGCGCATTTCCCGACCTTTCGTCGTCATCGCGTTGTCGAGTGCTTGTTCCCACGGCAGATTGCTCAGGCGCAGAGTAACGCTTACTATAACCGTGTCGGAGACAACGATGTTCTTGCCCGATGTCTCAGCCAGGAGCTGCAGTACGGCTCGCGTCTCGATGTCCTGGAAATTCAGGGTCAGGCGTTGACCGTCGTATTCCTTGGTCTCGGAAAACAAGCTCGACTGAGCCGCTGTTGCCTCGGCTGCAGGATTGATTTCGATAGTAAATTCATTGTCCGACTGATATGCAAGCTGCTCATACTTGCCGTCCGCGGAAATTACGATGCGCGTGTCCGTGTTTGTGCGCAGAGTATCGACTGTAGTCACCGGCGTGGCGAAATCCGTAACGTCAAGTCGACGCATGAGCTCCGCCGGCAGGCTCGTGTCTTTGAATATTGCAACGACGCGACCGCCTTCCTGCCGAATATCAACAGGCGTTGACGGGTCAGTCAGCTGTATAACAACGCGACCACCGCCATCACGAGTGCGCCGGAAATCGACGCTTGAGATTGCGCGAGCGCCCGGTGCAGCGTAGGAAGGGGTATCAGACGACGTTGCGCTGGCGAACTGGGTGGTGCCTGCATCGTAATCATCTCCGCCACCTAACAAGATGGTAACGGTATTACCGCTGCGCCGCATTTCGTACTTGACCATGGTTCCCAGGTTAAGCACAACACGCGTGCGGCCGTTAGCTTCAGCTGTTAACACCGTATGCAGCGGCCCGAGGTTCACGTCACGGCGACGTGAACTCAACCCTAATGAAGTATTGGGCAGGTCGAGCGCGATCCGTGCGGGATTCTCGATCGTGAACGCCAGCGGCTCAGGTGCCGGGCCACTCAGGATCAGTTTCAGCTCGATACGCTGGCCAGGCAGACTCTGCACCTGAATGTCTTGCAGCCGATTGCCTTCCTGTGCGCTTGCTGTCGCGCCCCAGAAAAGCAGCAAGGCTGCCTGTGCCAATGCGGCCAGTCCTGATACCGCGTTGCGGTGACCGACCGTCGATTTATGTTTGAGCGTCATTCCAGTTACTCCCAGTTCCATTCAGGCGTTAGTCTGTAAGACCAACCGCGGCATTTCTCTCAATATAGCCGCCGATTCCATCAGATATAATTTCCACTACTTCGATTGCCGAATCAGAAATTCCAGTGATTCGTCCGTCGTTTTGTCCTATGTAATTTCCAGGAACGACACGGTGAATCAGGCCGTCTGATGTTTG
>CAZVLT010000051.1:0-11367 GCA_964628105.1 uncultured Woeseiaceae bacterium | reverse complement strand
CAATGTATGCGTCGAGTTCATCCATGTCGGCGCCGCACGCTGCGAGGCCCGACATCGTCATGACCAGTAGCAATGCATGTCTAAGAGTGAGAGAGGCGCGCATTACAGTGCCTCCTCATCGAGATAGCGGTAGGTCTGAGCGGTTACTTCCATGCTCAGGTTGTCGAATTCGTTCGCGTCTTCCGGCGTAATCGAAATGTCGTGCAACGTCACAATTCGGGGAAGCGATGCGATGCCGCTTACGAAGTTACCGATCTCGTGGTAACCGCCGGTCAGCCGAATCTTGATTGGCTTTTCAGCGTAAAAATCTTTCGGGATTTCCGGTTGCGGAATAAACAGTTTCTCCTGCAACCCCGCCGCAAGACCTGTCTGTGAAATGTCGACGATCAGGCTCGGAATTTCCGTCTCGCCCGGCAACTGCCTGAGCATTGTACCGAACTGCTGCTCTATCCTGGCAAGCTGTTCCTTGTAATCGTCGTAGTTCGCCGCTTTGCGTTGTTTATTCTCAAACGTGAGTCGCAACTGCTCCTCGTCATCCTGAGCACGTTGCAGGGCCGGCAACCTGTCCTCAATGATGAACCAAAAAATACCGAGCCCGGCAACCATCGCGAAAATAACTGTGATCACGGCCATACGTATGACTAAAGGCCAACGGCCAACGTCATTGATGTCCAGGCTCTTGAGTTCTTCAATGACGTTCATCTCTCGTCCTCCATGTCAGGATCCGAACGGACCTGCTTCAGATAGACGATGAACTCAGATTTGCGCGATGTCCCCGCTTGCGTCGTTTCGACCCTCTCAACTTCCGGGTCGGTCAACCACTCCGATGAATCGATCTGCCGCATCAGCGCCGACACACGAGTACTTGACTGTGCGATACCCCGAATCTCGACGCGCGTACCAGTCTGCTTCATTCCGGTAAGGTACACACCGTCCGGCAGTTGCCGAACAATCTCGTCAAACAGATGCACGATTTCCGGTCGACTTTTCTGCAACTCATCGATGATTTCCATGCGGGCGAGCAGCCGTTCTTTCTGCCGCTCCAGACCCTCGATTTCAGTAATGCTTTTCTCGAGTATGGCGATCTCCGCCCCAAGTTTGTCGTTACGCTGATTTTGCCAGGAGATCATTTGCGCGTACGTAAATATCGTAAGCATAACCACGGCGATGCCGACCACAACGGCGCCGCCTGCGGCGACTCCGAAATCGCGCTGACGCTGCTTGCGTTCCGCTTCGCGCCATGGGAGTAGATTAATACTTGGCATTAGTCGAAGCTCCTCAGTGCGAGGCCGCAAGCAGTAAGTAATGCTGTTGCATCTTTATGCACGCCCTGTGATTTGGCCTTTGATGAAATCTTCATTTGGCCGAGAGGATCACCGACTTCTGTTGGTATGCCCACGCGGCTGGAGATGACATCCGCTATACCCGGTATGTTGGCGCAACCTCCGCAGACAAGAATCATGTCTGGCTGTTCACGGCCACCGCCTGACGCAAGGTAAAATTGCAGCGATCGGCTGACCTGTTGCGTCATGTCATCGATAAATGGCTCCAGGACCTCGGGCTGATAATTGCTTGGCAAACCACCCTGTTTCTTGGCGCGACCGGCATCCTCCATCGACAGTCCGTAGGTACGCATGATTTCCTCGGTCAACTGCTGGCCGCCGAAGTTGAAGTCACGTGTGTAGATAACCTTGAGATCCAGCAGGACGCTAAAAGTCGTGCTGCTTGCGCCGATATCGACGACCGCTACCGACTGCCCGATGCCGCCGTCAGGAATCTGGTGACTCAATAGCCGGCACGCATTCTCAAGCGCAAATGCCTCAACATCGACGACCTGCGTCACCAGCCCGGCCGCGGTGACAGCAGCCTCGCGTTGCTCAACATTCTCGGTACGGGTTGCAACGAGCAATACATCCAGTAACTCCGGGTCATTTTCGTTCGTGCCGATCACCTCGTAATCGAAGCTCACCTCTTCCATTGGAAAAGGAATGTATTGATCGGCCTGAATTTCGACCTGACCCTCAAGGTCTCTGTCCGAGAGGCTCGAAGGCATTTGGATTATCTTGGTAATAGCTGCGTCGCCGCTGATCGCGACCGCTACATCGGTTGCCTTCGCCCCGGCACGCTTGACGGCGCGGCGAATTGCTTCACCGACGGCCTTGGCGTCGACGATGGCTTTTTCACTTACCGAGCTTGGCGGGGTAGGCTCTGCTGAATAGGACTCGACACGATAGCGTTTTCCGCTCTGGGAAAGCTCTATCAACTTAACCGACGAGGTTGTTATATCGAGGCCCAGCAATGGCTGTGTTTTTTTGCCGAAAAGCACGTATTTTTCCTTCTAAGTCGGTAAGTTGCGAGTCAAATATAACTGCGATCTGAGCAAAGCGATTTAACTATATATCAATAAAATGTTAAATAAAACGTGACTTTGTTCACGATCCTACAATCCAATGATAATGCGGCTCATTGGGCGGGTTCCGTGAACCAGTTAGCGACCACGAATGAGACTTACTTATTGCAGGGCCTGGGCATCGCCGTCTATCATCGGCCGCCTTGATCCTCCAGATAGGGACTCATTGCCCCGGAAAGGCCACATTTCTTGCATGAGCCGAACACTACCGTAGCGCTTAATAAGGTGACTGAACTCCTGCAGAAACACGGGTTTTCGGCCGAAAACGCCATCAACTATGCATAAACCACCGATTTCAAACAAGAAACCACGTCACATAAGGCGGCGTCGACTGGTCAAGGGCCTGATTGTGCTACTCGGATTGGGAACAATCGGGGTCATTGGAGCCAGCGCTGCCATTATCGGCGCTTATTATTTCGTGCAGCCCGGATTACCGGCTGCGGAGACAATTCGCGATATTCCGCTGCAGGTTCCGCTCAGGATATTCAGCCGGGACGGCTATCTGATCAGTGAAATCGGCGAACGGCGCCGCATTCCGGTTACTTTTGATGAAGTTCCCGAGCATGTGGTCAATGCGTTTGTTGCGGCGGAAGATCGACGCTTCTTCGTCCACCCAGGCGTTGACTACCGCGGCATTTTGCGCGGCATCGTGCAGTTTATTATCCGCGGAGAGTCAGCAAGCGGCGGCAGCACACTGACGCAGCAATTGGCGCGCGACTATTTTCTCAGTCGCGAGCGCAAACTGACACGCAAGCTACGTGAGGCGTTTCTCGCCTACAAGATCGAACAGGAGTTCAGCAAGGAACAGATCATGGCGCTGTTCCTCAACAAGATGTTCTTCGGTCAGCGTGCTTACGGCGCCGCGGCCGCGTCACAGGTGTTCTTCAACAAGGACCTTGGCGACGTCAATGTCGCCGAGGCGGCTACATTGGCCGGAATTCTGCCGGCACCGTCACGTTATAACCCGGTTTCCAGCCCGGGAAACGCCGAGATCCGCCGCGGTTACGTGTTGGGTCGCATGCGCGATCTCGGCTATATCGACGACTCGACATACGATGACGCGATGACGTTCCCCATGGAATCAACGCTGCACGGAACCGCCATCGAACTCAGCGCGCCGTACGTTGCCGAGATGGTTCGCAGTGAAATGCTTGAGCGCTATGGCGAGGCAACCTATACGGCCGGTTACCAGGTGGTTACGTCGCTCGACTCCCGATTGCAGCGCGCCGCCAACTACGCCCTGCGGAATGGACTGCTCGAATTCACGCGTCGTCGTGGCTATCGCGGGCCCCTCTCGACGCTGCCGCTGACGGAAGAATTTCTCGCGCAACCGTTTGCCGTATGGCCGCTGGAAATTCGCGAACCCCTGGAACAATACGCGCCGGGCGGGTTGTTCATCGTGATCGTTACCGCAATTGCCGAAGATAATAGCGCGACTATCAGGTTTGGCGATGGCACCGACGCGATCCTGCCGTGGGCCGGAATCAGCTGGGCCAACCCATTCATCGACCGTGAGAATTTCGGGCCCGCTCCTGAATCTGCGGATGAGGTCTTGAGCGTTGGCGATATCATCTATGTGATGCCGACAGCAAACAACAGCTGGGCACTCGCACAGGTCCCTGAGGCACAAGGCGCTGTCGTATCCATCGATCCCTACGATGGCGCCATTGGTGCGCTGACCGGCGGTTTTGACTACACCATCAGCAAGTTCAATCGCGCACGACAAGCCTATCGACAGCCGGGTTCTTCCTTCAAACCCTTTATTTACTCAGCCGCGCTGGAGCACGGCAATACACCCGCGACGGTCATTCTCGACGCGCCTGTCGTCATTAGTTCGGCGGAACTTGAGGCGGTTTGGCGGCCACTCAACTATAGCGGCCGCTTCTACGGCCCGACCCGTATGCGCGAGGCGTTGGTACGATCGATGAACCTCGTCTCGGTGCGACTGCTGCTGTTTGAGACGGGAATTGGAAATGCAGTTCGTCATATAGCGAAGTTCGGTTTCGGCGACGCAGCCCTGCCACGCAACGGCTCACTTGCACTGGGCGGCGGCCAGGCTTCGCCACTGGATATGGCGCAGGGATACGCAACGCTCGCCAACGGCGGACACAGGATTCACCCGTATGTCATCGACGCGATCTTCGGGCCCGAAGGCAACACACTGTACCGCGCCGCGCCGACAATCGTGTGTGATCGTTGTGTCCCTGAAGAACCGGTTCCGGCTTTCGACGATGAGCTTGCCGAAGAAATGACACTGGAAGAAATGGCCGAGGTCGTGCTTTCATACCGGCCTGACGCGACAGCTTCTCCGGAGCTCTTTGCGGATATCAATGTCGCGCCGCAGACGATCAGCCGGCAGAACGTGTTTCTCATCCAGGATATGATGCGCGACGTTGTACGTCGTGGCACGGGCCGACGAGCGATGGTGCTCGGCCGGAATGACCTTTCCGGAAAGACCGGCACATCAAACGATCGCCGTGACGCCTGGTTCGGTGGTTTCAACGGCGACCTGGCAAGTGTTGTGTGGGTCGGCTATGACGATGATCTGCCGCTGGGCCCGGGCGAAGAGGGCTCACGAACCGCCCTCCCGATCTGGATCGAATTTACGCGCATCGCTCTCGCCGGGGTACCTGAAAATCAGATGCCGATGCCAGAGGGCATCGTGTCGGTGCGAATCGACCGTAAAACCGGCTGCGGGCCGGCGCGGGCCGGTCAGGGCAATACGACGTTTGAGCTGTTTCGCGAAGGACATGTGCCGGCATGCGAGCAACTGGAGGAGTTGACCGACCCGTTTAACGAACCCGACGGTATTGATCCGGAGCCAGAAACGCAACCAGACGAAGAAAACAGCTCTCTGTTCTGATGCCATGAGCAGAAAACGAACAGGCGAAACCGAGCGAGCGCGACAGGTTGTTGCGCAGGAAGCCGCGCGCATCATCGTCAATCATGGCGTGCGTGACTATCGGCTGGCAAAACAGAAAGCCGCAGAACGACTCGGCGTCAACGCCCGCGGGTCTCTGCCTGGTAACGCAGAAATCGAGACGGCGGTTGCCGAGCACTTGCAGATTTTCGGTGGGGACTCGCACCTGCATCACTTACGCCTCATGCGTGTTACAGCGCTTGCGGCGATGGAACTTCTCACCACCTTTGCGCCGCGACTTGTCGGCCCCGTCCTGACCGGTACCGCAGACAAATATTCCGCTATCAACTTACACGTGTTCGCGGACAGTCCGGAAGCGGTCGCGATGCAACTCGACGAAATGGGTCTGCAGTATCGGCCTTACGAGCGCAGGCTCAAGAGCCGCCATGACCAGGTTCGCACCTACGCGGGCTTTGAGTTTCATCACAACGACAGCTCAATCGAGGCGACAGTGTTTCCTGTGGATGGAATTCGCCAGGCGCCGATGAGCCCGATAGATGGCAAGCCGATGAAACGCGTTGACTCGAACGGTGTGCAGCAACTGCTGGAACAGTAGTTACCGTTTTTTGATCGGAACGTAATCCCGTGCGACCGGACCCACGTAAAGCTGCCGCGGTCGCGAAATCCTTCCGTTCGGATCGGCGATCATTTCCTTCCAGTGTGCGCTCCAGCCAACCGAACGGCCAAGCGCAAACATGACGGTGAACATTGTTGTCGGAATTCCGAGCGCCTTGTAGATAATGCCCGAGTAATAGTCGACGTTCGGATACAGGTTTTTCTCGATGAAGTATTCGTCCTTGAGTGCCACCAGCTCCAGTTCACGCGCAAGATCGAACAATGGCGTGTCTTTGCGATCGAGTTTCTCGAGTACCTTGTGGCACATGTCGCGAATAATGGTCGCGCGCGGATCGAAATTCTTGTAAACACGATGCCCGAAACCCATCATGCGAAACGGGTCGTTCTTGTCCTTGGCTTTGGCGACGTACTTGCCTATCTGACTTACGTCGCCAATGTCCTCCAGCATCGTCAGCACCGATTCATTTGCCCCGCCATGTGCCGGACCCCAGAGCGCGGAGATACCCGCCGCAATCGCCGAATACGGATTCGCCCCCGAGCTGCCGGCCATGCGCACCGTCGACGTCGAACAGTTCTGCTCGTGGTCGGCATGCAAGATAAACAAGAGATCGAGCGCCTCCGCGGCAACCGGATCGATCTCATAGGGTTCCGCCGGGACCGCGAACAGCATGTGCAGGAGGTTTTCACAGTAATTGAGATCGTTGCGCGGGTAGGTAAATGGCTGACCGACATTCAGTTTGTATGCGGCGGCGGCAATAGTCGGCAGCTTGGCAAGAATCCGGTGCGCGAATATCTCCCGGTGCAAGGGATTCGAAGAATCCATCTCGTCGTGGTAATACGCCGACATTGAACCGACGACTGCCGACAACATCGCCATCGGATGGGCATCGTATCGGAAGCCCTTGAAGAAACTGAGCATGCCCTCGTTGAGCATCGTGTGCCTTCGAATAGTCGTGTCGAATGCCTCAAGCTCGTCTGCCGTCGGCAAGCTTCCGTGTAGAAGCAGGTAGGCAACTTCGATGAAACTGGAGTGTGCCGCGAGCTGTTCTACGGCATAGCCGCGGTACATGAGAACGCCCTTCTCACCGTCGATAAAGGTGATATCGGACTCGCAACTACCGGTCGAGACGAAACCGGGATCGTAGGTGAATACACCTTGTTCCCGATACAGGCGCGCAACATCGATCACGTCCGGCCCGACAGTTCCTTTCCTGACGGGTAATTCCATTTCTACGCCGCTTGGGCTCGTTAGGCGGTAGGCATCCTCGCTCATTATTTTCCTCAATATCCCTGGAATGAACTGCACGAGCATAGCAGAGGCACCGGGGCTCCGGAGCCGTGGAAAACGCCAATTGAGACCAGGATTGGTTCTAGCTAATGCCGTACTTGCGGCGGAACTTGTCTACACGTCCGCCCGTATCGACAATCTTCTGCTTGCCCGTATAAAACGGGTGGCACGCGGAGCACACTTCAATCCGGAGATCCTCGCCGAGCGTCGAACGCGTCGTGAATTCGTTGCCACAACTACAGGTGACCTTGATGGCGTCGTAACTGGGATGAATGTCGGCTTTCATGATGGCTCTCCCGGGCGCGCTTGTACGTAAAAAAGGCCGCGTAGGATATAGCGAAGCGAGGAGCGCCGCAAGCCCCCGAATTTTATCCACAGAACCTGTGTATAAGACTGTGGAAGAAAATTGAGTGAATGCCCTAAGCTGCGGTTTTTCAAGCAGCGTTTTCAAAATGACTATTTTGTGTCCATTTTTGATTATCTTAATAAAACAATGACTTGCGAGCGATATGCAACGCTACGAGTTAGATCAGGCGCCTCTAACACTGAAAACAAAGGCATCGCCGAAGTGTTGTGCATAAATGAATAACTCGAAGCAGGGCGCTTTGACCGTCACAAATCGAAGATCGGGCCTCAAATGCGCGCAAAATGTTGCCTCATTTGGGCCCCAAATTTCAACATACACCAAGAAATTCGGCCTGCAAATCGTTCAAAAAACGACCGCCAAGGTCCGTTGGGCGCCAAACGGCGTTGGCATCCCGTGCGATCAGCCCGCGTTCCCGCGCACCGCTGCTGGCCGCGTACAACTCTGCCGCAGTCAAGCCTGTGTGTGCGCAGAACGTACTTTCAGCAAAACCGTCTCTCAGGCGCAGCGCATTCAGCATGAATTCGAACACGATATCGGGCCCGGTAATCACTGTCGGTCGGGTCAGGCTTGCGCCTGACTCGACATCTTTCATGTATTGCACCGGATTTGCAGGTTTTCGATAACGACAGATGGTTCCGCCTTCGGTTAGTTTGCCGTGCGCGCCGGCGCCGATGGCCAGATAGTCGCCAAACATCCAGTAATTGAGGTTATGGCGACATCGATAGCCGTCACGAGCATAAGCCGAAATTTCGTATTGTTCGTAGCCGCGAGCGCTCAATAACGACCGGCCACGCTGCTCAATTTCGAAAGCGAGATCGTCATCCGGCAAGCCAGCAGGTGGTCGGGCGTAGAAAACCGTGTTCGGCTCAAGTGTCAACTGATACCAGGAAATATGCGTGGGCCGGAGTCCGGCGGCCGCATCAAGATCCGCCAGCGCGCCGTCAATGCTTTGGCCGGGTAGTCCGTGCATCAGATCGATATTGATATTCTCGAAGCCACCCGCATGTGCTTCGCGCACCGCTCTCGATATGTCAGCGCTATCGTGGATCCGGCCCAGCGTTTTTAGCTGTTTGTCATCAAAACTCTGAGCGCCAATAGACAGCCGGTTGACGCCGGCCTGTCTATACCCGGCCGGCTCACCGCATTCGACGGTGCCGGGATTTGCCTCCATCGTGATTTCAGCATCGTCTGCAACCGCGAATCTCGTTGTTACGCCATCGAGCAGCCGACCTATTTCGTCGGGCGAAAAAAGACTCGGCGTACCGCCACCGATGAAGATGCTTTCGAGAGTG
The DNA here is from genome assembly GCA_964628105.1 of uncultured Woeseiaceae bacterium. Lineage (GTDB taxonomy): Bacteria > Pseudomonadota > Gammaproteobacteria > Steroidobacterales > Woeseiaceae > UBA1847. The sequence goes on along the minus strand of CAZVLT010000051.1, from coordinate 2,514 downwards.
CGACTATTTGCACGGACCGACTCCAACTCAAGGTCCGCCAACAAGGCCTCCAGGTAACGTTCTTTCGGCGCCGCGTCGCCAGCCGTATGAGAATTGAAATCGCAATACGGACACTTGCGAACACACCACGGCAGGTGCACATACAGGGATAACGGCGGCTGTTTCACGAAAATCGCTGTTCGAGCAAGGCAATTAGTTTACGCAGCGCCTGGCCGCGGTGACTGCAAACACTTTTTTGCGCGGACGAAAGTTCGGCGGCGCTGCAACCGCTTTCGGCGTCCAGGAATATCGGATCGTAACCAAAACCACCTTCACCGCGACGAGACTGCAAGATCGAGCCACGCCAGACTCCTTCGGCGAATAACGGCCTGGTGTCATCGGGTGACACGAATGTTGCGACGCAGTGAAACGCAGCTCCACGAGACGTACTTCTTGACTCTTTAAGGTCTTTGAGTAGTTTGTCGATATTGCCGTCATCTGTGGCGTGGGGCCCGGCGTAGCGCGCTGAGTAAATGCCAGGTGCCCCATCGAGCGCGTCGACGACGAGTCCCGAGTCATCGGCAATAGCCGGCAGGCCTGTCACCGCGCTCGCGTGCAGTGCCTTGATAAGCGCGTTTTCCGTAAAACTGATGCCCGTCTCTGCAACCTCTTCGACGCCGAGTTCGGATTGCGCGACAACCGTTGCTCCCAGCCCGTCCAGCAAGTGGGTAATTTCACGAATTTTGCCAGCGTTGCCGCTGGCCAGGACAAATTTCTTCGGCATGGCGGTCACGACACAGCCGCGGCAACCGCCTCCCTTTGCGCGCTTATAATGTCGTCGATCCCACTTCGTGCAAGACCCAGCATGACCCTGAATTCGTCGTCCGTGAATGCATGCCCTTCGGCCGTGCCCTGAACTTCAATAAAGCGACCCGCTTCGTTCATAACGATGTTCATGTCCGTCTCCGCCTCGGAGTCCTCGGCGTAGTCCAGATCGAGTACTGCGGTGCCACGGTAAATACCGACGGACACTGCAGCAACCTGACCATGCAGTGGATTCTTTTTCAGCTGACCTTTGGCCACGTGTCGCTGAATCGCGATCGCCAGTGCAACATAGGCACCACTGATAGACGCGGTCCGAGTTCCTCCGTCGGCCTGAATAACGTCGCAGTCGAGCGTCACCGTACGTTCCCCCAGCGCATCGAGGTCAGTAATCGCTCGCAATGACCGGCCTATCAGGCGCTGAATTTCCAGCGTTCGGCCACCTTGCTTGCCACGCGTCGCCTCGCGCCCGGACCGGGTGTGCGTCGAACGCGGCAACATGCCGTACTCACCGGTAACCCAGCCACGGCCTTTGCCGCGCATCCAGCCGGGAACTCGTTCCTCGATGCTGGCCGTGCACAAGACCCGTGTATCACCAAACACGGCAAGCACGCTGCCTTCCGCGTGTTTCGTGTAATCGGTTATAAAGCGCAGTTCGCGCATTGTCGAAGAATCGCGACCACTCGGACGCATGCTTTCTCTCCCTGGGCAGCAGAGCTAGCTGCCGTGCCACCTTAACGCGGTACCCGTTGTATTGTCACTGTGGGGAGAGTTTACGGTCAAAGCCTGAACGCTCAGCTCTTTCAGATTTTCGAGCAGGTTATTATCGCCGGCCTCGCCAATATTGGCCACGTCATCATCACTGAGCCCGGACCATAATCCATCTGAACACGCCAGCAGCACATCGCCGGCGGCCAGGCTCTTGCGGTTTGTGATGCTCATGTCCGGTACCGCCGCATCGCCGCCGATACAACATTCTACGAAGTTGCGCATAGGATGATCCAGGGCTTCTTCTTCGCTAATGGCGCCTTCCTGAATCAGCACTTCGACGTGGCTGTGATCGCGCGAGCGGGTAAGAACTGCGCCGTCCCTTATCTGGTAAATACGGCTGTCGCCGATGTGGGCCCAAAAAGAGCCGCCTTCCTGTACCAGGCAGATGGCGCAAGTCGCGCGCGGACGAAAGTCGACTTCCACGTCTTGCCCCAAGCGCACGACTTCGTCATGCGCCTGTGACAACGCCATATAAAGAAACCCCTGCGGATCAAAAATCGGCTGGGTGGCATTCATGAACAGATCCTGCACCACCTGCAACCCGGTCTCCGCGGCTCGCGCGCCGTCCGAGTGCCCACCCATACCGTCGAATACCAACATCAATGCCGCGTCTTCCGACACAACAACGGCGGCACGGTCCTGGTTATCCTGGCGGTCGCCGAGAGCGGAGACTTTTGCATATTCGATTTGCATGGAGTAGCGATTGTTGGCCTTTGGCAGCGGCCACAGATTAGAATGTTGTCCCGCTCAGGGATGTGAACCAGGCAACATCATCGCTGCACTTCCTTTAGGAGAACGATCCTGATGTTACACAGTATGACAGGCTTCGCGCGCGAATCAGTTGAAACCGATATCGGAACGCTGGCCTGGGAGATTCGCGCAGTCAATCATCGTTACCTCGACGTACAGTTCAAGCTACCCGAAGACTTGCGACCGAATGAA
>CAZVLT010000050.1:0-12770 GCA_964628105.1 uncultured Woeseiaceae bacterium | reverse complement strand
GTGTCGTGAGGCCTGACGAGCAACTTCTGCAAGACGATGTGGAGGAGCGGGGCCACTCGTCCGACGTGTCACGGTCTTTTATCGTGCAGGCTCCGGCAGGCTCCGGAAAAACAGAGCTGCTGATACAGCGCTATTTGAAGTTGCTGTCCGTCGTAGATCATCCGGAAGAAATTCTCGCGATTACGTTCACGCGCAAAGCAGCAGCGGAAATGCAGTTACGCGTTCTCGACGCATTGCGACGCAAGCGGCGTGGCGACGAAGCCGAGGAAGACCACGAACGTCTGACTATCGAATTGGCAGGCATCGCATTGCAGCGCGATCAGGAACTTGGCTGGAATCTGATTGGCAATCCTCGACGTATGCGTATCCAGACATTGGACGCACTGAATGCGTCGATCGCGCGGGCTCAGCCGTTGAGTCGACCGGGAAACGCCAGCGGGGTTCGCATCGTGGTCCAGGCCGAACTCATGGCAGTCCATCGAAGCGCAGCTATCGCTACCCTCGACTGGCTTGTAGAAACTGGCGGCATGCAAACTGCGACGACCGATGTATTACGACATGTCGACAACAACACGTGGTTATACGTTTCGTATTTGTCACAAATGCTGGCAACCAGGGACCAATGGTTGCCGTTCGTTGGTAGTGGCTTACTTGATGACGATGAATCCGCGGCGCTACGGCAAAGATTCGAACAAAGCCTTGAGATTTCCGTTTGCGAACACCTCGAGCGAACGTCCGCTGCATTTGATGCCGATGTCGAAGCACGAATTGGCAATCTGCTTGCCTACGCCGCGGGCAATATGCGTGCGGAGGGACATTTGTCGGACCCAATAGGCGAATTACAAAACCTGGCGACGCTGCCAGCAGCGGACCTGGAAAACATTGTTCAGTGGCAGGGACTGGCGGAGTTGTTGCTGACGAAGGGCGGTACGTTTCGCAAAAAAGTCGACAAACGGCAGGGCTTCCCGGCGGGAGACAAGGGTCAAAAGGGCTCGCTGCATGCAGTTCTCGAAGGCCTGGCCGAGAATTCAGTTCTTGCGGCGTTATTGCACGGCGTACGGGCATTGCCGCCAGTGCGCTATTCCGACGATCAATGGGAAGTGTTGCTGGCGTTGTTTCGACTACTGCCACTCGCAGTCACTGAACTCAGGCGTCTGTTCGCAGAGCTTGGCATTGCCGATCATATCGACATCGCGATAGCGGCTGGGGCAGCGCTTGGCACGGCTGATGAACCCGGTGATGTCGCTTTGTTGCTGGACTACCAGGTACGACACCTGCTGGTTGATGAAATGCAGGATACCTCAAGCGCCCAATATCGAATGCTCGAAGCGTTGACGGGTGGCTGGGAGCAGGGCGATGGTCGAAGCTTGTACTGCGTAGGCGACCCAATGCAGTCCATTTATCGCTTCAGGAATGCCGAAGTAGGTCAGTTTCTGCTTGCCCGTCAATACGGCATCGGCCACATAAAGCTTGAATCGTTGTTGCTACGGCGAAATTTTCGCTCTGGTGAGCGCCTCGTTGACTGGTTCAACAGCGTTTTCCCGTCGGTACTCGCTGCAACCGATGATCCGCTGCGCGGCGCTGTTGCATATTCCGCGGCAGTATCGGTACCACACCTTGCCGCGCAAGGTCGTTGTATCGTGCATCCGGTCTTCGGCACTGACTCAGCGCAGGAAGCGGCGCTCGGCTGCAACGTAATCGCGCGGACGCTCGCCGATAACCCTGATGACCAGATGGCAGTACTCGTGCGAGGCCGCACGCACCTGCCACAGTTACTGGCGCACCTGCGCAAGGCCGGAATCGATTATCGAGCGATCGAAATCGATCGCCTTACGGATTTACCGGAAATCATTGATGTGCTCGCGTTGACGCGTGCTGCTGCGCACCAGGGTGACCGGATGGCTTGGTTGGGCGTATTGCGTGCACCGTGGATCGGCCTCGACTGGAGCGATCTGCATGCATTGACGCGCAACGACACACAAAGCACGATCTGGGAGTTGCTGCAAGACGATGAACGGCTTGCCGGATTATCGGCGTATGCGAAGGACGCGATCGCTGCGGCCAGGGACGTATTGGAATCACTCGTCGCTCCTCGCCGCACACAAAGTCTTCGAGACCTGGTCGAAAAAAGCTGGATCGCGCTTGGCGGCCCGGCGGCGCTAGCTGACCGATATGCGGTCGAAAACGTCTATCGGTATCTGGATGTAATCAGCAGGCATGAGCACGGCGGCACGTTAGTCGACGTCGCAGAGCTCGAGACGACGCTCGATCTTGAACGCGTATCGAGCGACGTCAATGCGCGGCTGCATGTGATGACGATGCATCGCGCAAAGGGGCTGCAGTTTGATCACGTACTCCTTTTCGGCCTGGGCCGGCTGCCCGGCAGTGGCGAGCGCAGCGTCATGTCGTGGTTCGATTTGCCAAACGAGCATGGCGAACAGCGCAAGATAATCAGCCCGGTAGGGCCGCGTGCAGTAGTAGAAAATGATCCGGTCCACCGCTACATAGAATTGACGGCTGCAGAAAAAGAGCGGCACGAGCAAGCCAGGCTGCTCTATGTGGCATGTACGCGAGCACGCAAGTCATTGCATCTGATCGGCAATACGCGTGTGACGCCGGACGGTGAATCATTTCGGCCCGCGATAAAAAGTAGCTTGTTGCATCTCCTGTGGCCCGTTGTGGAAGCGGAGTTTCACAAGGCTTTCGAGAACTACAGGGCCGAGGCAGTCGACACCGACGAATCTATCTGGGGTACTCCTGTACTGCAGCGCCTGAGTACGCCGTGGCAGCTACCGGATGTTCCACCAGTGCCCGGTTCTGGACCTGCCACTGATTTGCAGGATGCTGAAACGGAAGTCGAATTCTACTGGGTTGGAACCGACGCACGGCTTGCCGGAACCCTGGTGCACCGCTGGATGCAGCTAATGTCCGAGGGTCGCGTCACACTCAGCGCCGACAATTTGCACGAGTTAACATCTGTTTCCGAGCGCTGGTTGCGGGAATTGGGGCTGGGCACAGAAGGCGGTACGAAGATCATTGAACGCGTGCAGTCGGCCGTGAAAGGAATTCTCACGGATCCGCGAGGACGGTGGATCCTCGAAGGCAATGGCCATTCCGAGCTTAAGTTGTGCGGCGTCTATGAAGGGCAGGTAGCGGCGGTGGTGTTGGATCGGGTGCGTATCGATGACGACGGCACGCACTGGATCATTGATTACAAGACCAGCTCGCATGAGGGTGGCGATCTCAATGGCTTCTTGCAGGCGGAGTCGGATCGGTATCGACCTCAGCTTGCTCGTTACGCAGCGATCTACGGCGCCTACGCGAATACGGACGCCCGGTGTGCTTTATATTTTCCGATCTTGCAGTCGTTCGTCGAGGTCTCTTTGCCCTGACAGACGCTACAACTTACCCTCAAGCCTTACTTCATGTTGTCCACGCGCGTTAGCAGGCGGTAGAAACCTCATCTGCTGCAGGACACTCTCAGGCGTCTGCGGTTTGGCGACAATCTGACCCACGAAAGAATAAGTGCGATCGGATTTGAACTGCAAACTGCCCGCAAGATCGACAACACCATCGGTATCCTCAATACTCGCGCCAATGCCGTCGTTCTGCGTGAAGAACTCTGCTTTGTAACCGCCAAGTGAATCACGCCCGGCCAATGGCACTATAAGGTTTGCAACTTCTAAAGTGCCGTCGACCCTGACCAGCACTCCATTCCGGAATTCGACGTGTGCAAATTGCAAACTGGCGTCGCCTTTCAGGCCACTGAATCCGCTGCCGCCGGCGAACATTTCCAAAGGTAGTGAAGCCGTCAGCGACGTGAGAGTGATGCTGCCGCCGAAGCCCGGGCTCATGTCGGATTCGACAAATCCGGACGGGGGTGTCCCGACGACGTGATAAGTAAGCTTACCGGTCAGCAGTTGCAACGGCTTGATGCGCCACTTCAGGTTGCGAACATAAATGCCACTTACGGAAGCCTCGTCTGCGCTTCCGCGCCACACAGTTCCACTGATGCCGCCAATCGCGATTTCCGCCGGCAAAAACCAGAGGTAAGCAACGCGTGCCGGAAACAGGATGAATAACCCCAACATTAGCGTCAGCACACCGATCGCGATCTGGGAGCGCCGCGAATGAATCAAAGAGCGCGCTCCAGAGTTAGCGTTGCGTTGATGCGTCCTGGCGCCGCTTGTGGGCCGACTGACATGGACCCGAGCTGCACGTGCATCGCATATTGCGCGCTGAGATCGCCTAGCCACAGTACCAGTTCGTCAAACGCAACGTTTTCAAACTCGACGCGAATACCGTTGCTGGTCGTAGGCTGGCTGCGGCGACGGTATTGATCCAGGCCGCGGTTGCGCAGAGTCTGGTCAACAATAATAATCGGCGACAGCTGGCTTCGAATCGCCGGAGACGATTCCGGCCGCTCGCCATTTGCTGTCGCGACTCGCAAAGGGCGCAATTCTGCGAGCGAGCGCTGCCAGTTTTCAACGTCTGCCTTCAGAGCAGAATGCTTTTGCGCCAGGGGCGCCCATCCCAGGCCGTAGATTAGTGCGAGAACGACAATGACAGCGCCTGCTGACACGAACAGACGCTCTCGTGCTTCCAATGCCTCAAACCAGTCTCTCATGATCCCGACTCACGCATCTGAATGCGACCGTTGATTTTATCGGCGACCTGGTCGGTCGACTGAATTGACGCCTGAAATCTGCCTGATGCGCTGACCGCTTTCTGGATTCTATCGAGTGTCGCAACATCGGGTGCCGTTAATCGAATATCGATGATGCCGGCCCGGTAACTGATCGTTTGAATATCAGCCGAAGAATTCGCCGCCATCGCCAACCCCAATTCGAGCAGACTGGGCAGGAAAACCTCCGGCGATGTTGCCGTACCCATGCCACGTTTTATAGACGCAACCGCGTTGACCGGATCCAATACATCGCGCGTGTCGCCAGGGCGATGATAGCGATATTCTGCAGTGAACTGCGTTCTGAGGGCGGCCTCTTCTTTGCCGAGTCGGTAGTAATCGACACCGCGCGCAGCCATGGCTACAAGCACAAGGCCAAGCAACAGTACCGCCGCACTTTTCCACGGCGAAAAAACCATTGCATAATCGGATTGCGGCCCGTAGCGGCCCTGCAGCAGATTGACACCCTGACCTGTCGCTATAGTGACCGCAAGTTTGGGCAGCACACCATCAGGAAGAATGTTGACGTCGACGCTGTGTAACTCATGCCGCAACGCGATCCAGTCGTGAGACAGGCGTTTTTCCTGCGCCGCGTCGCAGAAGGCGACGAGGTGTCCCGACGGCGCGTCATCGTCCATGTTGTTCTTTTCCTGACCAAGCTGACCTGCCGCTACCAGCAAGTCACTGGGCTTGACGCCCTGCATGACGAATTCCGTATCGGCACCGTCGTTATACATGCTGCAATCTGTGTCGACGAGCACGCTCATCGTGCCGGGAATTCTTGCGAGACCGTAATTTTCCGGAACGATCCTGGTGGCTTGAATACCGGCTTCGTTTAGCCGGCTCAACCACGCGTCCATTTTGTCTCGCGCGACGACAGCGACCGGCAAAAGACCGCTTTCGTACGGCGGTCCGACTGCAAAATGCAGGCTTTCAATATCATCTGCCATGTTTTCTTCCAGCGCGAACGGCAACGCCGCGCGCAATTTCGCGCCGCCTCGGAGCGGTATGTTAGCGCTCGTAGTGAGCACATCGATTGCTGGAACCAGAACGATGACCTTGCGATCTCCGCATTCTCGTGCAGCCTGATCGATGCTGCCAGTCGACACGTCACTGCGCCGGGTGCCATTGTCATCCACGCAAATCCACTGCACCGGTTGGTCGGCGGCGCCAAGTCGTATGACGACTAACTCTGCCATGTCAGATCGTTCCCAGGCTACGCAATATCGTTGTCACAGTACCGTTCGGGCTGCGCTGCAATATGCTGAAATAGGTGACACGAACGGTATCAATCTGCACGACTGCCTTCAATCGAAAAAATCCGCTCGACTCGGTCAGGAGACTGAACATTTCGGGACTCACCAGGGTCGAGAATGTGTCGGCGATATTCGGGATGCCACCATCCTCACGCAGCGACATCAAGCGCTCGACAGCCGCCTCATCGAGACTGTCATCGAGTGACCGCAATACTTCAGCCGTTGCGGTGTTGACGTTGATCGAGGTACGGCCCGGCAGTGCAGTCACATGAGGCCGTAGACGGTCGTAACTCGCTTTGTCCATGCCCTCCAGTGCCGCCAGCTCCGAGACATTGGTGAGCGGCTGGTTGTATGTTCGATAGGGTGGCGTAAAACCAGTGTAAATCGCATCTTCGGCACCGTCGGGAAATCCTGCTTCCTGGTTCGCGTCGATCCAGTCAGCCGTGATGCCCGCGATTCGGGAATCGAGTTCCAGGACCCGCAGCAATCGTTGAAACTGATCAAACACCGCCTGATCGATCTCGCCATTCTGGTCAATCAGGTTGTTCACGTTAAAGCGGCCTTGCAAGTCCTCGATCTTTCCGGCGACAGCGCCCTGGACGGTGTCACTCTCGATCGGTAGTCCCGGCAGGTCACTCGCCCATAGCTCACCCAAATGATCGGTCTGGCTTTCGGCGAGATCGTCGCGCAGGATGTTACGCATCCAGCTCTCCGCCCCCAGCGCCACCTGGATACCTTGCTCATGGAAAAGCAGCACCATTGTGCGCCTGACGTCGAGAGCGCTGTTCCATGCCAGACCCGCTGCCAGCGAAGCAGTCAGCGCTGTAATGAGCATTGCCGTGATTAGTGCGACACCGCGCTTATGCCGCAAAGCACTCATGACGCAACCTCGATGATGCGACGAATTTCGCCTTCGTCCTCAAGCGTCAGAATTACTTCGACGGCGCGTGGGCGTACTTGCAACGCAGATGAACCTTGCATGCCGGGCGGCGGCCATTGCGTGATTGTCTCAAGGTTGTCCTGGATCATACGAAACTCGAGGCCCAACACGCCATCCAGAATTTCAGTGGCGATCGCGTTGTTTGTATAGGTTGAATCGAGAACCGTGTTGTATACACGCAGCAGCTTGTCTTCCTGAAGCAAATAGACCGTGCGTTGCATCGTGCTGCGCGGCAGGCCAGCCGGATTGGGCCAGCCGCCGTGGGTGATCGCCAGCGCATATTCATTGCCGGCAGAAACATGCATGGCAGGCAAATAAGTATCACCAAGTTCCGAGCGCACAGGGCGGGGCGCCGCGGTAAGGAGATCATTGCCGATAAAACGCATGGTGCGTTGTATAGCTTGCAGGCGGTCCATACGAGCCGTCAACAGATCGGCGTTCGCGAGAGTCTGTCCCAATGACATATAGGCGAGCACAGTCATTACGCCGAATATGGCCATGGCAACCAGCACCTCGATGAGCGTGAAACCCTGCGCACGGGAAGAGCTCATTTTGTAGCTCCGACACTTCGCGACGCGCGATTCCAGACCCGATTCGCCTCGCCCGGCGCGCCCGGCGGTCCGGCGAATCCTGTAACGGCACGTATAACGTCGTCGCTTCCTGCGAGCGATACGGTTACCTCAATGCGAAAGAGATCCTCAACGGGTGTTTCGGAGACCTCTGCTCGCCACGTCCACGTCGTGTTCGCGTAGTCGACGTCGCCACTGCTGGAACTGACCTCCGGAGTGGCAGGAGCGAGTCGCATTTCGGTGATTTTGTTCTGCGCGATCCAGCTCGCATAGGTGCGTTCACGCATGGTGTTTGCCGCATCAATCATTTGCCCCATGGTCGTGGCAACCGCGGTAAGCGACAGGGCAACGATAGAAAGGGCAACCATTACCTCGATTAAAGTGAAACCTTTGTATCGCGATGCCATCACTGGTCAGTCTTCGTCCTCTTCCTCGAACTCGATCGTCCCGAGTGCGTCACCGCGCACAATAAATTGTTGCCCGTCGTAGCGACGCGAGATGCGTAATTCAAACGGGGTGGCGTCGCCACTCGAATAGACAAGCAAATGCGGCGAATAGACATCCGTCGCATTGCGGCCTGAATTTTTCCCGTCTGCATCGAATGGTGTTGGGCCGTCATTCAACAAGACACGCTTGTCTTCGAGATACAATTCGAACTCTACGTCCTCCGGCAAACTTCTTAGCCGTAACGTGTCGTCCCCTGGTATATCGCTCCACACGCCCGTCAAAGCGTCGTATTCAACAAATCGATAGCTGGACGTCATGAATTCCAATCCGAATTCCCGACCCTGCAACGTCGCGTCGTCTTGCGTGACCTCAATGAGGGACGCAATGCGTTGTCCTTCGGTGCGCAGTTCCGCGTCATTACCGAGAATGCCGAAGGACAGTAATGTGATCGACAGAATCGTGGCAATTATGACGACGACAACGAGAATCTCGATCAGCGTGAAGCCAGCCGTACGTTTGTCAGTTTGCATTAGGGTAGGGTGCCCGATAAAAGCTTGGCGGCCTATTGCGGATCCCAGTTACCAATGTCGGCATCCATTTTTTCGCCACCGGGTCGACTGTCCCGGCCAAGCGTGTAGATATCGACCTCGCCGTTATTGCCGGGATTCAGATATAGGTAAGGATTCCCCCAGGGGTCTTTCGGTAGTCGCTCCAGGTAACCACCGGAATTCCAGTTTCTAACATTGGGGTCGTTGGGCTTTGTGACCAGCGCCTCGAGTCCCTGCTCGGTGGTCGGGTAGGCGAAATTGTCCAGCCGATAGAACTTGAGCGCCGTACTGATATTCGAAATTTCGGCGTGCGCTTTGGTAATCTGGGCGTCGTCAATACGACCTATGACATTTGGTGCGACGATCGCAGCCAGAATACCGATAATAATCACCACGACCATGATCTCGATCAAGGTAAAACCGCGTTGACGCGACAAGTTGCGCCATGAAGTCGTGTATTGCTTCACTGTACAGTCTCCGTGACATCATCGAAGCGACCCCCGACAACGCCTAATTGACTCGTTAATAATATTAACGTCAGTATACCAAACATGGGGTTATCAGAAGAGCGACGCAATAGGGGTGCCTGGCCAGGCGATTGGGGTTTGGTCGTGGTATTGATCCTCATTGCGACCCTCCTTATGTTTAGCGGCGATAGCGGCAGAGCGTTGCTGCGCTTTGAACGTAGTGGGATCGCTGCTGGCGAGTGGTGGCGGTTGCTTAGCGGCCATTTGACGCACATGGGGTGGTCGCACGTTGCCCTGAACGGGGCAGGTCTGATTCTGGTCTGGTACCTGGTTGGAACCGCGTTTTCGGCGCTCAGGTGGCTCCTGATAGCCGCTGTGGCCATCGCGACCATGGATACCTGTTTTTGGTTTCTAAACCCAGGTATGGCCTGGTATGTAGGACTTTCCGGCTTACTTCATGCGCTGCTCGCGGCGGGCATTGTTGCCCGACTCGGCAATATCAATGCCGAAACGGCCATTCTGGCCGCCCTGGTCATCGCAAAACTCGCCTGGGAGCAATTCAGTGGCCCTCTGCCGGGGTCTGAGCTTACATCGGGAGGTGCTGTGATCGTCGATGCGCACCTCTACGGGGCTGCCGGTGGCGTTCTGGGCGCATTGCTAAACAGGATTACAGTCCAGCCGCACGCGTCGTTATAATGCGCGGCCGATAACTCACGGAGACAATCTTGACTACAGCAATGGTATTTCCCGGACAGGGCTCCCAGTCCCCGGGTATGCAAGCTGACCTCGCGGCTGAATTCCCGGTTGTGCAGGAAACTTACGCGCAGGCGAGCGCGGTGCTCGGTTACGACCTGTGGCATTTGGTACAGGATGGTCCTGCAGAGAAACTGGCACAAACACTCGTCACGCAACCCGCAATGATGACTGCCGGCGTCGCCGCATATCGCGTGTGGCAAGTCGAGGGCGGTACCGAGCCAGCACAGATGGCAGGACACAGCCTTGGCGAATATACGGCCCTGGTATGTGCCGATGCCGTAAGCTTTGAAGATGCGATGAAGGTTGTTATGCGCCGGGCCCAGCTTATGCAGGACGCCGTACCCGCCGGTGTCGGCGCGATGGCTGCGATATTGGGACTCGACGACGACGCCGTCATTGCTGTTTGTAAAGATGCGTCCGGCGTTGGCATTGCCGAAGCCGTGAATTTCAATTCTCCCGGCCAGGTGGTCGTTGCCGGCCACAAGGAAGCTTTGGACAGTGTCGTTGAGCGCGCCAAGGAAGCTGGCGCGCGCCGCGCCATGATGTTGCCCGTCAGCGTACCCTCACATTCGTCGTTGATGGTCGGTGCAGGCGAAGCGCTTGCTGAGGCACTGGCTGAGGCCGATTTTGTGGCCTCGCGAATCACAGTTGTCGCAGCGACGGACGCAACACCGTACGGCGACGCCGATGACATCCGCAGCAGGCTGTCGCGGCAGGTATACGGCCCGGTACAATGGGTGGCGACCGTGCAGGCGATCATTAACGGTGGTGCGACTTCGATTGTCGAATGCGGCCCGGGAAAAGTTCTTGCCGGCCTGATTCGACGCATCGATGAAAGTACGCCTGTCGCATTTGTCGATTCAATTGCCGGACTGCAGAAAGCTTTGCAGCTCTGACGATCAATACGTAAGGATTCATAATGAGCAACCTCTTCAATTCAGACGCGCTAAAAGGCGAAATAGCGCTGGTCACCGGCGCTTCCCGCGGCATTGGCGCGTCCATCGCCCAGGCATTGGCAGCGGCAGGTGCTGCGGTCATTGGTACGGCGACGACGCAGGGCGGGGCAGACGGTATTACTGCCGCGCTTGACGGCAAGGGACGAGGCATCGTCCTCAATGTTGTCGACGATGAGTCGATCCAGGCTGCAGTAAAGGACGTGCAGTCCAATGAAGGCAGCCCGAGCATTTTGGTAAACAACGCCGGCATCACCAAGGACAATCTTCTCATGCGCATGAAACAGGATGAGTGGGATGATGTCATCGCGACAAATCTCACCGGGTTGTTCAAACTTAGCAAAGCGTGCCTTCGCGGCATGATGAAAGCCAGGAAAGGTCGCATCATAAATATCGCGTCAGTTATCGCAGTAATGGGCAACGCGGGTCAGGCCAACTACGCAGCGAGCAAAGCGGGCACGATCGGATTTACCAAGTCACTCGCGCGTGAAATCGGATCACGTGGTATTACGGTTAACGTTGTCGCGCCGGGTTTCATCGATACGGATATGACCAGGGCACTCGCTGAAGAACAGCGCGCCGGTATGCTCTCGCAAATTCCCTTGGGGCGACTTGGGGAGGGCGCCGACATCGCCAACGCGGTGCTGTTCTTGGCGTCTGCCAGCGGGGCATACATCACCGGCGAGACCCTGCATGTCAACGGTGGCATGGTGATGGACTAGTCGACTATGGATTGCCATGGGCTATTCACATACAATAGCCCCCCACGACCGGGGTGCTCCTTGAAAATTCAAGGACTTAGCAGTTAATTGGTCGCGATTTTTAGAGTCTTCTCAGGAGAAGCAACAACATGAGCAGTATCGAAGAACAAGTTAAAAGCATCGTTGCCGAGCAACTTGGCGTTAAAGAAGACGAGGTAACAAACGATGCTTCATTCGTCGATGATCTGGGCGCTGATTCGCTCGACACCGTCGAGCTGGTGATGGCTCTTGAAGAGGAATTCGAAACCGAAATCCCTGACGAGGATGCCGAGAAGATCACCACGGTCCAACAGGCCATTGACTTTGTAAGCTCTCGCAAAAGCGAGGGTTAACTGGTTCGGCGCGGCGCTTGTCGTCGCGCCATTTCATTTCGGATCCGACCGGCAGTCCTGCCACTTCAAGACGGACAGACATTGAGCAAGCGACGCGTTGTAATCACCGGCATGGGTATTATCTCGCCGGTTGGCAGCCAGCTTGATGTCGCCTGGAAAAATGTTTGCAATGGCGTTTCCGGCACCAGGCTGATTGATGAATTCGACACAAGCGGTTTACCAACCCGTATTGCGGGGCTGGTAAAGGACTTTGATGTCGACGCTTACCTGTCGAAGAAAGACCAGCGCAAGAATGACCCGTTTATTCACTACGGTGTTGCAGCGACGATGGATGCGATCAAGGATGCCGGTCTTGAGATAGATGATGAGAATGGCCACACGATCGGCATCGCGATGGGCGCAGGTATCGGTGGCATCAAGACCATCGCCGACAATTACGACAAGCTGCTTGCCGGAGGCCCACGCAAGGTCTCGCCGTTTTTCATACCCGGAAGCATCATCAATATGGTCTCTGGTCAGGCCAGCATCATGCAGCACATCACGGGCCCGAATATTTCAATTGTCAGCGCGTGTGCAACGTCCACGCATTGCATCGGACTGGCAGCCAGAAGTATCGAACATGGCGATGCCGAAGTCATGCTTGCCGGTGGCTCCGAGTACGCTACTACAGCGCTGGCGATGGGCGGTTTCTGTTCGGCCCGTGCGATGAGCACACGCAATGACGATCCGGAGGGTGCGAGCCGCCCCTACGACATAGATCGCGACGGATTCGTACTGAGCAATGGTGCGGGTTGCGTTGTACTGGAAGAGTTCGAACACGCTAAAGCGCGCGGCGCACAGATATACGCAGAGCTAATCGGTTTCGGCATGAGCGGTGATGCATACCACATCACCCTTCCTCCGGCGGACGGCGAGGGTGCGCGCAAGTGTATGACGGCGGCTATTCGAGACGCCGGCATCGACGCGGCCGATATCGATTATCTGAATGCGCATGGGACGTCGACACAGGCAGGTGACATTGGCGAAACCGTTGGCATCAAACGAGCATTTGGCGGGG
>CAZVLT010000049.1:0-13031 GCA_964628105.1 uncultured Woeseiaceae bacterium | reverse complement strand
ACACTCAAGATCGATGAGATCACTGTTGGCGGCACTGGCTAGCGCGAAGAAACGCGCAACTATTTCTCCCGTACTTCACATAACTCGAAAAAAGCTGCTGAACAGCACACACTGTGAGTTACCTCACTCCATTAAACATATCCTTGCGGTACGTTGTGGGCTATCTCTATGGAGGGAGAGGACGATGGCATTCGAAAATTCGATCACAGAGCAGGACATGGACGTTAACACTCAGCAATTCGTGCAGGGATTACGTAGTGATGCAGGAGATTTCGAACCCGACCTGTCCGTCGACGGCCTGTCTGAATCAATACTTTCAAGAATCATGGGGCTGTTCAGTTCGGGGAAAAGCTAGCCAATATCGGATTCCCACTGGACAATTGCTCCCCGCTATGGAGAATGAATCGAGCCCGGGGCAGAAACCAAAATGATATGTGGGTCTCAAAACCAATCTACGAAAGCCTGCCGTACTTCTACCTTTTAGTCGGAGCGCTCTCGCTCGGCGCCTCAATGTATGTCAATCACTGGCACTGGCCGACAATCTGCTTTGTCGTCGGGCTGGTTTGCCTGGTTGCAGGGTTGGTCGTAGTACTGAAACGCCGGGACCACCGGGTAACTGACCGGCGCGTCGGACAGCGGCAGGACTATTAGCGCCACTTACTGATTGTTGACGGCGGAATCCTGATCGTCTGATTGATCATCCTCGCTGTCCGCAAGTGACCGGCTGTCGTCGAAGTTCTTGCTCATTCGAAGATCGTAGTAAACGAGCTCATGAACGCCGAGCGAAATTACGTCATTGTGATGCAAGCGATACTTTTTGATTTGTTTCTCGCCAAGAAAAACGCCGTTGGTGCTGTTCAAGTCCTCGATGACACAACCGCTTTCGTCACTTACCAGTTGTGCGTGATGGCGGCTGACGAATTTACTCTTGATGTAAATCTCATTGTCCGGTGAACGCCCGACTATTACACGGCCGAGTGGGAAGCTTAGAACATCAACGACTTCACCATCCAGGCGTACCTCGATTTGTGACACGTGCATGTCCACCGGATACCGCCTTTCCGCCTCAAATTGTCGCAACTGTTCGTAGACGCCAGTGTTGCTTTCGTGTTCTTCCCAGTTCAACTCCGTGGCCGCGGCAATAACATCCTCTGAGCGGATAATCTTTTTGTCATCTGCGAACGCACACAGCAACGCCGTGTCGCAGAGCGTGTTGATCAACCGCGGCACGCCGCCGGAGAACAGATACATAGCGTCAAAGCTGCCATCGTCGAAGAGGTCTTTTTTCTTCCGGCCCGCGACCGCCAATCTTCGCTCGATGTACTCGCGCATTTCGCGTTTGTCGAGCGGGCCGATATGAAAACGCAATCGAACACGCTGCATAAGCTGTTTGAGATTTGGTGAGTCGAGCGTATCTCTTAACTCAGGCTGGCCCGCGAGGATAATGCGCACCACTTTTTCCTTGTGTGTCTCAATGCCGGAGATCAAGCGAATCTCTTCGAGCACTTTTTTCGTCAGGTTTTGCGCCTCATCGACGACAAGTACCACCTTCTTGCCGCCGGAGTATTGTTCGAGCAGGAACATATTGAGCATGTCGAGCAGTTCAACTTTGCGCTTCTTGAAGGGCTTGAAGCCGAACTCTGTCAGTATTGCCTGCAAGAATTGCGTCGGTGTCAATTGCGTTTGTGACACAACGGCGTAAATAACGTTGTCATCGAGTTCTGATAGAAATGACTGCAATAACGTGGTTTTGCCCGAGCCTATCTCGCCGGTAATTACCACAAAACCGTCGGCCAGCCAGATCGTTGATTCCATATAGGCCTTGGCGCGAGCGTGCTGCTTGCTCCAATACAGGAACTCAGGGTCCGGCGTCAGCCGGAACGGCTGCTCAGCAAGCTTGAAGTGATCTAGATACGACATGTTGCAACGAGTTTACCTGCTTTTCCGGCTTACCGGTTATGTGGTTTTCTCATGTTCGAGCGTGGACCCTGTCACAGTTTTGTCAATTTTTTCGACAATTGCATCGCGGTCATGGGCGCTGTTCTCAACGACGGTGATGTGTCCCAGTTTTCGGCCCGGTCTTGGCGTCTTGCTGTAGTCATGCAGATGGCCGAGTTCGAGAGCTCGAACCTCCGCAGGAATCTCGCCAATAAGATTAATCATGCCGGCGTGGCCGCGGCTCGCCGTCGAACCGAGCGACATGTTCATGATTGCGCGCAAATGATTTTCGAATTGACTGGTCTCGGATCCTTCGATAGTCCAGTGTCCGGAGTTGTGCACCCGCGGGGCGAATTCATTGGCGAGTAAATCATCGCCGACGACAAAAAATTCAAGCGCCAACACGCCGACGTAGTCGAGACGTTCAAGCAAACGGTGGACATAGTCTGTGGCCTTCCTGATCAACGCTGGCGCGTCGAATGGTGACTTAGAGGTCCGCAATATACCGTCACGGTGAACATTTTGGCTGAGCGGGTAAGTCGCAACATCGCCGTCGACATTGCGCACACCAATGCATGAAACTTCGAAGTCGAACGGCACCCAGCTTTCCGCGATCAGCATTTGCCCATCGAGCAACTCCCAGGCGGCGGGCAGGTCGGTGTGTTCACGAATAATAATCTGCCCCTTGCCGTCGTAACCGAAGCGCCGCGTTTTGATGACGATTGGCAGGCCAAGTTTTGCTGCTGCTGCGTCCATGTCGTCGCGCGTATCAATGGCGTGGTACCCGGGGAGCGGGATGTCGAGGGTAGCGAACAGCTGTTTCTCGTCGAGGCGATCCTGAGCGTGGCGAAGCGCCTCGGTCGGCGGGTACACGGGAACCTGGGCGTCTATGTGTTGCAGGGCCTCGACGGGAACGTTCTCGAATTCATAGGTTATGACATCGCAGCCAGCGGCGAGCTCTGCGAGCGCGTCCGTGTCGTCAAACGGTCGTTGAATGACGTCGCCGCAGATTGCCGCAGGAGGATAGTCAGAGGGATCGACGAAACGGCATTGCACGTTTAGTTTGCGGGCTGCAAAACCCAGCATTTGACCGAGTTGCCCGGCGCCGATTATGCCGATGCGCATCGTCTTGCAGCGTGTTATGTGCGGGGGTCGCTAGCGGCCAGGACCGTGTCGGTCTGGTTCTTGCGAAATGTGTCAAGCGCGGACGCGATGGTGGCGTCGCTGTTAGCGAGAATTGCCGCCGCCAGGAGCGCCGCGTTGACAGCTCCGGCCCGGCCAATTGCCATGCTGCCGACGGGTACACCGGCTGGCATTTGCGCGATCGACAATAGTGAATCCATGCCGTTGAGCGCCCTGGATTCGACGGGTACGCCCAGTACCGGGACGCGCGTTTTGGCCGCCGTCATCCCCGGCAAGTGCGCGGCGCCGCCGGCTCCGGCGATGATGACTTTCAAGCCACGCTCGACGGCCGAGCCAGCATACTCGAACAATAAGTCAGGCGTGCGATGCGCAGAGACGACCTTCACTTCGTACGCTACGCCCAGTTCGTCCAACGTCTCGCTGGCGTGGCGCATCGTCTCCCAGTCCGAACGGGAACCCAAAATAATGCCGACATCGATACTCACATCAGACCTCATATTGAAATTCTATCATTCTCTATTGTCTGCGCTGTCACTTATGGCGAAGTCGCCGCAGGCCATCGCGGATCGGCTCCGGGTCGATCTGGCGCATAAGCTTGCCAATGTACTGCTTTTGCCGCCGCAGCGCGCCATGCGACTTGATCGCGCGCGCCTCTCGAACGGCCTCCAGCAATACGTCTTGCAACGGCAGGCTGTCGAGATCCGACTGCTTGATAGTAATCAGTTCTTCACCGAGTTTTTGCAGGGCCACGTAGTCGCGCTTGCGGGCGCTTTTGCTGGGCTTTAATTCTGTCACCGGCTACAGTACTCCCCGCAGTCCATCCGATTCGACCGCGGCGGGAGTCTAACACGCGTACGCCGCGGCCTTGCTAGCCAAATAAGGATGTTCCAGACATGGCAGAAATTGCTAGGCGCGAATTGCTCGGCCGGGAAGAGCTTGAGGACCTCGTCGCGCTTGCGCTGGATGAGGCGCGGATCCATGGGGTTGATCAGGCCGAAGCGGCCGCCAGCCAGGACACCGGGCTTTCTGTGACAGCACGACTCGGCGACGTTGAAAATCTTGAGTATACGAACGATCGCGGTATCGGCATCACCGTGTTCAAAGACTCCTGCAAGGGCAATGCGAGCACGTCGGACGTCTCGCCCGCGGCGATTCGCGAGGCCGTCGCGAAAGCGTGCTCATTCGCGACATTGACCGCTAGTGACCCACATTCGGGCCTTGCCGATGCCGAGCTGATGTGTGCGGACATCATGGATCTTGATCTCGACCATCCATGGGCCATTGATGCGAGTCAGGCGATCGCGCTTACGATTGAATGCGAAGGCGCTGCGCTACAGCACGACAAGCGCATAGGAAATTCCGAAGGCGCGACAGTCACGACCAATCGAGGCTCACGCGCCTATGGCAACACGCATGGTTTCGTCGGTAGTTGCTCACGAACCAGCCACAGCATCACCTGCGTCGTGCTTGCGGAATCCGACGGCACGATGCAACGCGACTACTACTACACGGCATCCCGGGTCCCGGAAAAACTTGACGATGCTTTGTTCGTTGGTGAAATGGCGGCAAAGAAAACGATTAACCGCCTCGGTGCAGTCAAAATCAAAACGGTTGAGGCACCGGTTCTTTATATTCCGGAACTTGCCCGCGGGTTCCTCGGTCATGCGATCGGCGCGATCGCCGGTGGTTCACAGTATCGTCGCTCATCCTTCTTGCTTGAAGCTGTCGGCGAGAAAATATTTCCCGACTTTATGCAGATCCAGGAACGCCCGCACCTGGCCGAAGGCATGTCGAGCGCAGCCTACGATGCAGAAGGTGTTGCTACCTACGATCGCGACATCGTGAGCGACGGTATATTGCAAGGTTACGTGTTGAGCAGCTATTCGGCCCGGCGGCTGGGTCTTTCGACAACGGCAAACGCGGGCGGCGCGCAAAACCTCGTCGTGCCGGGCGGCGACAAGGATCATGCACAGCTGTTGTCGGACATGGGCACGGGTTTTCTTGTTGAAGAGTTGATCGGGCAGGGCGTCAATCCGGTTACTGGCGATTATTCACGCGGTGCCGTTGGACATTGGGTCGAGAATGGTGAGATACAGCATGCCGTCCACGAAGTCACGATTGCGGGCAATCTGCGCGATCTCTATCAACGTATCGCAGCCATCGGCAACGATCAGGACATACGTGGCGGTATTCGTTGCGGTTCATTACTGGTCGAAGAAATGACTATTGCCGGGTCCTGAAGGAAAACTAATTAATCAGAGCTTCCCTGGCCTGGCGTTTGATCATCCAGCAGGTCAGACAGTGTCCGGTCAGCAAGCGTGCGTTCGACAGCCGCATCCAGCGCGCCACCCAGCGCATCGATCGTGTTATTCCACTTGGGGTCACGATAGGAACCCGTTTCTCCTTCGCTGCGCACGACGCTGAGAATGTCAGATAGCTTGATACGGGACATCTCACGACCCGGCAGCAGTTCTTCTTTTTCATTCGTTGCGAGCAGGCCGCTGTCTTCAAGACCAGCGGCAATAGGTGCGAGGGTGATCGACGGAATCCTCAGTTCGCGACTCAAACTGCGCATATTGACGCCAACGGCAGGGTCCCGGAATTCCTTGCCTACCAGGAACATGATGTTGAGAGCGAGCCGCTCGCGCATTTCGTTTGACAGGCGTGGCTCACGGCGGCCGATGCGCAAGTAAGCGGGATTCTGGAAATAGAATGCTATTTGCGAGCCAATCAGCAATATCAGCCAGTTCAGGTACAGCCATATCAAGGTCGTTATCGCGATGGCGAAACTCGCGTATATGGCCTGGGTGCGCGCGGAATTCGCAAGAAACGCAGCGAAAATCACACCAACGGTTGCCCAGAGAAAACCGCCGGCAAGTCCACCCACCAGCGCTGCACGAATGTTCACTTTCGTGTTCGGCATGTACGAGTAGAGAAATGTGAACACACCCGACACGACGAGGTACGGGGTCAACCGACTTGTAGCCGCAAATACCGGGCCGACAACTTCATTTTGCGAAAGCCAGCGCACAATGGACTCGTTTTCCACTGACGCAATCGCACCAATCGAAATGACGATTGCAAGCGGTCCGATCAGTAGTACGAAGATGTACTCGGTGAAACGGCGCGCGAAGCTGCGCGGCTTGGTTACGTACCACACATAGTTAAAACTCTCTTCAATCTTCTGCACCATCGATATTGCGGTGTAGATGAAAAATGCGAGCCCGATGCCACCGAGCACTCTGCCGTTGACGTTTTCGACCAGCGCCATTAGCTGATCGGTAATCTCAATACCTTTGCTGCCGAGCGGCTCAAGCACTGCGTACAGGCGACTCTCGAGATCCTTGTGGACGCCAAGGCCTTTTAACAAGGAAAAGCTAAACGCCATTAACGGTACGACGGATAGCAATGTTGTGTACACGAGACTCATTGCGCGCAACGTCAACTGCCCGGAAAAGACGTCACGCAGGACGGCATACAGGTGGCGAAGCACACTGATCAGGAAACGACCGGGTAAGCCGTACTCGCCGAGCGTATCGCCCCAGACAAGTTTGTCGATCTGGTTCTTGAGATATTCAGTCATGCGATGCTGGATCCTGCGACGTCATTATCGTCAGGGCCTCGCGATATTTCGCCGCCGTTTGCGCAAGAATCTCAGACGGCAGGTCCGGTCCCGGAGCCGTCTTGTCCCAGTCGAGCGTGTCGAGATAGTCACGCACGAATTGCTTGTCATAACTGGGCGGACTCGTGCCGACTTCGTATTCGTCCACTGGCCAAAAGCGAGATGAGTCCGGTGTCAGCGCCTCGTCAATAATGTGCAGTCGGCCTTCGTCGTCCAGGCCGAACTCAAATTTCGTATCCGCGATAATGATGCCGCGTTCAAGCGCGTAGGCAGCTGCACGCTCGTAGATCTGAATAGAAACATCACGAACACGGCGGGCGAGGCTCTCGCCGATCAAGTCGACCACAGCGTCGTAACTGATATTTTCATCATGATCGCCATCGTCGGCCTTACTTGCTGGCGTGAACAAAGTCTCGGGTAGTTTTTCGGCTTGCCGCAAACCTTGCGGCAGGTCAATGCCACAAACTTGCTGCGTTTCGAGATAGTCGCGCCAGCCCGAGCCGATAAGGTAACCACGGACGACGGCTTCAATCGGCAGTGGTTTCAGGCGTTTTACGACGATTGATTGGCCACGAAGCCGGTCGCAAAGTGCCGCATCCCTGACGACGTCGTCTATCTCGAGGTCAGTGAGCTGATTGTCGATGATATCCGTCATCATGTTGAACCAGAATAACGATATCTTTGTCAAAACCTCTCCCTTGCCCGGGATCCCATCTGGCATCACGACGTCGTAGGCCGATAGGCGGTCGGTCGTGACAATCAATAGATGGTTGTCACCAACGCTGTAGATATCGCGTACCTTGCCGCGGCCGATCATCGGCAGCTCGGGTATCGAAGTTTCGAAAAGGACGTCTGTGTTGCTCATTTACTGTGCAGTTCACGCTCCTGGTGACCGGGATCGATGATCGCCGTTCCGGCCGGGTCAGGCAAGCGTAGAGAATAGGAATGACCGCTGACACAAGTTAGGATGACTGTTCCTCACGCTGCCCGACGGCTGGAATCTGTATTGTACTGGGGCAAGATCATTGGCACTTTGGCGGGGCTCGCGACGACGAAGCCCTGGTTTGCGTTGCTTGGGCTGTTTCTCGGTGACCAGTTCGATCGCGGCTTCGCGGAACGCTACCGAAACTTCGAACGGCAAGGCGCCGGTATCGGTCGCGTATCCGAACATTTCGTACGTGCGTTGTTTCAGGCGATGGGGCACCTTGCCAAGATCGATGGTCAGGTTACGGAAGACGAGATTCGCGCGGCGCGCATGATCATGCATCGCCTCTCATTGGACCCCGCGCAGGTACGGCGTGCTATCGGCTGGTTCGAGGAAGGCAAGCAGCCCGGTTTTCCGTTGCTGCAGCGAATGCGGGAAGTCAGGCGAGTCAGCGCACGAAGCGCGAGTGCTCGCACGATCTTCGTGCGCCTGCTACTCGAGGTTGTTCTCGCAAAAGACAGGCTCAAAAAGACCGAGCGCGCGCTCATATGGACGGTCTGCACGGAGCTTGATATCGGTCGGGTCGAGCTCGCCCAAATCGAGGCGATGATCCGGGCACAGAAAGGCTTCAGGCGTTCTCCCGCCGGTGACGCCGACGCAGCACGCGTGCGAAACGCCTATACCGCGCTAGGCGTATCACCGGACTCAAGCAATGAAGAAGTCAAGACAGCCTATAGACGCTTGATGAACAAGAATCACCCGGACAAGATTGCCGGCACGAACCCCGCTGCGGACGTTATTGCAGAGGCGGAGCGTCGCACTCGCGACGTTCGGCGCGCTTATGAATTGCTCAAAGCGCGTCGCTCCATTCGTTGAGCTGTCGAAGCGGCCCACCCTGTTGTACAGTTGCGACAAAATCGAGGAGTGAACGTGACACCATTGATAGCACCGTCGATACTTTCCGCCGATTTCGCACGCCTGGGTGAGGACGTCAATGCCGTGCTAGATGCTGGCGCTGAGCTCGTGCATTTCGATGTCATGGACAATCATTTTGTACCAAACCTGACGATCGGGCCGATGATATGTGACGCGCTGCGAAGTTTCGGTATTGAAGCGCCTATCGACGTGCACCTGATGGTAGAGCCCGTTGATCGCATCATTCCGGACTTCGCCAAGGCCGGTGCCAGCTACATCACCTTTCATCCGGAGGCGAGCCGGCATGTCGATCGCTCCCTGGAGTTGATACGAGAGCAGGGTTGTAAAGCCGGGCTCGTGTTCAACCCTGCGACTCCCCTGGACTGGCTTAACCACGTTATCAACAAAGTGGACATGGTATTGATCATGTCGGTGAATCCGGGATTCGGCGGGCAGAAGTTCATCCCGTCTGCGGTGACGAAGTTACGCGAGGCGCGAAAGATCATCGAGGCAAGCGGTCAGGAAATTCGGTTACAGATCGACGGTGGCGTGAAGGTGGACAATATCGGTGAGATCGCTGCGGCCGGCGCTGATACTTTTGTAGCAGGCTCGGCAATTTTCGGCAGCGAGGACTACGCCGCGACAATCACAGCGATGAAGTCGAAGATTTCAAAAGCGGTTTCGTAAGATCGAGATCCCGTCAAGCGGGATCGAGATCCTACAGGTTGCGGTTAGGTCTCGCGCCGTAGACAACGATCGTCTTGCCGCTGGCTGACACCAGTCCCTGCTCCTCGAGCACTTTCAGCACTCGGCCTGCCATTTCTCTCGAGCAACCTACAAGGCGGCTCAATTCCTGGCGACTTACCTTTATCTGCATGCCGTCCGGGTGAGTCATCGCGTCAGGCTCATTACAGAGATCCATGATCGCGTGAGCGACACGACCCGTGACATCAACAAATGCGAGGTCGCCGAGTTTGCGGTTGGTGCGGTCGAGTCGCGTTGCCAACTGAGTGGCGAGCTCAAAAACGAGTCCCGGGCTCTCGCTGGCGATCTGCCGGAATCGTGGGTAGGTCATTTCGGCGATCTCGCACTCCGTACGCGTGCGCACCCAGGCGCTGCGCGTCGGTTGCTCATAGAAAAGGCCCATCTCACCGAAGAATTGCCCTTTGTTCAAATACGCCAACACCATTTCGTTGCCATCTTCATCTTCGATCATAACTTCAACCGAACCGTCGACGATGTAATACAACACATCCGGCAGGTCACCGGCATGAATCATCACAGTCTTCGATGGCACAGTCCGCACGCGGCAGTAACTCAAGAAGCGGTTAATCGCCGGAACATCGCTCAGATTTTTGGCTGTTGTCTGCATTGATTTATCCTCGCCCTTGTTGCGAACCTCTTTTAATACAGATTGCCTGTGAGGGCAAGCTAAGTCCGTGTTTTAGCGTATTTTTTCGGGTACTAGATCCGATACGCCGTCATCGTCATAATTTTTGCCGTTGCCTGCATCAGACGCACGACCAGGCGCGGCAATTTTGCTGCGCCTGCAGCAACAGCATTTTTTCCGTGTTCAGCTTCCTCATCGCGCATCTGTTTGACAATCGCGCGGCTTTTCGCGTCTTCTTCCGGTAGCCGCTCAAGATGAGTTTCGAGATGAGCGCAGACCTGGCGCTCCGTCTCCGCGATAAATCCGAGGCTCCACTTGTCGCCAAGAGCGCCGCTTGCCGCACCGATGGCGTACGCCCCGGCATACCAAAGCGGACTCAGGCGGCTGGGTTCTTCACCTAGCTCCTTGATGCGCTGTTCACACCACGCAAGATGATCGAACTCCTCATTGGCCGCGCGCTGCATCTGCTCCTCGATACTCTTATCGCGAGCGACAGTCGCATGGCCCCGGTAAAGGGCCTGTGCCGCTACTTCGCCGGCATGATTGACTCGCATCAGACCTGCCGCGTGTGCTTTCTGCCTGGCATCGAGGTCCGTGTCCTCGATGCCCTCCGCAGGATTACTGCGGGCTGGGCGAGCGGCGGTCGCGGTGACCGTGCGCAACGCATTGTTAACGCTTGCCAGCAGGTGGTCGAGAGGGGTCAGTTGGCGGCTGTGCATGATGGAATTATATCGCAACGTTGGTCAGATGAGGTGCTCAAACGGTATACTCCCCAGCCAATTTTTTTTGGCCGACTACCGGCCTGTTTCCCAGACACATCGAGCTATTTATGAGATCGCAAATGAGACTTCATCTGCCATGGATATTTGCGACTTTGGTCGCGCCGCTATCTTTGTTCGCAGCAGAACAGGATAAAGTCAGCCCCTGGGCAGGCAAGGCCACACTTGGTTATCTCGCGACGTCAGGAAACACGGAGAATTCAACGCTAAATACCGGTTTGGAGATCGGCTATTCGACCGGCAAATGGGCGCATCTCGCCGAGGCCTTCGCAATAAACGCGTCTGAGAACAAGGTCACGACCGCCGCGGCGTACGAGTTGGGCTGGAAAAGTGAGCGCAGCATCACTGACCACGACTTCCTGTTCGGTCGACTGAATTGGAACAGGGACCGCTTCGGCGCGTACGCGACGCAATTTTCGCAGTCGATTGGCTACGGCCGCAGGTTGATCGATGCCGACAGGCATAAGCTCAATGCCGAGATCGGCGTCGGTGCGCGGCAGTCCGAGCTGCAGACTGGCCTGGAAGAGGATGAGGCGATCTTGCGTGGCGGACTGTATTACAAGTGGCTGTTCAGCGAGACCACGGAGTTCCGCCAGGATCTGACCGTTGAGGCGGGCGATACGAATACCTACCTGGAGTTGGTGACGGCGTTATCCGCGAAGGTCGTGGGTGACCTGGCGCTGGTTGCCTCGTATACGATCAAGCACAATAGCGAGGTGCCGCCGTTGACCGGAAAAACCGATATCTATACGGCTTTGTCGCTCGAATATGCGTTTTAGGAAATAAAGCTCCCGATTGTTTGCAATGGGGCGGGGTGTCAAGTAGAATTTCGCGCCTTTCGCCGGTCCAGCGAACGATTTTGTGTGCGTGGACCGCATACGGGGCGCGGGCTCTAGCGAGATCGCCCCGAAGACAAGATTTTCCCGACGGAAACCAGAATTATGAAGACGTTTTCTGCAAAGCCAGCAGAGGTGCGCCGCGATTGGTACGTGGTTGATGCAACAGGCAAGACCCTGGGTCGCCTGTCGACCGAGATCGCTCGGCGCCTGCGTGGCAAGCACAAGCCGGAATACACGCCGCATGTGGACACAGGCGATTACATCGTTGTGGTCAATGCTGAGAAGATTCGTGTTACCGGCAACAAGTTGAAAGACAAGATATATCACCACCACACGGGATACATCGGAAACCTGAAATCGGTCTCGCTCGAGAAAATGCTCGAAGAGACGCCTGAACGTGTGCTGGAGCAATCGGTGAAAGGTATGCTGCCGCGTGGCCCGCTGGGGCGCAAAATGTTTGGCAAGCTCCGTGTTTTCGCAGGACCAGAACACAGTCACGCAGCCCAGCAGCCGATTCCATTGGAAGTAAACGCCTAAGGCGCAAGCCCTTAGCATTGAGACAAAATAATGAGTGAAACATTTTTCTACGGTACCGGACGTCGCAAGACTTCAACTGCTCGCGTGTTTCTGAGACCTGGTAAGGGTGACATCACGGTTAACAATCGCCCGCTGGACACTTTCTTTGGCCGCAAGACGGCACAGATGATCGTGCGGCAGCCGTTGCAGCTTACCGAGCTCGGAGAGAAGTTCGACGTAAGAGTTACGGTTAAAGGCGGTGGTACGACGGGACAAGCGGGCGCCATTCGCCACGGCCTGACTCGCGCCCTGATGCAATACGACGAGTCATTACGCCCGTCGTTGCGAAAAGCCGGTTTTGTTACTCGCGATGCAAGGGAAGTCGAACGTAAGAAAGTTGGTCTGCGCAAAGCACGTCGCGCGAAGCAGTTCTCGAAGCGCTAAGCGCCCGGACAACGATCGCTTTCAATTATTGGGGGATCGTCTAGTGGTAGGACTGCGGACTCTGACTCCGCCAACGGGGGTTCGAATCCCTCTCCCCCAGCCAAACAAGAAAAGGGCCCCTTCAGGGGCCCTTCTCTTGTTTAGCCGGGGGAAGCCGGGAAGAGAATCCTGTTCGACTCACGCAGCAGCGAAGCTGCCTATGAGGGCGCGAAGCGCCCATCCCTCTCCCCCAGCCAAACAAGAAAAGGCCCCGTTTATCGGGGCCTTATTTGTCTTGATCGTGGCGCTACCATCCTTGCACTTGGCTATGCCAAGTTAGCACCAACCACAGCCGCCATTTGCATCATATCTATGGTGTCGCCTTCCTGCATATTGCGCAGATCGGTAAGATTGCCCGACTTGCTGGTGGAATTTGTATTCTTAAATATCTTAAGCAGTTTTGCATCGGCAACGATGTATTTTCCGGCGTTTTCCGGTTTGCCGTTAGCAGATTTGGTTTGAAGTTTTTTGGCTTTTATAT
>CAZVLT010000048.1:5562-13264 GCA_964628105.1 uncultured Woeseiaceae bacterium | reverse complement strand
GGAAGACAGTGAAACGAGACGATTCATGTACTGGGTGGCCAGCTTGTGGCAATAACCGCTAGGCGAGCCAGCCAAAAACCCCGCCCGTGAGCAGGGAATAAATCAGCGCATCCAGAAACGTCTTGATCGTTGCCGACCAGGGTCGTCCGAACCAGATGCTGTCCTGTACGAACGCCATTCCGTATGCAACGAACGCGACGGCGCCGCTGATACGAAAAATTGCCAGATACTCCGCGTCCGGTGCCAGCGTTCGGCTGACGAAATACGCGCACACGATGGCAACCAGCAGGTTGTAGCCAAACATCATGACGAGTTTCGGCCCCATACTCGGTAGCCCAGACTGCACAATCGTGATAAATGCCAGCGGCCCGTCCTTGAACTTCTGCTGAATCTCGGGATCCTTCAAGGCGGCCAGATCAGGACAGTGTGGAAGGTTGTATAAGCCCGGAGACAGTCCCTGGAGTGCGCGGCGAACGCCCTCCTCGTCTGCTGTCTTGCTCCATTCCGACTTGTGCCAGGGCATCACCATAAAGATAGCGGCACCGGCAACGAATGCGATAACGGCAGACGCCAGAATGGGCTGCCAAAGTGTCATGATGCTCATAACGACTCCCCTTTCATCTAAACCTAGGGTATAGCAGAAAGGCTTGCGCTATGCTGCTCACATGTTTATCAGGTATCTGCCATTGGTCGCCGGGGTCGCACCGGTAATGGGTGTTTTTTTCGCCTATTGGCTCGGTGTCCAGAACGGGCTGTTGCCCGCATGCATGCCGCCGCTCGATGGCTGCACATCGATAAGTTCAACCGGCCGCTACCTGCCTGGCAGCATGTATTTTCGGGCTGTCATGCTTCCGCAGGCAGCCATCCTCTCGATCCTATGGTGGTTGTCAGCGGAGTGGTTGGGTGCGATGTCGCCGTCATCAAAAGCAGGTACGCGAAACGCCCTCCTGATTTGCGGCATTGTTGGTGCACTCGCGTTAATTATCTATGTAAGCTTTTTGGGCACACACCAGCCGTTTTACGAGTTCATGCGCCGCTTCGGAATCTATTTTTATTTTCTGGGCACGGTATTGTCACAGTTGTTGCTCACGCTGGCTCTTGGGCGCTCCCGGACCGCCCGAGCAATGCTTATACTCTGCTTGTCGCCGTTTGTACTCGGCATTGCAAACCTGGTGCAAAAAGAGCTCGTCGCTGCGCCAAACAACTTTCAGAATCGAATAGAATGGATCGCGGGATTGCTTATGCAAGCCTGGTTTGTCTTGTTGTTTTTTGTGTGGCGAAGAAGCGAAATTCGCGTCTCGGTGTCCGTTCGACAACCCTAAATCGCTTCAGCTGGCAGTTTTCTTATCCGGTGAAGCCTCAAGCTCTTTTTCAATTACATCATCCGGGTTTTCCTTGACCGGTGAAATCGAATAATCCAATACGCCTGTCGCAATCATGTCCGTTGACGCTTGAGCAACCGACAGCTCAGTTTCTACTTCACGAATTTTCGCTTCTGCGTGAATACCCGCGGTGGCCCTGTCGGTGAGCTCCGAGCGCAGTTCCCGAGTCTTCAACACCGAGCCTTTGAGGTCGGAGTTGATTTTCTCAATCTTGGATTGTTGCTCGGAGATAACGGTGTCGCGACGCTCAAGGCCAACATGCGTTTCCTTGAGTTCTTCTTCAAGCTTCTCCAAATCGGTCTCCGACTTCTCGGACTTACCCCTGGAAATACGCAGTTCGGCTTCCAATTCACGGATACGAACGTCACGCGGATCGCGATCGCCCGCGCGAGATCTGGAGCGCAGTTTTGAGACAATAAAGGAAAACAGCCAACCGAGCAGAAATGCTCCGGCGGTCATCAACATCAGGTTTTGGGGCAGTTCAACGAACATCGCAATATGATTATTGGAAAATAGGATTCAATAAAGGACAGAGTTCTCAATCCTGCACAAGCTAAAACAACAAGATATGACCATAAATGCTCACATACGAAAAGGCAATTCAATAATTAATTGTTTATTATTAATAAGTTATATCGTTATTGTAATGTAAAATAGCAAGAATTGACTACCAATAGCCTGTTCTACTGCCTGCATCGGTACTGCTGGACCAGCTTGTCTCTTCATGTACAGAGGTGTGCCTTTACCAGGTCAGGAAAGTCGGTGAACAATCCGTCCACAGAAAGATCGGCGACCGCGAACGTCAAAAGTTCCCGGAATGACCCAAAACCCGGAGGTAGATCATCTTCGCGAAACGTATACGGATGAACAGCAAGACCTGCGTCGTGAGCACGTGACACCAGCCCCGAGTCCTGAATCTGGCCGTCGTTGTTGCGAACGCTGTAGAGTCGATTGATCCACGGCCCTATGCCATCAACCGTCTTGGCGAGTCGCTGCAGGCCTCGTGTCGAACGCAGCTGATCAAAATCTGTTGTGGATTCGCTCCAGGCATTTTCGCCAATCAGCTGTACGAGTTTCATTTCGCAGCCTAGCTCCTGTCGAATACGCACCAACTCGGACGCGTCAAAACACTGTACGTAGACCGGGTCGCCGTACGCGGTATATTCATATTGATCGAGCGTCGCGAGAAAATCGGTCGAAATGTCGATCCCCTCGTTTCTGTGCCAGGCGGGTCGCTTGATCTCCGGGTAAATCCCGACCGGGCGCCCTACTGATTCTTTGAGATCGTTAATGAATGCGAGTTCTTCCGCAAAGGTGTGGACACGGAATACATCGCCGTCGGGCTGATGACGCCCGGGGTAGACAAACGAGCCGTCAGCATTTCGACGCTCGTGAACGTGTAAGGTCTGGATTTCGTGCAGCGTAAAATCGCGAACGTAGTAGCGCCCGTCATCGCGATGCCGATCGGCAAAGCGCGCGGCGACATCGGTCACCCGATCGAGGTGGATATCGTGCAGTACAACCAGTTCGTCATCGCGCGTCGCGACGACATCCTGTTCAAGATAATCCGCTCCCATTGTGTACGCGAGGGCTTTGGCGGGTAGCGTATGTTCAGGCAGGTAAGCCGATGCGCCACGGTGTGCGATTACGACTGGTCTAATCGGTTGGCCCGTCCGCGTCAAACCCCGGGAAGTCGATAACCTCCCAGCGCGCCATGTCCTCGCCCCGCGCCTGGCGCCGCAACGCATCGGCCATATCGCGATCATTCCATTCGATATGCTCCTGAGATCGTTCGACAACCTCTGCAGCCGTTTCGAAGACGCCACCGAATGACTTGATGGCGATCATGGCTTTGTTATTTGCCTCCGCGACTTGCATCATGAAACGCACCAGCTCGGTTTTTTCGTCAAACAGGGCGGGAAGTATGAATACAGCTTCAGAATCCTTGATCTGTTTCATCAATTCGTCTTTGATCGCCTGCATACCGCCAGCCTTCGGAATATTTTCCGGCTTGCTAACGTTGATGTAATAGAAGTTTTCCACGTTTTCAAGAAACTCAAACAGGCGCAGGTAGTCGTCGCTTTCCTCAAAGGCGTGCGTGGCAAAAACTTTTATTGGATCGTCTTCAGACACCTGAGTCTCCTCGTCCACCTGATGCAAGCATTATCACCCGATTGAAGTCGTAGTTCAGCAAATAATAGAGCGGCCCAAGCGAGTTGTGCTTTATTCGCATGTCAATGTATCCATGTCGGGGCCTATTCGGTATCGTATACAGCGCATGCGCCTCCTCCAATACAACATTCGATACGCCGTCGGCGGCGGTGCCAGCATGCATGTGCCGTTGCCTGGCGCTGGTTACGTCCTTGGCAACCAGACTGTGCTGCCGGAAATCACGCGATTTATCAAATCGGTGGACCCGGACATCGTTGGGCTAATCGAGGTGGATACGGGTTCGATACGCAGTCGTCGGGTTAACCAGGCGGAAAAAATAGCGGCCGATCTCGGAATGAACACGTCCTATGAGACCAAGTATGGCGAGAAATCGCTGAATAAGATGCTGCCGATTGTGCGCAAGCAAGGCAACGCGTTCATGGCAGCATCCCGAGTACACGGCGAGAAGTTTCACTATTTCGATACCGGGATCAAACGACTGATTATCGAACTGGAGATGGATGAATATGCGGTGTTCCTTGTGCACCTGTCACTGAAGTACCGACACCGACACCTGCAATTGCGTCACTTGTACGATCTGATTCAGGATACCGAGAAGCCGGTCGTGGTTGCAGGCGATTTCAACACCTATTGGGGCGAGAACGAGATTTACCTGTTCCTGAAAGCGGCTGGCCTGACATCGGCGAATACCGACAGTGTGCCGACCTACCCCAGTCGGGCGCCGCGCAAGGAGCTCGACTTCGTGCTTTTTCAGGATGGAATAGAGGTTACGAATTTTGAAGTCGCCGACATTCGCCTGTCGGACCACCTGCCACTTATTTGCGATTTTGAACTGCGCTGATGTAAATCTTATGACACACAAACACTGGAAAACTGAAACTGACGACGCAGGCATAACATGGCTATGCCTGGACGGTGCGGGGGCAAGCGCCAACGTCTTGTCTTCGGTTGTACTCGGCGAATTGGACGAACTGTTGCAGCCGATGCGGGAAAACCCGCCACGTGGATTGGTAATCTGGTCTGGCAAGGATCGCAGTTTCGTCATGGGCGCTGACATAAAGGAATTTTCCAGCATCCAGACGCCAGAGCGTGCCTACGAACTGGTGCGCCTGGGTCAGCAACTTTTCGATAGCGTCGAGAACCTGGATTGCCCTACCGTCGCGGCGATCAATGGTGTCTGTCTTGGCGGTGGTCTTGAACTCGCGATGGCCTGCGACTACCGGGTGGTGTTCGATGGCAGCAAGAAGATCCTGGGGCTTCCCGAAGTGAAACTCGGACTACACCCGGGATTCGGTGGCACCGTTCGCACGATTCGAATTTGCGGCGTTCGTGCTGCCATGCCGTTGATGTTGACAGGAAATCCGATTGCGCCGGCGAAGGCCAGGGCCATCGGCCTGGTCGACAAAATTACCTCGGCTGGCAACTGGCGTCAGGACGTGCTGGAGATTATCGGCAAAGCTCCGCCTTTGCGGCGAGCGCCGTTCGTCGATCGACTCTTGAACCTCAGCTTGTTGCGGCCAGCCCTGCGCAAAGTACTCATCAAACAGGTGCGCGGTAAGGCCCGCCGCGAACATTATCCGTCGCCTTACGCGATGATCGATAACTGGGCCTCGGATGGCGCCTCGGAGGACACTGGATACGAGGTCGAGGCGCGCAGCTTTGCTGATCTTATGTGTTCGAGCACGTCGCGAAACCTGGTTCGGGTTTTTCTACTGCAGAGCAAGCTCAAGAATCAGGGCAACAAAACGGCCTCGAAAATTTCGCACGTGCATGTCGTCGGTGCTGGCGTCATGGGCGGCGATATCGCTTCCTGGTGTGCGTTACGCGGGCTGACAGTGACCTTGCAGGACCGTGAACAGAAATACATAGAGCCAGCTATCGAGCGCGCCGGCAAGTTATTTGCCAAGCGTATTCGTGATGACGAAAAGCGCGCCGAGACAGCCGCACGATTAGAGGCCGATGTAAACGGCGACGGCGTTGCCAGGGCGGACCTCATCATCGAGGCCATATACGAAAACCTCGAGGCGAAACAAGAGCTCTACGAAACGCTGCAAGAAAAAATGCAGCCAGGTGCGCTGCTAGCGACCAATACGTCAAGCATCAAACTTGAAGATTTGCGAACGAAATTGCGGCAGCCAACGCGCTTTATTGGCCTGCACTTTTTCAACCCGGTCGCCCTGCTACCACTGGTTGAAGTTATCCGCTGTGCAGATACGGACCAGGAAGCGCTCGATATCGGCTTCGCCTTCACCAAAGCCATTGGCAAACTACCGCTCGAGTGTGCCAGCTCGCCCGGCTTTGTCGTCAACCGCATTCTGGCGCCGTACATGGCTGAGGCGATGCATCTTGCAGAAGAAGGTGTGGCGTTGGCAGAAATCGACCGTGCGGCCGAGGCGTTTGGAATGCCGGTGGGCCCCGTGGAACTTGCTGATAGCGTTGGGCTCGACGTCGCGCTACACGTATCGAAGGTGCTGGGTGCGGCGATGAACCGGCCGATCCCGGAGGCCCTGCGGAAAATGGTTGATGACGGACGGCTGGGGCGAAAGTCAGGTCACGGCTATTACCACTGGAAAGACGGCAAGGTAGTCAAACCAGTCGCCGATGGCAGTGACGTACCGGCCGACATTGAAGATCGCCTGATATTGTGCATGGTCAATGAGGCTGTCGCCTGCCTGAATGATGGCGTAGTGACTGACCCCGACCTTCTTGATGCCGGCATTATTTTCGGAACCGGATTCGCTCCCTTCCGAGGTGGTCCGCTCAACTATGCCAAGCAACGCGGCACGACGGCTGTCGTCATGAGTTTGAACAAGTTGACCAAAGTCCACGGCGATCGATTTGAGCCACACAGTGGGTGGTCCGACCTGTGACCGCTGTCACAGTCAGCCTTGTAGCGCCAGACAAACTGTGCGGCGCTTCACGCTGCGTGCATTTGACGGTTCCAGAGGTCATTGAATACACGGTAGAATACGCGGCTGGAGGGCCCCACTGGTCCCAAGGGCGAAACTCGAGTGATTACAGGATGAACAATGGCAGATGAGCAGGTAAATACTGAGCTGCTCAAAGGATTTTCTCCGCTAGACGGCCTCAAACGGGACAATCTTGCGGCGCTTGCGCGCAAGGTACAGATTCGTGAAATGACGCCGGGCCAGTTGCTCTTTAAAGAGGGAGACACAGAGAAGCGCACGCTGTATATCGTTAGCGGCATTCTCGAACTCATCGATAAAGGGAAGGTTGTCGGAACCATTCAAGGCGGCACCGAATTCGCTCGCAATCCGGTTGCACCAGTCTATCCCCGCCGAGTGACGGGACGCGCACGAGACCGGGTGCAATTCATTTCCATCGACAGTGATCTTCTGGATGTGATGCTGACCTGGGACCAGACCGGTACCTACGAAGTATCCGATTTGCAAGGCAAGTCCGACCAGACCGGTGAAGACTGGATGACGATGCTGTTGCAAACCAAGGCATTTCACAAGATTCCGCCTGCCAATATTCAAGCGATCTTCATGCGCATGCAACAGATCAATTACAGTACGGGTGACGTCGTCCTCAAACAGGGAGCCGAAGGCGATTATTTTTACGTGTTGATTCGCGGCTCTGCGTTGGTGACGCGCGAAACCCCGCTTAGCAAGGAAGGCATCAAGCTGGCCGATTTGAAAGTCGGTGACACGTTCGGCGAAGAAGCATTGATTTCCGACGCCAAGCGCAACGCAACGGTAACGATGCAAAGCGAGGGCGCGGTCATGCGCCTCGGCAAGGAAGACTTCAGGACGCTTCTGAACGAACCGATGCTCGATTGGGTTAGTAAGGCCGAGGCGGAGGACGTCATTCGGGGCGGTGGCCTGTGGCTGGATGTTCGGCTACCAAGTGAATTCGAGAACCAGCATCTCGACGGTGCGATCAACATCCCTCTGTATTTTATTCGACTGAAGATCAACACTCTGGACCGCGACATCAAGTACGTCGTATGTTGCGATACGGGTCGCCGCAGTTCTGCGGGCGCTTATATATTGAGTGAGCGTGGCTACCACGCGTTCGTACTGCGCGACGGTATCAATCGCGAATAATTAATAGGGCCCACAGGCCCTATCCACAAGGCCCTATCTTTACATTGTGTGAGTCGGCTTGTCGCCGCCCAGGGCGCC
>CAZVLT010000048.1:4248-5462 GCA_964628105.1 uncultured Woeseiaceae bacterium | reverse complement strand
CCACAAGGCCCTATCTTTACATTGTGTGAGTCGGCTTGTCGCCGCCCAGGGCGCCAGCCAGGTAGTTCTCGATCTTCTTCTGCGTATTGCCCTGGTCCTGATCGCTAAACTGCACTCCGATACCCGTCGTTCGCTTGCCCTGAGCACCTTTGGGTGTCATCCAGATGACGGTGCCGGCAACAGGAATTTTCTCTTCCTCGCCCATCAGGTTTAGCAACATAAAGACTTCATCGCCGAGGCGGTAGGAGCTGTTTGTTGGAATAAAGAGCCCGCCATTGATCACGAAAGGCATGTACGCGAGGTACAGTGCGCTTTTGTCCTTGATGGTCAGTGTCAGTAGTCCAGGTTTGCTCATTACACTCTAGTCTCTTTGTCGCGGGACGCCATCAGCTCCATGCCGTCTGTTGGCGGGGCCAGGCCACAGTCTCTAAGGCCGTCTGCCCAGTCAATCAACAGGCCTTCAAAGGTCGCCTGAACATTGTATGAGCCGCCGGGCTGGCCTCGAAGCCGATTGATTATGTCTAAATAGCAGAACAGATTTCGTCTGTCCATGCGCCGCAGCACAGATTCATCAATTGCGAGTCCATCTGCCCTGTCGCGCCCTGCCGAAGTTGACAGAATTGCCAGCCTTATTTGCTGTGCCATCCAATTGAGAACAAAACCGGGGTCGCTTTTCGACCAGCGCGCCGCAACTTCAATCGGCGACCCGTCACCCCGGCCCAGGGTAACCAAGTCCCTTGCCATCGCCGCGCTGACATCAAGATCGTCCAGAGCCTCAATCGCCGCAAGTGGCGCACCGCCCGCTGCGCGAAGGGCCGCAAGCCAGGCGGCACCCGGCTGGATGCTATTCAACCAATCCAGTGCAGTTGCCTGTGGCGGTGCAGCGAAATCGATACGCTGACAACGACTAAAAATAGTCGCGGGCAGCCTGCCAACCCGATCAGCGACCAGGACGATCAGGGTGTCACCTGGCGGCTCTTCAAGAGTTTTCAGCAAGCTGTTCGCGGCATTGATTGTCATTGCATTTGCCGGCTCGATGACCGCGACCTTGGCGCCGCCCGCGTAGCTCGTCAGGCTCAGTTGCCCAACCAGTGAACGAATCTGCTCAATGCCAATGGAGTGCTTGTCCTCCGGCGTGGAAATCCAGCATATGTCGGGGTGCTGCGGCTGCACCACTGGATAGCCCGGCACGGGCCTGCTTGTGTCGAGCTGCA
>CAZVLT010000048.1:0-4148 GCA_964628105.1 uncultured Woeseiaceae bacterium | reverse complement strand
CAAAGCGTCCCGGCTCTGCAATCGCCAGCTGCAAATAGCATTCGCGCACACGCCCGAAGAAGTCGTGCTGCTCCTGCTCAAACCGGTCGGGTGCGCCGCGTTTCTTGGCCCGTTCCATGCCGACTTCAACCGGTGCGTCCAGCAGTATCGTCAGGTCTGGCCAGGTGTCGGCGTGAACCCAATCTGCCAGACGGTCGATTGTATCCATCGGCATGCCGCGTCCGCCGCCCTGATAAGCTCGGCTGGAGTCTGAAAACCGGTCACTAATGACCCATTTGCCAGCCTTCAGGGCGGGCAATATGACGTTCTCAACATTTAGCGAGCGCGCCGCGAACATCAACAGTAGCTCGGCGATTTCAGGAATTGGTTCGTCAGCGCGGCCAACGAGAAGTTTGCGAATGTCTTCGGCCAGCGGTGTCCCGCCGGGTTCCCGCGTCGTTAAAACTTCGTACGCCGCCGCTTCAATACGATTCACGAGTACATCGATGTTGGTCGACTTGCCGACGCCTTCGATACCCTCAACCGATATGAATTTGCCGCGCTCCACGTCAGCTCTTGTCCAGGCGTTGCTTGCGCAGTCTTTGCAAGTACGCAGCGACGGCCGCGTCGTGCTCCGCCTTCGTCTCTGAAAATTTGTGGCTGCCGTCGCCGAGGCCGGTAGCAACGAAGTAGAGCTCCTTGCCGTCCGCCGGATTCAGCGCAGCATTGATTGCCGCCCTACCCGGCATTGCGATCGGTGTTGGTGGCAAACCGCGACGCGTATAGGTGTTGTACGGGGTGTCGGTCTGCAGGTCATTGCGCGTCAGATTGCCGTTGAATCCGGGACCGATACCGTAAATGACGGTTGGATCGGTTTGCAGGCGCATGCGCTTGTCGAGTCTGCGAGCGAAGACACCTGCAATTTTGGGTCTCTCACTCGCTCTTGCAGTTTCTTTTTCAACGATAGACGCAAGCACGAGCGCCTCGTAAGGGGACCTTATCGGCGTATTCTCGCTGCGCGCCTGCCATTCCTCCGTAAGCACCCCGTCCATCAGTTCATAGGCCTGGCCGAGCAACTCCTTGTCCGTTGTGTTACGTGGGAATCGATAGGTTTCGGGCAGGAACAGTCCTTCAGGATGGCTAACGTTTGCACCAAGCGATGCCAGCAGTGCGGGCCAATCCTCGTTGGTCATCACAGCATCAATCGCCTCGTGGGCATGCAATGCTTGCAATAGATCGCGATGGTTCCAACCCTCCACGATCGTGAACGCGTGCAGCCTGACCGCCCCGCTAGTAAATTGTTCGAGCAAAGATTTCGGAGTCGCGCCCGCCTCAATCAGGTATTCGCCCGCTTGTATCGCGCTCGCCTGTCGGTTCCAGCGTACGTATAGCCGAAACCAGCGATCGTTTTCGATTACGCCCATGTCAATAAGATTGCGGGCAACGGCTGCGAACGAACTTCCGGAGGAAATCTCAAATTCCAGGCCGGCGTCAGGTATCGGTAACGACGAGGTCATGAAGCGATTCACTTGCAACGCGACCGTTGCCGTTACCAGAATCACGACCGATAGCAGCGCCATGAGAGGCCAACGTAGTTGCTTCATATGCGGCATTCCGGAACGCCTCGATCAGCGACCAGCGTCATTACAGTGTGAGTTGTTTCGCCGACCGGCCAGGCCAGCTGACCACAACTTTTCACAGGCAGGACTCCGAACTGACTGTTCGTGATGAAAACCTCATCGACTGATGCCAGGTCGTCAGCATCGTATGCCGCGTCAGAAACTGAAATGTTGTGGCTTGCCAGCGTCGCAATGACATGGCGGCGCATGACACCCTCGACGCCGCATTGATTCAATGCCGGCGTAGTAATTTGCTTGTTGGAGACGAAAAACACGTTGCTCATGGTACCGCAGATGACGATCCCGCTCGCATCCATTGTCAGGCCTTCGAACAATTTTTGATTTATGAGTTCGGACTTCGCAAGAACCTGCTCCAGCCGATTCAAGGTCTTTAACCCGGCTGTTGTTGAACCCGTAGCAAGCCGTGTTTCGCACATCTTCGTGTCGACACCGTCCTGGTACGATGCAAGCGGCAACGGCGCTGCGGCAAACACTCCGAACCAGGTTGACGGCGCGACAGCTTGTTCTCTACCGTAGCCTCGCTTCCCGATGCCGCCACTCACAATAATTTTTGCAACACAATACTCGGGTGTGGCGCTGCCAAGTCGAAGCGCAAGCTGTAATGATTGCCGCAGTTCCTTGGCGATTGGTGTGATTATTCCCAGGCGCTCGCATCCCCGCGCCAGCCGCTCAAGATGGTACTGCCACAGACGCGGCTCGCCGTCACGGATGGCAACGGTTTCGAACAAACCGTCACCGTATTGAAAGGCCCGATCCTCAACCGACACCGTGGCAAGACGCTCCCCATCTTTGAACCAGTCAATCACCGTGATAACGCTCGCAACATACCTTTGGCCTTGGCTCGGGTCTCCTCGAGTTCTGCCAGTGGCTCAGAGTCGGCAACGATACCCGACCCCGCCCTGAACGTAACGTTGCTGCCGTGCTTGACGATAGTACGTATGAGAATATTCAGATCCATGCTGCCGTCGCGGTTGAGGTATCCAAATGAGCCTGTGTAGGCTCCCCGCGGGCCATCCTCAAGCTCGTTAATTATTTCCATGCAACGTACTTTGGGGCAACCCGTAATGGTTCCACCGGGAAATACTGCGGCGATAGCAGCCCCTGGCGTTACATTTTCGCGCAACCGTCCGCTGACATTCGAAACGATGTGATGAACGTGCGCGTAACTCTCGAGGACCATCATCTCGTCGACCTCCACGGTTCCGGCCTCGCAAACGCGGCCGATGTCATTGCGTTCCAGGTCGATCAACATGACATGTTCGGCCCGCTCCTTCGGGTGCGCGAACAATTCCGTCGACAGGCTCGCGTCCGCATCATTGTCGTCACCGCGTGGCCTTGTTCCGGCTATAGGTCGGGTCGAGATCGTGCCATCACGTATTTGTAACAGACGCTCCGGGGAGGAAGAGATAATCGACACGTCCTGCCAGCGTGCGATGCCCGCGAATGGGCCCGGATTGGTCTCGCATAGCGTCGCATAAATTCCTTCAGAGCTGAGTTCAGGAGAAACAGACGCAGCCCATTGACGCGACAGATTGGCCTGGTAAACGTCACCCGCTGCTATGTACTCCTTCGCGTCGGCCACCGCCGCGGTGAAATGCTGTGGCGGCTCCTCTACAACCTCGAGATCACCCGCATTGTTTCCCTTTACTGGCGATGTCAGGCCGGCAATATCCTCAACAAGCTGATCGTAGGCAACCCGATACTGAGCCTCGCAAACAAGCGAACACAAGCCAGTTTCATGATCGAAAATCAACGCGGCTGGGCAACGAACGGCAAACGCTATTGGCAATAACGCATCGTCATGGAGCTTCAATCCTGGTTCGATTTCTGCGGCAAGTTCGTAACCAAGATACAGAAACCAGCCGCCATGAAACGGCAACGCACTATCGATTTTGTCTACCTGTTCGTCAGACCACCAGCGATCGAGCGCATGCAGAAACCGTGTCTCATCCCCGCAGAAATTGCCAGTCAGCATGCCTGCCTGCTCCATGACCAGTGTGTCTCCCGGAAACGCGAACAGGATATCGAACCGCCCCAGGTCGCCGCCACGCGTCGTACTTTGGAGTAGGAAAGGATAACGCGAGGGGTAAGCCTGATTGAGCCGCCGCAGCTCATCAGGGTCGGAGATCTCGGACAGAACCTTAGTCAATGGCCCGAAGAATCAAGCTTCCGTTGGTGCCGCCGAAACCGAATGAATTGGAGATGGCCGTTTTGACCTTCGCGTCGCGTGCCTCATTCGGCGTGTAATCCAGATCGCACTCCGGGTCCTGATTTTCCAGGTTGATAGTTGGCGGGATAACTTGATTCTTGATGGCCAGCGCACAAAAAATCGCTTCAGCCGCGCCGGCGGCACCGAGAAGATGGCCGGTCGTCGATTTCGTCATGCCAATTGACGGGGATCCGTCTGTTGGTTTCAACACCGGCATGACCCCGCTCTTTAAGGCGCATCGCCTGGCCAAGGCGCTGGGGGTCAAAGAGCTTTACGTCAAAGATGACTCGGTCTGTTCGCCGACCCTCTCGTTTAAGGAC
>CAZVLT010000047.1:7091-13291 GCA_964628105.1 uncultured Woeseiaceae bacterium | reverse complement strand
CCAAGCTTCGCAACATAGCCATAATCGCGCACGTTGATCACGGCAAGACAACCCTGGTCGACCAGATGCTGCAGCAGTCCGGCACACTCGGGCCACGCGCGGCTGTACCCGACAGAGCCATGGATTCCGGCGACCTGGAGCGCGAGCGCGGCATTACGATCCTCGCCAAGAACACGGCGGTCAACTGGAACGAATACCGAATCAATATCGTCGATACACCCGGGCACGCGGACTTCGGCGGTGAGGTAGAGCGAGTCTTGTCAATGGTGGACAGTGTGTTACTGCTCGTGGATGCCGTTGAGGGCCCGATGCCGCAAACTCGTTTTGTTACTCAAAAAGCGTTCGCGCGAGGTTTGGTGCCGGTCGTTGTCGTAAACAAGATCGATCGCGACGGCGCGCGCCCGGACTGGGTGCTTGACCAGACCTTCGATCTGTTCGATCGACTCGGTGCAACGGACGAGCAACTCGACTTCCCGATTATTTATGCGTCCGCTCTTGAGGGCTATGCCGGCGCAGACGATAGCGTCCGTGGCGGCGATCTGACACCGCTGTTTGAAGCGATTGTCAAGCATGTGCCGCCTCCCGATGTTGACCCGGACGGTCCATTGCAACTGCAGGTCTCGAGCCTGGACTACGACACCTATGTTGGAGTACTGGGCATAGGTCGTATCAGTCGCGGTACGTTGCGCGCCAATGCGCCGGTTAGCGTCGTCGCGCCCGACAACTCGGCGCGACGCGCCAGAGTGCTCGAACTATTCGGCTTTGACGGCCTGAAACGGCAGCGCGTTGAGTCCGCGATGGCTGGCGACATCGTTGTCTTCAGCGGCATCGAGAAGCTGCGCATCTCCGACACAATTTGCGATCGGGATCATGAAGAGGGCTTGCCAGCGCTGACTATTGACGAGCCGACGGTCAACATGTCGTTCCAGGTCAACA
The DNA here is from genome assembly GCA_964628105.1 of uncultured Woeseiaceae bacterium. Lineage (GTDB taxonomy): Bacteria > Pseudomonadota > Gammaproteobacteria > Steroidobacterales > Woeseiaceae > UBA1847. The sequence goes on along the minus strand of CAZVLT010000047.1, from coordinate 12,355 downwards.
AGTCACCCTTTGCCGGACAGGACGGAAAGTTTCTGACCAGCCGACAGATTCGTGAGCGACTTGACCAGGAACTAGAACACAATGTGGCGCTACGCGTCGAGCGCACTAACGATCCGGATAAGTTTCGCGTTTCTGGGCGTGGCGAACTGCATTTGTCCGTGCTGGTGGAGACCATGCGCCGGGAAGGATTCGAACTTGCCGTATCACGACCCGAGGTCATCATGCACGACGTTGACGGCGTCGAGCACGAGCCCTGGGAGCAGTTGACAGTCGACTTCGCGGAGGCCTATCAGGGCGCGGTAATGACTCGCCTGGCCGAACGCAAGGGCGAGCTTGTAAATATGCTGCCTGACGGCAAAGGCCGCATTCGCCTGGACTACATCATTCCAACGCGGGGCTTGATCGGATTTCGCACGGAGTACCTGACCGCCACATCGGGTACTGGCCTTATTTACCATGTGCTCGACAAGTACGCGCCGCGCGTGCCTGGTGCGATTGCGCAGCGTATCAATGGCACCCTCGTTTCCATGGTCCAGGGTAAGGCTCTCGCATACGCATTGTTCAATCTGCAGGAGCGCGGCCGATTGTTTGTCGGCCACGGTGCGCCGGTGTATGAAGGCATGATTATCGGTATTCACAAGCGCCAGAATGATTTGGTCGTTAATCCGACAAAGGCGAAACAGCTGACCAATGTTCGTGCCGCAGGAACGGACGAAAACCTCGTTCTTACGCCGCGGATACGCTATTCGCTGGAACAGTCGCTTGAGTTTCTCGATGACGATGAACTGCTTGAAGTCACGCCATCCAATTTACGACTACGTAAGAAGCTGCTCAAGGCAACGGACCGCAAGCGGGACGCGCGTGGTCGATTGACATGAGCGCCGACGCCGCTGCACTCGCTTTCGCCGACCTGCAGCCGGAGGATATTGTTGCAACACTTTGTGAAACAGGCTTCAACTGCGACGGCCGTTTCCTGGCACTAAACAGTTACGAAAACCGTGTATACCAGGTCGGCATCGAGGACGACGTGCCCATTGTCGCCAAGTTTTACCGCCCGGGCCGCTGGAGCGACGACGCGATCCGCGAGGAACACGAGTTCGCTCTTGAACTTGCGGAGCGGGATATCCCGGTGGTTGCGCCGTTGGCAATCGACGGCGACACTCTGCGGCATTCGGGACATCATCGACTGGCAGTGTATCCATGTCGTGGCGGACGAGCGCCAGATCTCGATAACTACGAATTACTGACACAACTGGGCCGGCTGGTGGCGAGGATCCACCTTCATGGTGAGACTTCGTTTTTTCAGCATAGGCCGAGGATCGACATCGACAGCTACGGTGTCTCGTCGATCGACTTTTTGCTCGACAATGACTTCATCCCGGAAGACAACCGTGACGCGTATGAGAGCATTGTCGAGTTCGTGCTTGACGGCGTCGAGGCCTGTTACCAGCGCGCCGGGAAGACCCGCGAGATTCGTTTGCATGGCGATTTTCATCCCGGCAATGTGCTCGTCAATCAGGGCAGACTGCATATCGTGGATTTGGACGACGCCCGCCACGGTCCGGCCGTGCAGGATCTGTGGATGTTCATGTCCGGTGACCGAGTCGAACAAACGCCGCAACTCGAAGCGTTGCTGGAGGGCTACCAGTCATTTCGCCGCTTCGACGCCCAGGAGCTAAACCTGATCGAAGCCCTTCGCAGCCTGCGAATCATGCATTACGCTGCATGGCTTGCACGTCGCTGGGGCGATCCTGCGTTCAAAATTGCGTTCCCGTGGTTCGATAGTCGTCGCTACTGGGATGAACATGTCCTCGCACTGCGCGAACAAGTCGCATTGATGCAGGAGCCGCCGCTGGAATGGCGAGACTTCTGAATTGTGATATGTTTATTTGCACTGGGGAAACGTGGGCACTAAAGTGGATCAGGCCTGCGATCGGCGCAAATCCGTGGAACTCTGTGACTCGGACGTGCTCTGATATAGCAGAATCCAATAATCAGCAGCGCGGAAATCGGCCACTTGATCGCAACGAACCGACTCAAATACCCGGTAATCCTTATCGCCCTTCTGGCGTCAGGTTGTGCCGCCACTGTAGCCTTCGATTATCCAGGCATTCCTCAACCGCATGTGGAAAAGCTGCCTCTGATTGTCGCGCTGCGAATTCCTGACGAGTTTTACAATTTTGTTCACGAAGAGAATGTTCTGGGCAAGAAAACCTGGTCCATCGAACTTGGCGCCTCGAACGCGACGTTCTTCAAGCAGTTATTCGGCTACATGTTTGACAAGGTAATCGTGCTTGGGCCCGACGATGACGCACTGGACTATGATTTCGACGCTTTGGTTGAGCCGCGCATCGAAGGATTCGAGTTCTCCGTTCCGAATCAAAGCAAGACCGACGCGTTCGCTGTGTGGATTCGTTACCGCATGCAGGTTTTCGACAGTGCCGGCACGCGCGCGTCAACCTGGACGGTCAGCGCCTATGGCAAAAGCCAAAAAGAAGGTATGAGTGGCTCGAATTCCTTGCGTCGGGCCGCCGTGCTCGCGATGCGGGACGCAGCAGCGTTGATCTTGCTGCAAATGGACAAGGCAACGAAGATCGGCGCGCTTGCCGACGGACCGTTGGACATTTCAGATTTCGACGCACCTAAAATGGTTGAAAACGTTAGTTTTGAAGAAGACGACGACGACAACATTGGAATCTTTGCGATCGGCGGAATCGAGAGCGATGATGAATAGCCTGACGCAATTGTCCGCTCGCAGCTCTCTGGCCGCGTTACTCGCAGTAGTCCTGAGTAGCTGCGTGACGGCACGACTTGAGGACGCGCGGGAGAACCCAACCGGCCTCAAGGAAGGCGAAGCGGTCGTTGTAATGGCGAAAAGCTACCATCAGGGCAACGAAACCGAGGCGGACTACATCGAATGTGTCGAAAAAGCTGTCGGACGTGGTTCGCAAAGGTTGAGAGTCGTTCCGAATCAACAATTCGTCGATGCCCTCTTCCCTTGGTTCGAGCCGCGTACGGCACCAGCCGACACCAAGGGGCTCGTACAGCTGATGGAGCGTCCAGGCGTGACCGAAGCGGTCCAAAGGATGGGCGTACGTTACATAATATGGCTTGATGGCGATACCTCGCGTGTGGCGCAAGGCGGCAGCCTGTCCTGCGCGGCCGGGCCCGGCGGTGGCGGTTGCTTCGGCTTCGCCTGGTGGCAAAACGATGCCGACTATGTAGCGTCGGTATGGGATCTGGATGGCTACGAATCAGCCGGCACGGTCACTGCCGACTTTAGCGGTACATCGTTCCTGCCCGCCCTGGTGGTGCCTATTCCATTAATCGCGAGAACCCAGGCCAAAGCCTGCAAGGGTCTAGCCAAACAATTGCAGTCGTTCATTATCGGTAGCGACGCGACCTGACGAGACTAGTCTCACACCCCTCACGGGCGCCCCGCCCGCAGGAACGCGGCCTGGTAAAACGAGGAATTCAAGCTGGCGACCGTTACCGTTCGACCCGACGATGGCGCATGCACGAACCGCTGCTTGCCGATGTACATCCCGACGTGTGACATCTTGCCATCGAACTTGAAGAAAAGCAGATCGCCAATTCTCAGGTTGCGTGGGTCTACGGTTCGCGTCGTCGCCCATAGCTGAGCGGTTGTCCGCGCAACACTTACGCCGGCTTTCGAATACGAGTACTGCACCAGTCCGCTGCAATCGAAGCCACGGGGATTGGTACCGCCGTAGCGGTACGGCACGCCAACCTGGCGGAGGGCAACACTGGCCGCTCTTTCACCGCTACTTGCCGGTCGCGACACCTGGGTCATCCCGGGATTCTGGCTGGGGTGTTGACCGGGCGTCGACGAGCAAGCTGAGCCTAACCACAACACGGTGATAATTAAGGCAAAACTCCGAATAAAACGGGCTGGCTGCGCTATCATCTGCTGCACTCCGAGCGGCACACGATGCAAACAATACGCCAATGGGCCCTAATACAGTATGAACTGCATCTCAGGATCGATACTGTTGACCTGCCTGATTGGCTGTGGCGCGTGCGGCGCGCCTGCCTCTGAAACCGAGCCCGAGCCGACGAATAAGGCCTATGCGATCCATTACACGGTAACTCTGGATCCATCCACGGCCAGCGTCCAGGTTGTAATGGACGTGCGGCAATCACAGGGAGAATTGCGGGAGCTTTCCTTTTCGCGCGCAGACAGTCGTGCGCAGGATTTTATTGGCGACGGTGATCTTGACGTCACCGCCGAACGTATTCGTTGGCGTCCGGCCAGAAACGGCGGGCGACTGCAATGGCGCGTGCATGTGCCAACTCAACGCAATAGTGACGGTTACGATGCATGGCTAGACGAAGCATGGGGGATTTTTCGGGCGGAAGACATCATCCCGCGCGCAAAGTCCCGTACGCTCAAGGGTGCAACCAGTAACACGACGCTGACATTCGAATTGCCCGCAAACTGGTCGGCAATCACTGAGTATTTCGCTGGCAACAAAACGATTGTTATCGACATTCCCGACAGGCGACTTGACATGCCACGGGGCTGGATCGTTGTCGGCAAGCTTGGTGTTCGGAGAGAGAGGATTGCCGGAATCAGAGTCGCGATAGCGGCTCCGGAAGGACAAGCCGTTCGACGCATGGACATGTTGGCGCTACTCAACTGGACTCTACCGGAACTCACGACACTCGTAGCAAAACCGCCACGGCGATTGACGATAATAAGTGCCGGCGATCCGATGTGGCACGGCGGGTTATCCGCGCCGGGATCTTTGTTCATCCATGCCGACCGCCCGCTGATCAGTGAAAACGCAACCAGCACGCTATTGCATGAGGTTGTCCATATTACCTTGGGAATACGCGCACGGTACGGCTACGACTGGATCGCCGAGGGACTGGCCGAGTACTACAGTCTTGAGACGCTGCGACGCGCGGGTGCGATTACGACGCGCCGTTACAGGGCAGCACTGGCCGATCAGGCCTCGTGGGCCGAATCAGCCGTTGAACTTTGCGCTGGCGTATCAAGTGGCGCGACAACAGCATTGGCTGTCGTTACGTTCGGTAAGCTGGAGCAGGAACTTCGTGGATCAACAGAAGGCGTATCCAGCCTCGACGACTTGGTCGCGGCAATTGTTTCTGCAGACACGTTGCTCGACCTGGATGGGCTGGCCGATGCAGCTGCAGATTTGCTCGGCAAACCATCTGACGTACTTCACATCGACAACTTACCTGGTTGCCGTACTATTGCGCATGCCACAGCGGAGACC
>CAZVLT010000047.1:0-6991 GCA_964628105.1 uncultured Woeseiaceae bacterium | reverse complement strand
AATGGACGGAAACCACGATCTCGAACTTATATTGCGGTCGCGCACACCAATTATCGTTATCGAGTCACAGGACGAAGCGCGCATGCTGCAGATTCTGCAGTCGATTGTCGTACGTCGCTCCAGCAAGTCCTATACGCCGCTATTTCGCTGGACGATTACAGACGGACTGCAGCGCATTGACATTTCGCTCGAGCCGCAGACACTGAATTCAGAGCCAACGGATGTACTAAAACATATCCGCGCCGTCTCGAAACCGGCTATTTATGTGCTACTCGATTTTCATCCTTTTCTTGAGGATCCTGTACACATCCGCCTGTTGAAAGACATATGCATTCAGTATTCGCATGTCGCGCGGCAAATCGTTTTGCTTAGCCACAAGGTCACCGTGCCAAACGAGCTGGAGGGTTTTTGCGCGCGATTCGAAATGGAATTGCCGTCAAAACAGGATCGCGACCGCATCATCAAAAAGATCGTGAACGAATACGGCGCAGAGCACCCGGGAAGCCCCGTGCAGATAGATCCGAAGGCGCACAGACTGCTTGTCCAAAACCTGGCCGGCCTGACCTACTCCGATACCAGGCGTCTCGCACGCAATGCGATCTATTTCGATGGGGCAATCACGAAGAGTGACCTTCCCGGAGTGATGCAGGCGAAGTACGAGTTGTTAAACCGCGGCGGCGCGCTGCAGTTCGAGTACGACACGGCGCGCTTCAGTGAAGTTGGTGGTATGTCGCGACTCAAGGACTGGCTGGCGCAACGTCGACCCGTCTTTCGTGGTGACGCAAGCGCGGCACACCTGGACGCGCCGAAGGGCATTCTCTTGCTCGGAATACAAGGATGCGGCAAGAGCCTGGCCGCGAAAGCGACGGCTGCGATATTTAACGTACCACTGTTGCGCCTCGATTTCGGTACGATCTACGACAAGTACCATGGTGAAACCGAGCGCAAACTTCGCGAGTCGCTGAACACTGCTGATGTGATGTCGCCTTGCGTGCTATGGATCGACGAAATAGAAAAGGGAATTGCAGGTCGCGGCGGAGAAACCGGGACGTCACAACGGGTGCTAGGAACGTTTCTCACGTGGATGGCAGAACGCAATAGCCAGGTGTTTATCGTCGCCACTGCAAATGACATCGGTACGTTGCCGCCAGAATTGGTCCGCAAAGGCCGCTTCGATGAGATCTTTTTTGTCGATCTTCCGAGTCCGCAGATCCGAGCGTCAATACTGGCCGTTCACCTGACCTGCAGAAACCAGACATTGAGCAACTTCGATGTCACGGGGCTTGCAGACGCGATGGACGGCTTTTCGGGAGCCGAGATCGAACAGGCCGTTGTAGCCGCATTGTACCTGGCGCACGCGAAGCGACAGCCACTGGCAACTGAACATATCCAGGCGGAAATTGAGCAGACGAAACCACTGTCGGTCGTCATGCGGGAAAAAATATCGTCCATGCGTGCATGGGCCGAGGGCCGCACCGTTCGCTGCGACTAGCCATCGTTTTACTTAACCTTGAAAGTAAATGGCAAAGACTAACAGGGCTCGCCCGATCCCGTGTTAATATGGGCGCATGGCTAATGAAAATAATAAAATCAATGAGTTAGTCCCCGATGTGGAGGATCCGACTGTCGAGCTTGAAACGCCGACCTTTCGTCAGGATCAGCCTGTTGATGGCCAGCTGGAAGCAGACGCCAATACGTATGATGCTCCGAACGCCGCGCGTTCGAATTCAAATAACCAATCCAATAGTCGTCTGCAATACGATATCGAACAGTTGCACGCCAAGTGGCTCGGTCTTGAAGCCGAGATAAGGGCGCGTGAGGAACAGACTTGCCAACTCAATCTCGAACTGATCGGACTGCAGGGAAAAATTGCGCGCAAAGAAAAACTACTCAAGAAACGCGATAGCAATATCAAGTTGTTGAAGTCCGAGATCAGACAACGCGACGATGAGTATCGTTCCTTGTATTCTCAGTTCAGTGACATGCGAAATTCCCTGGTAGATATTCCATCGTCGCCCACGGAAAAACCAGTAACAGACCACGTCGACGATTCTAATCAAACTGCGACAGATTACACTTCAGATGAGTTGTACGAGAAACTGGTTCGCAACGAGAAATACACCGATTCGATTCGCCAACAATTACAGGACATGATTGCGGCGTCGTTTAAATTTCAAAGCGATCGTGACCATCTTACGCTGTCATTGCGGATGACGAAAAACAGAAACGACGACTTTGCCAGGCAACTCGATTCCAAGATCACCGAAATCGAGAAACTGCAGCACCAAATTGCCTCAATCGAGGACCTGCACACAGAGGAAATGCGTCTGCTACGTTTCGAACTTGGCGAAGCGCAAGATACCGTCATTCAAACGGAAGACCTGAACAGCAAGCTCGCCTCTGATCTCATCGATACAAGCCACTTCAAGGACGAGCTGGAACGCATGTTGGGTGACGCCGAAAAACAAGCCGAGTCACGAGCTGCGAGACTTCAGAAACGGGTCAACGAGTTATCTCGTACCGTTGACAGCAATGAACAAAAGCTCAGCACGAAGAACGAGGCCATAACCGTTCTCCTGTCCGAACTTGCCAAGAAGACCTCGCAGATTGAGTCAATCGGCGAAATCGAGAATGTCATTCAAGATTTGGACGACCGAATGTCTGAACAATTCGAAATGAATACTGACACTGCCGGTGTCCGCCGCGCTGAGAGTACCGGGCGCCGGGTGGCCAGTCGCATTACGCGCGTATTGATTGGCAACATTGGGGACCAGGTGCTGCGGTTCCCATTATTCAAGGACAAATTGACGATCGGCCGAACTGACGATAACGATATTCAATTAAACGCCGCCTTTGTGAGCCGCCGCCACGCCGTCATTCAGACTGACGGTGACACGACACGAGTGATTGATTGGGGCAGCAAAAATGGTGTGTATGTGAACGCCCGGCGCATCAAGGAGCATTTCCTCGCCAACGGCGATATCGTAACCATCGGCGATGCACGATTCCGTTATGAGGAACGCAAGAAGCGCGATTCCTGATTTTCCGGCTGTGTTCCGAGAAATGTGAAAGTAATCACGGTCTTTTTTTTTCATGTGGACTAAGGTTCAGGTACTACATGGAATGTGAAGCCCAGAGATGCTCAGTTCAGCAGCACGGAAGCCCATAATACTATCCGAATCCCAGCATTTAACCCGTGACACGGGCAAACTTGCAGCGAAGAAAATCTGGTTACCAAAGTTTTTATACGATGCGCTGCCCTATTTTTACCTGACCTCCGGATTTGCCGCGTTTTTCGCAACCCTGTACATCAGCGAGTGGTTCTGGGTACTGCCACACTACTTGTTGTTTTCCGCTGCATGCTTTCACTTGGGCTATGTCGTCTATCGCCACCGTCACAACAATTCCCAGGCGGAACGCTCGGAATAAGCTGTTCTTGACCTGTGGCGACAGGTAGGCAACGATTACGCACCGTGCCCGTCCGCCACATCAAACAATTGGCCATAAGAGAATCAGCCCTGTTCATCGGACTGTTGTTCGTAGGACTCGTGTTTTTGCCTATTGCGATCTATCTCGTTGGTCAATCTGTATTCGGCGCGTACGGCGGCGTCGGTTTCAGTGAATTTTTTGGCACCCTAAGCGCAAAAGTTCGACACGGCGATATCGTCGCGTGGTTTTTGATTCTATCGCCCTATTTGAGCTGGCTATGCTTGCGACTATCGGTGTTTGCCTGGAAAATGTGAACTGCATCACACTTTCGGAAATCCATCCAGTCGCAACCCGCATAAATACATAGAATCCGCCCCCTTTTTGGTGCATTCTGCGAAGTAGAAGACTAACTACAGATCCACTGACGGGCCAACAAGCGCCCGGCGTTTTATTTGCAGGCACAGCACCATGATGGAGAGAATTAGAAACTGGCTGAAGGAGCGACTTTCTGCCGGAGGGCCCTCTCCATCGCAGGATTTGCGCGTGTCCGGGGCGCACCATTCTCCGCGACAGACGAAGTCCGCCGATGCCGCCCCTCGTCCAGACCCCAAATACGTTGATATTGACCCGCGGGTCTCCGGTGAGATCAAGGATGGTGGACCCGGCAAGAACATCCTGGTACGCAAGAAATACATACGCGAAGACACCGGCACGCACGAAACGCTGACAATTATCGATGACTCCCTGGTGGATTCAGGCGAGGAAGCCGGCGACGACCCGTACAACACGGGCGCATTCGACCGCTCCAAGAACTGGGCCAGGCGCTCCCGCAAGTAATTTCCGCCGCCAATTTTCTTCATGATAGTCTGCTCTGCCGACCCATTGCAGAGCAGCCAGGTGTCACTGCGCATTTCTTTTGAGCTTGATGACGACGATCTGAATCACTTCCGGCTAATCATGCAGGAAGCCAGGCGCGCGGCCAGGCGTATATCGCCTGAGGAAATTGTCGCCGCGGCCGAAGATCTTCTCAGAGAGGTCGAGGGCTCCAGCGCACCAGGATTCATCGTCGAGCGCTTCGATAAGCTCAGCCTGATGATCCAAATGCTGTCGGATGTTGAGTGGCGCCTGCCGCATCAGGAAGCGACACGCGTCCTGCACGCACTGGCCTATTTCGCGGAGCCGGATGACCTCATACCGGATCATATTCCTGGCCTGGGCTTCCTGGACGACGCCATTATGGTCGAGTTGGTCGTGCGCGAGCTCAAACACGAAATTGAGGCCTACCAGGATTTCTGCAACTACCGGGAGCGCTTGCTGCTCGAAAAGGGGCACAGCGCTGACGTTAGCCGAGAGGGCTGGTTGGATAATCGACGCAACGAGCTGCAATCTCGCATGCGCCGGCGCCGCAAGCGTGGTCTCAACTCACCATTTTCGAAAAAATCCAGGTAACCCACGACGGATATTATTTCGAGACGGCAGAAACTTGCTGTCATTGCCGCTGTCATATCGAGACGGTGTGTTTAGACTGAAATTCAGTGTCAATTATGACGAATATGCCCTTGATCAAAGGGCCATGGACCTCTAGCCTAGCCATCTAGCCTGGCCAAAATGAACCAGATGCGAATCAGTCTCTGACTGCCGTGGAGAGAATTTTGACGATATTTGAGAAATGCCGTAACCGGGGCCTCGCTGCCGCTTTGGTGGCGCTATTGTGTGTCCCCGCCCTCGGCGATTCGCCCGCAAGTACGGCGGCGCTTGGTCAAAACAAACTTCTCTTTCCTGAGACCAGGCATGAGCGCATTGGCGAGTTGGTATCGCAGTTCATCCAGAATTCTCACTACAACCGGGTTGCCGTTGATGACGAGTTGTCTTCGCGAGTTCTGGATCTATATATCGAGAGTCTGGACCGGAATCGGATGTATCTCCTGGCCACCGATATCGAGTACTTCGAAAAATACCGCTATGAACTCGACGACATCGTCAAGAGCAAACCACTGGACCCTGTTTACGAGATATTTGAGGTCTACCAGACCCGACTCCGCGAGCGGTTAACGTTCGCGCTGCGTCAGCTTGAAACCGAGCCGGACTACACGACGGATGCCGACTACCGCTTCGACCGCGCCGAGTTGCCGTGGGCCGCAGGCGCGAATGAGCTCAACGAAATTTGGTACAAGCGGGTTGTTAACGATGCGTTGAATCTTACGATTGAGGGCGAACCCTGGGAAAATGTCCAGGAGGTTTTAACAAAACGCTACAAAGGCTCCCTCAAGCGCCTCAATCAGGTGAACAACGACGACGTATTCGAACGTTTTATGAACACGTTTGCACATGCTGTTGATCCGCATTCCAGTTACTTGTCGCCACGCAACTCCGAGGAATACCGCATAGCGATGAGCCTGTCGTACGTCGGTATCGGCGCATCGTTGCAAACCGATGAGGACTTCGTAAGGATTGTCGCGATTATCCTTGGCGGCCCGGCAGATTTTGACGGCAAGCTGCAACGAGACGACCGAATTACCGCCGTTGCCCAAGGGTCGGGCGGGGAGTTCGTCGATGTGATCGGCTGGCGTCTGGATGATGTCGTTGATCTTATCCGCGGCCCCGACGATTCAGTTGTTCGCCTGCAGATCATTCCTGCCAATGCGGCACCTGGAAGCCCAAAACAGGAAGTCGTGCTGACTCGCGGACCAGTGAAGCTCGAAGAACAGGCTGCCAAGAGCGAAATCGTAAAAATACCGCGCGAGGGCCGCGAGTGGTCTATCGGCGTTATTGAGGTGCCAAGTTTCTATCGGGATATTCGTGCGCTCAGCCGCGGCGATATGAGCTACACCAGTGTGACGAAAGACGTCAAACGCCTGATCGGCGAGCTTGAGGACGTCGGTATCGACGGACTTGTCATCGACATGCGCGGCAATGGTGGCGGACATCTCGCCGAGGCAACGGCACTGTCCGGGCTTTTTATTGACAACGGCCCGATTGTACAACTCCGAAACTCCGTTGATATCAATCGCAGCCCACCGCAGCGCCTGGATGACCCTGACCCTGTTGCCCGAGTTGCATACGCCGGCCCGCTGGCTGTGCTCGTTGATCGTTTCAGCGCGTCAGCGTCAGAAATATTCGCTGGCGCGATTCAGGATTATGCACGCGGCGTCATTGTCGGCCAACAGACCTTCGGTAAGGGCACGGTCCAGAGCCTTTACTCGCTGGATCAATACCTGCACAACGTCGAAGACGACAGTTATGGACAACTCACATTGACCATCGGAAAATATTATCGTGTGACAGGTGAAAGTACGCAGCATCGCGGGGTATTCCCCGACATATCCCTGCCTTCCAATATCGACGTCAGTGTCGTCGGCGAAAGCGCTCGCGACAACGCGCTACCCTGGGATACTGTACTGACGACGCGATTCACCGCCGGTGTACCGCTGCAAAACACCATTGAGTCACTGACCGCCAACCACATCGAACGCTCGAAAGACGATCCGAATTTTCAGTATCAGCTAGGTCGGATCCAGGCATCAGAACGGATCCGTAAGCTGAAGATCATATCGCTGAACAT
>CAZVLT010000046.1:4366-13300 GCA_964628105.1 uncultured Woeseiaceae bacterium | reverse complement strand
CTACCAGTTCCGGCGCCGCCCGCGGAGCACCCCGATGCGACCTGGTTACCTGCACGGGACGTCAGGCTTAGCGAAGAGTGGTCCAGGGAACCGAACGAAATCGAAGCCGGCGAGCCCGTAACACGGCATGTCACGCTTAGCGCGCTGGGACAGCTCGAAACCCAGCTACCGACAATGCATCCGCCGGTTGTTGCGGGGCTCAATGTGTATGCCGACAAGCCCGAACTGAGTCGCCGGATTGAGGCCGAGGGGATACGCGGGATACGCAAAGACCAGTACGCGATCATCGGTGTGCGCGGCGGTGCAATGGAGATTCCGCAACATGAAGTGCCCTGGTGGGACATTGAGGCTGGTGAGTGGCGAGTGGCACGATTGCCATCCAGAACGATTCATATCAAGGCCTTTGATGATCCGATTGCTCCCGCAGCGGCGACAGGACCAGCAGTAGAGCAGGTGCCGGACAACACCGACGAGCCGGTCACGAGCCTGGTGACTGATGGTTTCTGGAAGCTTGCCACCCAAATCCTGGCAGCCGTTTGGCTGCTAACGGCGTTTGCATGGTGGTGGTCGTCACGGGGTGTGCAGCAAGAAGCCCGGGAGCCAGCACCGCCGCCGATCTACAAGCAGCAGGCGAAGTTCGTAAAAGCGGCCCGCAAGGCCGCGATGGCGGGTGACAGGGCGGGCGTGCGTACAGCGATTATCGCCTGGGGTCGACTACAATGGCCTGACGATGCGCCGCGCAGTATAGGCGGATTTGCAGAACGGGTATCGTCACCGCTCGCCGAAGAGCTCAAAAAACTGTCGTCGATCAGTTATGGACCGCAAGTCGCCGATTGGGACGGCCAGGATCTTGCCAAGGCGTTGCGTTCGATCCACGTGTTCGTGGAAGATAACAAAGTGCCGGCACAGGAGCTGTTGCCACCATTAATGCCGCCGGGTAGCTGATCACCAGTGCCCCGTGCTCGGCATTGATGCCCAGGGTTCCTGTGGCGCCAGCGCTTCGCCTTTTTGCAACAGTTCGATCGAAATATTATCCGGCGAGCGAACAAACGCCATGTGTCCATCGCGTGGCGGCCTGTTGATCGTGACGCCCGCGTCCATGAGCATTTGGCATACGGCGTAAATGTCGTCGACCTGGTAGGCGAGGTGACCGAAATTGCGACCTTCACCGTATTCCTCCGGGTCCCAGTTGTGGGTTAGCTCAACCTGCGCGTCCGCATCACCTGGCGCCGCCAGGAATACCAGCGTAAAACGACCTTGTTCACTATCGTAGCGCCGCAATTCCTGCAAGCCCAGCTTTTTGCAATAGAAGTCTAGCGATACATCGAGATCGGTGACGCGTACCATCGTGTGAAGGTATTTCATCGTGTTGCTCCGCGTTGGACTCGTATCGAATTTGAATCCACAATGGTCGTTGATCATCGCGCCGTGAGCAATACGTGAACGAAATTCGCACAATTACATTCGACCTTGATGATACGTTTTGGGAGATTCATCCGGTTATCAAGCGAGCGGAGCGGCATCTGTATGCGTGGCTCGGCGAGAACTATCCACGCATTACGAGAATGTATGAACTCGCTGACATTCGCGAGATACGCGAGCAGGTCATAAACGAAATGCCAGGCCGGGCCCATGACCTGACGTTTCTCAGGCAAGTTGTTCTGGAACAGATTGGTACGGCGGCAGGCTACGGCACGGATTTTGTCGATGACGCATTTGATGTTTTCGATGAGATCCGCAATGACGTCGATATTTTCCCCGAAGTTATTCCGGCGCTCGAATCATTGCAGCAGCATTTCGTGTTGATCGCGGTTACGAACGGCAACGCGAACCTCGAGAAAATAGGTATACGACACCTGTTTCACGACGTCGTAACGGCGGTATCTGCGGGCGCGGCAAAACCTGCCCGCAAGATATTCGACGCAGCGGTTCAGGCTGGCGGTGCGCACGCCGCACAAACGCTGCACGTTGGTGATCACCCTGAATTCGATGTGAACGGTGCTCGGGACGCCGGGCTGAAGACGGCCTGGGTCAACCGCGGCGGCGAGCAGTGGCCAGGTGAGTCGCAGGTGCCGGATATCGAGGTTGCTCATGTTGGTGAACTGCCGAGCTTGCTGGTCGATGGTTCCGGGCGCCGCGATTCGTGAATGTCGCGCCCAGTCCGGTAATCATCTACGTGCCGGGCCTGTTGCCGAAGCCGGCGCCAGAGCCACACTTCGACGCCCTGTTGCGTTGCTTGCTCACGGGTGTGCGGCGCGTCGACCTGTCGATTGCTGATGCCATTGAGTCGAGTGCCGGCAGTTTCGATATTGTTTCATGGACCTATGATTTTTATCGTACGCATCACGACATAAACATTGATCGGGCTGCAATAGAGGCAGTGATCGCCCAACGAGAAGCCACTCCAAGAGACATAGCCGAGGCCGGCGCCTGGACACGGCGGCTTACTCGCTGGGTCTATCGGCTTGGCGGCTGGTTGCCGGTCCTGGTGCCGCACCTTGCGAGTGAAAGCATGCAGGTACAATTGAGTGATATGCGCCGCTATGTGCGCGACGAAAACGGCATCGCGCAACATACACGTCGTATGCTCAAGATACCTCTTATTGCCGCTGCGAAAAAACATCGCCCGATCTTGTTAATCGGTCACAGTATGGGCTCGATCATCTCCTACGATACGCTTTGGGAGCTGAGCCATGAACATGAAGAGAAGCTGCAAATCGATCTTTTCCTGACGCTGGGCAGCCCACTCGGGCAGCGCATGATACAAAAGCAAATCAAGGGCAGCATGGCAGCGGGTAAGGCGCGCTATCCGACCAATGTAAAGCGCTGGAGAAATCTTTCTGCAGTTGGCGACCTGACGGTGATCGACCCCCGGTTGCGGAACGACTTCGCGGAAATGCTTGAGCTAGGGTTGTTGGAGAGTTTTGAGGACGAAGAGATGCTGAATTACTTTCGGCTCAACGACGCACTGAACGTGCACGCAGAGTATGGCTACCTCGTCAATGAAAAGACCGCGCTCACCATCGCGAAATGGTGGCGCGGTCATGCAGCAAGTTAGCTTGCGTCGAGATTCGGTTTGATGCGGATGTCGATGCGACGGTTACGCTTACGACCAGCCACTGTCTCGTTGCTTGCAACAGGACGCGTTTCGCCATAACCCTGGGCGATCAGGCGATACGTTGGAATTCGCATGGCGTTAATCATGTATTGCTGCACCGACTCGGCGCGTTCCTGCGAGAGTTTCTGGTTGAGATCGTCGCCGCCATGGGCGTCAGTATGACCTTCAATGATCAGCTCGCTGCGCGGAAACACATCGATCGCTTTCTCGACCTTGGCCAGGAGATCAAAATTTTCCGGCTTGAGCTGAGATGCGCCGCTGTCGAACGTCAGGCCGACGAGACGCAAGAAGACGCTGTCGCCTTCGCGGAAGACACGCGCCTCACGCGATGAAAACATCTTTTCGACCTGTTTGAACTGCTCTCTCACGCGGGCTTGCGCTTCCAGGCGCTGAACCAACGCCGCACGCTCAGCGGACGCGCCACCGAGGCGCTGATCGAGCGCATTCATTTCTGTTTCCATATCTGCAATACGCACTTCGTCCTCGGATTTTTCCTGATTCAGACGCTGTAACTCATTTCGCTGCTGTTCGAAGTATGTGACGAGTTCCTCTGTCAGTTGATCCGGGCCTTCCGCCATGTTCGGCACGACGTCAGCGACGCCGGCTATTGCCTGCATGGGCTGCTCCCAACGCAATACGAGTTGTTCAGGGCTCAGGCTCTTGTCACGAATCTTGCGGACAACCTCGGAGAGGTACAGGGCGTGGTTCGCCTCGTAATTGGCTTGCATCGCCAGGCTACGTGGCAGATCCGTGTCGTAGCGGTTTTCGTTCAGCTCCCTCTCGGCATCGGCGAGCAGCCGTTTCGCCTTGTCGAGAGTGAACGGTGCATATCTGCCCACCTTCGCGCGATCATTGGCGGCAAGCAATAGACGCGTCTTACTCAGATACTGCCCCTTGATAGCGACGAGTTCAGCCTCGCGGTAAAGACTCGTCGCCTCAATGTCGCGCTTCCTGGCATTTTTCAGGTCACCGCGTTCGAGCAGCTGAATTGCGCGAACGAACTTTCTATTCGCCTGTTGCCAGAGTTCCGGCGCGAGTTCAGGTGCGCGCGCATTGGCGCCGTCCTGTCGACTTTTCATGACCTGTGCAAGTGCGATTCTGGTCACTCGCGCCGTCTCCGCGGCCGCCCTGAAATAGCGCGTCGCATCAGCGGCGTTTGAGCGCACGTAATCTATGTTGCGACCTCGCTGCAAAAGACTTTCGGCATCGCGATATTCCTTCAGGCCACTCGCGTAGCTCTTCGGCGCGTAGGTCTTCGCCTCCAGCGCATCGGCAGCGGTTTTCGCGGAATCGGCGTCCTTGAAGAAGGTCCGTCGGAGTTCATCTTGAGCATATCCGCTACCTGCGGCGAGCAGAATTACGCTCATTATGACGAGTTTTACAAGACTTGATTTGGCGACCATGTATTCAGTTCCCGTGGTAATTGGCCCGGCCTCTGCCCGAGCAATAGCAGAGAAAGGCCGATGTTACATATGCTGCGGCAATAAATCTGTGTACCGCGTCCCCAATAACAATCAATTTTACGCAAATCTTGCCCCCTAATGTGACTTGTGTCCACATTCCGATAATCCGTGGCGCACGAATGGAAATTTGTGCCCTGGCTCACAGACGCCTGCTTGCGGCGAGCGTAGATTGGTCCCATGTCCGCAAAGTACTACACGCAGTTCCTGCTGACCGACGCTGAATATCGCGGCGGCAATGAGTTCTGCGGAGTTATTGAGCTGAGCTACCCGATGGAACAGGACTCCGAGCGCAAGGACATTGAGGCAATCCTGGCCCGCAATTTTGATCTGCAGCAGAGCGCTGTGCGATTGGTCAGCTGGTCCAGACTACACTGAATTTATAGGCGTCTATTTACCATTTCCCCCTGATTTTCCCGGCTTCGGCCGGGATTTTTTTGTCCGTTATATATGCGACAATGCGTCCCCCCTGAATCACGGCCCAGTAGCCCAGGCATGGACAAGGCAGACAAATCATTTCGCGGCATTCCGGTCGTCCAGAGCGGTCAGAAATATACAACTGACACGGGATTCTCGGCGATCAAAAACGGCATTAAGTTGCGCCGGGATAACGCGCCCTTGGTACATGGGGACAAACCCAGCTGGTTGCGTGCGAAAATGCCGTCCGGCGCGGGTTACTCGACCACGCGGAAGATCGTCCAGGAGCATCGCTTAAGCACGGTATGCGAAGAGGCTATGTGTCCGAATATCGGCGAATGCTGGAATGCCGGGACAGCGACGATCATGGTGCTTGGCTCGGTATGCACACGGGCGTGTCGTTTCTGTGCCGTCGATACGGGCAACCCAAAAGGCTGGCTGGATGCCGATGAGCCGCGAAACGCCGCGCGTGCCGTACAGCTGATGCAGCTTGAATATGTCGTCATCACATCGGTTGATCGAGACGACCTGGCCGACGGCGGTGCCTCGCACTACGCAGAATGTGTGCGCGAGATCAAAAAGCTCAATCCGAACACGGCGGTAGAAGCATTGACGCCCGACTTCAATGGCGTTGAAAAGCATGTGGAGCTCGTCGTGGATTCCGGTCTGGACGTTTTCGCGCAGAACGTGGAAACAGTGAAGCGACTGACACACCCGGTGCGCGACCCAAGGGCAGGCTACGAGCAGACGATTGCAGTACTGCAGCACGCCAAAGAACATCGACCCGAAGTACTGACCAAGACCAGCCTGATGCTCGGGCTCGGTGAGCGCGACAATGAGATCATGCAAACGATGGATGACCTTCGTGATGCGAATGTCGACGTTCTGACGCTGGGGCAGTACTTGAGACCGACACACAACCACCTCCCGGTCGAGCGATATGTTGCACCGCAGGAGTTCGCAGCGTATCGCCGCGAAGGGCTGGAAAAGGGCTTTATCGAAGTCGTTGCCGGGCCGATGGTTCGGTCGAGCTATCGCGCCGAACAGGTCTTGCAGAAAAACAACGTTGGCATCGCGGTATGACACAGTTCCTGGCCGAGTACCCGCTATTTCTTTTAAAAGTAATAACGATCGTATTAGGTGTGATCGCGATTATCGTCACGATCGCAATGGTCGGACGCAAGGGTGCACACGAGGGTCTCGAGGTTGAAGACCTGAACAAGAAATACGAATCGCTGGCTGAAACCTTGCGCAATGCCATTTCAAGCAAGGATGAACGCAAAAAGGCCGCGAAAGAAAAGAAAAAACAGGACAAGGCGGCCAAAGAAGAGGATCGTCGTCCGCGCAGCTTCGTTATCGACTTCAAGGGCGATCTCAAAGCCACCGCCGTCGCATCGCTGCGCGAAGAGGTCAACGCGCTGCTCGATGTTGCGACAGACGGCGACGATGTCATCGTACGCCTGGAGAATCACGGCGGCGTAGTGCACGAGCACGGTTTAGCTTCGTCGCAGCTCGCGCGCATTCGCGATCGGGGCTTGCCGCTTACCGTTTGCGTGGACAAAGTCGCTGCGAGTGGCGGCTACCTGATGGCTTGCGTTGCAACGAGAATTTACGCGGCGCCGTTCGCGATTCTCGGCTCCATCGGTGTGCTCGCGCAAATTCCGAACTTTAATCGCATGCTCGACAGCCACGGCGTCGACTTCGAACAAATAACTGCCGGCAAATACAAGCGCTCCGTCACGATGTTCGGTGAGAATACGGACGAAGACCGGGCGAAGCTCAAGGAAGAACTCGAAGACGTGCACGCGCTTTTCAAGGCAGCGGTCGCAAAGTACCGGCCCGATCTCGACCTTGAGAAAGTTGCAACGGGCGAGCACTGGTATGGCAAGCGCGCACTGGAGCTGGGCCTTGCCGACGAGTTGCGTACCAGCGATGAGCTGCTGAGTGACCGAGCGGCTGAGCGTAATCTCTATTCACTCAGTTACAAGATCAAAAAGCCGCTGCAAAAGCGCCTGCTGGCGAGCATCGATAGCGCCCTGGAAAAGGCCGCTGCGACCATTTGGCGGCGCAAGTTCGAGTCGCGATTACCACGTTAGCCGCGCGGAACTGATTGCGGCTACAACGGTCGAATCATTGACGGGTCTCCGGTGCCGCGAGGCGCTATAATCGTCCCACTACCCGAGGAGTTTCGTGATCATGCGTCCCTTCAAGTTACTGATAGCTTTCGTTTTTGTCGCACTTGTCATTGCTGCTTGCTCAACATCGCCGACCGGCCGTACGCAGATTATCTGGAAGTCGGACGCCGAGATGGAGGCGCAGGCAGCGCAGGCATTTAGTGCAATGCGCGCCGCGATGCCGTTGTCGACGAATCGCGCGAAAATTGATTTCGTCGCGTGCGTTGCACAAGCAGTCGTTGAGGTTCTCGACCCGCCATATAGTGACTTCGAATGGGAGCTGGCGATATTTGACGAAAAGTCCGTCAATGCATGGGCAATGCCGGGCGGCAAGATC
The DNA here is from genome assembly GCA_964628105.1 of uncultured Woeseiaceae bacterium. GTDB lineage: Bacteria > Pseudomonadota > Gammaproteobacteria > Steroidobacterales > Woeseiaceae > UBA1847. The sequence goes on along the minus strand of CAZVLT010000046.1, from coordinate 5,794 downwards.
GGCGTCAATACGGGGATACTGGAAATTACGGAAGACCAGAATCAGCTTGCTTCGGTAATTGGCCACGAAATCGCGCATGTAACGGCGCGCCATTCGAATGAGAAAGCTTCGAGAGCATCGCTCACCGGTATCGGCATTGAGGCCCTGGCCGTCATAATGGGCGGCGGTTATACGGGCGGAGCCTACACTGCGAGTCAGGCAATGAATGCAGGCGCTGCATTCGGCTTGTCCTTACCCCATAGCCGCAGCCAGGAAACTGAAGCTGACGTCGTCGGTTTGGGCTATATGGCCAAGGCCGGTTTCGATCCACGAGCATCGGTCGACTTGTGGCAAAACATGGCCGCGATGGGAAAAAAGAGCCCGCCCGAGTTCTTATCAACGCACCCGGCAAATGAAACACGCATTGAGAATTTAATTTCGCAATGGCAAGAGACCTTACCCGTCTACAATCAGGCGCAAGCAGACGGCAAGGATCCGCAGTGCGAGAAGAACTGGTAGTCACGGCCAACTTCAAGGATCATTTTTCCAAGCGCTCTGAAGGCGAGCAAGCCATTTGATGAAGCCGACTTTATTACGTATTCGCCTCACCGTGCTGTTTCTTTCGCTGGCATTGGGCGGCTGTGCGTCACTGGACGGTTTCCTCGCGGGGATGCAGGGACGGTCCGATCGAGGGGCGGCGTTCGAAGATCGTCCGTTGCAGGTGCCAATCGAACCAAACAGTTTCATTCTCTCATCGGCTGAGCAATCGGTCGTGGGCGAGCCGCAGGTAGTTTTTGCGCGCGCTGAGGACACGTTTTCGGATCTTGCGCGCACCTACGGTCTTGGTTACGACGAAATCGTTGCGGCAAATCCCGACGTTGATCCGTGGCTACCTGGCGAAAACACGCCTGTGCTTTTGCCGACCCAATACGTGTTGCCTGATGTGCCAAAACACGGCGTCATACTGAATATCGCTACCAAGCGAATATTTTATTTTCCCGCATCGATTGAGGGTGAACAGAGGTACGTGCTCACCTACCCGATCGGTATCGGAAGAGTTGGCTGGGAAACGCCGCTCGGTGAAACGACGGTGGTTTCAAAGGCAACTGATCCGCATTGGTGGGTGCCGGCCTCCGTGCGGCGCGAATATGCCGAAATGGGTAACCCATTGCCGTCAGTCGTGCCACCGGGACCCGATAATCCACTCGGCACACATGTGCTCAAGCTGGGCATGCCCGGTTATCTGATACACGGCACCAATCAACCGTACGGGGTTGGCATGCGGGTCAGCCACGGCTGTATCCGCCTATACCCTGAGAATATCGAGTCGCTGTATTCACTTGTGGACATTGGTGAAATCGTCACCATTTTGAATGAGCCGTACCAGATGGGCCGACAGGATGGCGTCCTTTTCTTTGAAGCACACCAGCCGCTCGAAGACGACCTGCT
>CAZVLT010000046.1:0-4266 GCA_964628105.1 uncultured Woeseiaceae bacterium | reverse complement strand
GGGTGTCGCGCTCGCGACGGGTAGTGGTCGGGAGTTGTGGGTATTCCAGAACAGGTATCGGCCGCTGGCTTGATCATCTGTTGACAGATCGTGCAACATCGCGGCCATGGCTTTTCCCGTATAGGTGGTTTCTAACGCAAGTCCAAGCTGGTCGTGCGCAAACGCGACTGCGTTTTGCGTTGCATCGTCGACTTGCGCGTAGCCACCCGCAAAGAAATCGTCGCGCCACTGCAGTCGTGTCCGCTGCATGAGATCAAGCGGGATCGATGCATCGAGCCGATTCAGGAGTACAACCGTTTTTCGCATGAGTTGTTCTAGCGCTCTTGGATGGGTATATCGATTGTCTGCAACGCGCACGGCGTGTAGTTTGGTTGGCAGTTCTGCAAGTGCCAGTCCCAGTGCGAGCCCGGCGACGCTGCCCATGGTGCCGTTCGCTATGTAGATGCGATCGGGCAACGCAATCTCGCCAGCTTTGATCTGCGCGGCAAGTTCCAGCCCCGCGTTGACAAAGCCAACGGCGCCGAACCAACAGGTGCCACCGAGCGGGATCACCCAGGTCTGGCGGTGCTGCAAATAACGGCGAAACAGCTCCAGTTGGTCAACTGATCCGCCATAGCGCACCATTTCCGTGCCCAGTTTGAGATGCATATTGAGCGTTTTCGGGATATTTGGCGTGCGTTTTTGATGAGCCAGGAAACAGGTGCATTCGAGGCCGAGGTGCTTTGCAAAAACAGCGGTTGCCAGCGCATGGTTCGAGCCAACGGCACCAAACGTCGCCACGCGCCTGGCGCCACGGTCAGTGGCACGCCGAAAAATATATTCGAGCTTGCGAATCTTGTTGCCGCCATATAGCGCGCTGGTCTGATCGTCGTGTTTGATCGATATCACACGGTTACCGGCGGAGGTGTCAATTTCATGACTCGAAACTGGCGTCGGTAACGAGGCAAACGACGTCTTTCGCAGCTTCTCCGCGAGGTGGGGATACGCGTTGCCCAGGAAATCAGTCATCCACAACAGATTAACGGAGTGCACTGGCGAGCGCGAATGTTTAGAATACGCCCACACTTATCTGACCAGGTGCGGAGACAGGTTTGTCAGATGTAGTTGACCGGGGTATTACGGTCACAGAAATCGCAGCGATGGATCAACCCATCAACGCGTCCCCAGAGACCACGGCCGCGTTCGTTGGCCGTGCGCTTCGTGGACCCGTGAATACGCCGGTTCTGGTTCAAAACTTCGGTGAATTTCGGCGTCGCTTCGGAGATGTCTGGGCGCGGTCCAGCCTCGGGCCGGCAGCCAGGCAGTTTTTCGAACATGGTGGCAACCGCTTGCATGTCGTACGTGTCGCTAACAACGCGCGGGGCGCTATGCTGTGCTTACCAGCCAGCGGTTCGGCACTCGTGCTGCGGGCCGTCGATCCGGGCTCGACAGAGTACATTCGCGCAGCGATTGATTACGACGGCATTGACCACGATAAGGACGATGCAAACACGGACTTATTCAATCTCACATTGCAGCGAGTAAACCCGGCAACCGGGCTTATCATCGACCAGGAGCTGTTCCGGAAACTATCGTCGCGGGAAGATGCGAGTAGTTTCGTCGCCGACGAGCTTTTGACGTCGCGGCTTGCCAGGGTTGAACATCCGTACCCGACACATCGGCCGGAACCCACCACAGCGCCTGGCAGCCGTTACGTTTCGTCCTACATTGACCACGCGCAGGCCGGAACGGACGGAGGCGAGTTATCGGACTACGACCTGATCGGGTCGCGAAGTGATCGCACCGGCCTGTTTTCCCTGGATCAGGTTGAAAAATTCGACGTGCTGTATTTACCACCACCAGGCAAGGGAAGAGACGCTGGTCCCGCGGCAATACTCGCCGCAGAACTGTATTGTCGGGATCGAGGCGCTATGTTGCTTGTAGATCCATTAGCGGAGTGGACGACTGCGACTGAGGCGGTGCAGGGTGTAAGCGATCTCGGTTATGCGAGCACGAATATGTTCGGCTACTTTCCCCGCGTCAGAGAACGCGGCAGCGAGGATAATGGGACACGAGCGGCCGGTGGAGCAATTGCCGGACTGCTTTGCAAGCAGGATCGCACTTACGGGCCATGGCAAGACCTCGGCCAACAGGGCATGGAATTACGACGCTGCTTGCTGCCCGCGACTGACATTGATGATGATGACGAACACCTGTTGACTCGCGCCGGACTTAACGTGGTCGCGAGCGGACCTGCCGGCAGAACCCGCCTGTCCGGCTCTGTGACAATGGGCCGAGGCAGCGAGGCACATCGAAAATTTGCACGGTTACCTGTGCGCCGACTCTGTCTGCAAATCATCAATGCCGTTTCACAGGCCACGCGCTGGGTTGTTTTTGAGCCTCAGGACGAGACGCTTGCGAAAAGAATTCGTGGCCAGATTCTGAGCTATCTGGATTGTCTCAACGACCTCGGTGCCTTCGCCAATGATCGTTTCGCCGTACGCTGCGACGCCGGCGTAAGCCAGCGTAGCGATCGCAAAGAACACGGCGTTACGATATTGCTGAGCTTCCATCCGATTGGTTGCGAAGAGTCGATTTCGTTGACATTGCATCAAACGGCTGCCGGCTGCCGTGTAGGCACTACGGCATTCGCGCCTTCCATGAGCAAATAGTACTCCTTCAAGGTACATGCGCTGCATCCATAGTCTGTCATATAAGCATCGTTCTCATACCACCAAGTAACCTGGAGGAGGTATGAGAGACAATGATGTATTGGACAATAACCCGTACATATCTCGATCGGCACTGGAAGCCATCCACGAGCAGGTATTCGCCTGGGCTCTCTCCCGTAGTGGTTATGACCGTGCAATCGCGGAGGATCTTGTGCAACAAGCATATGTTGAATTGCTGACTGGCAGGGCGCGATTTGAAGAACGATCGTCATTGAGGACGTTTGTTTTTGGAGTTGTGCAAAATCTCGCGAATAGTCGCTTTCGACGCGTTGCATCGAGGATGAGACTGTTGCGCGAATTTGCGAACGACACGCAGGATTACCATGTGCAAGCCACCGAGCCGGACGAAAATCGTGAGCTCTGGCAGGCGGTGCAACAGTTGCCGCAGAGGCAACGCGACATCGTTGAACTGGTTTTTTGCCGCGACATGAGTATTGCACAGGCATCCAGCGTCATCGGTGTTACAACCGGCACTGGCCGCGTTCACTACGATCGCGCAAAAAAAACACTGCGGGCCAAATTGCAATTCACCGGACAAAGACAGGAAACATTAAATGAGTGAACAGGACAAGAATATTCGTACGGCGTTACGCCGCGCCCAGGATCTCGTCGAAGCTGATGGCGCTCCCGAATTCGGACGTGTCTGGGCAGCAGCTGAAATTCGAGTTCGTGAGCAGCGCAAGAGGCGCTATGCGGGCTTCGCGGCAGCGGCGGCTGCCACCGTACTGGTAGTCGGGTTGTTGTCACCGACGGATCCGCCCTCCCCGGACTTTCGCTACCTGGATATCGATGAGTTGCTGGGATCTACGAGTTGGTCGGCACCAAGCGATACGCTGCTCCCGACGCATCAGATCGACCTGTACCAGGACTTACCAATGCTCATCGAGTCAACCGAACGCTATGAAGGATCGTTACTATGAACAAAGGACTATTACTTGTACTGACGCTTGTCTGGCTGGCAAGCAGTAATTCCGTCGCGGCGGAACCCCAGAAGGATGTGTTCAAAGGCAAGCTGTTTGCGCCGAACATCATTCTGGAGAATCAGGTGGAGCTCGATCTCACGAAGCAGCAGTTTACCGAGATACGGGCTGCGGTCGTCGAAGTTCAGGCTGGAATCGCCGAGTACGAATGGGATATGCGCGAGGCTTATCAGGCGCTTATGATTGAGCTGGACAAAGTTCCCGTTGATGAGACGGAGATACTGAAGCACGCAAATGTTGCGCTGTCAGCGGAAAACCAGGTCAAGAAGAAGCAGATGGTTATGCTCGTCAGGCTCAAGAACCTGCTGACAGCAGAGCAGATTGCCTATTTGGAGTCGGTGGTTGCAAAGCAATAATTGAACCTGTTTTCTTCCGGATGCAGACCTTGATATCGTTGCTCCGAACCTTTCGAACTTTGCACAGCGCGACCTTGGGTTTATGATCTCCTGATTCCAATTCAGGGGTTCCCAAATGAAAATCCTTGCTGCAGCGGCTCTCGCTGCCGTTATCCTTGTCGCTGGCTGCGGCGAATCACGCGATCAGGCCGCGTCTGAAACCACCGGTGTTGACGCAGC
>CAZVLT010000045.1:10477-13477 GCA_964628105.1 uncultured Woeseiaceae bacterium | reverse complement strand
TGAAAACGGCAAGCTGACACTTGGAGCCGATGCGTCTGTTGCGGCTGGTCCGGTAGGTCGATATACAGCGATCGCGACGGACATCGAATTCAAATCCGAGGTCTATTCGTACTCACGCAGCCGTGGGCTGTTCGTGGGTATTGCGTTGGAAGGTGCCGGCGTCACGATGGACCGCAAGGCTAATGCTGCGTTTTACCAGTCGACGAGCATGACGCCCGAACGTATTTTCGTCAGCTCGCCAAACATCGCGCCCGATATTGCCAACATCTTTGTGCAAATCCTGACGGCGCAGACGAGTCGATTGCCGCGGCAACCTGGCATGCGGACGGGCGCCGCGCAACCTGTTACGACTGCCGACCAGGCATCTGAAGTGCGTACCTTTGGGCTCCCCGAACCCGAAGAATCCGATGATGCGAATACCGGGTACGACTCTGCTAACTGAGAGCAACGAAGTAGCAACCATTGACTGACCTGATTGCAAGAATTCAGCAGCTCTCGGAAATTGTCGGACCAAACGTTTTCCTGCAGGCTGCGATCATCGCGGTCGTCTTCATCGTTATCGGAAAAATCGCTGACTGGATAATTTCCGCAATCATCGGGCGCATCGCCCGCAGGTCAGTCAACGAATATGACGACCAATTTGTCGCGCTGGTTCACCGGCCCGTGTTTCTATCGTTCGTAGTGCTCGGGCTGGCGTTGGCAACACGCCGTATCGGCATGTCACCGCCGCCCGAGTTCATCACCATAGGTATCCTCAAGACGATCGTGATTTTCGTCTGGTACAACACGCTGAGCAACGTGATGAACCTGCTCGTCAAGGTCTTATCGGGGACCAAAGACAGCAAGATCGTGCAGACAGGCATGTTGTCACTGTTGCACAACGTGATGAAGGTCATCGCTGTCGCACTGACCGGCTACTTTCTCTTTCTGGCATGGGATATCAACGTCACGGCCTGGTTGGCGTCGGCAGGTATCGTTGGTCTTGCTTTGAGCTTTGCCGCAAAGGACACGCTGTCGAATCTGTTTGCGGGTGTTTCGATCATTATAGACGCGCCTTACAAGGCGGGCGACTTTATTATCCTGGACAGCGGCGAACGAGGCGTTGTAACTGACATCGGCTTACGCAGTACACGTATTCTGACGCGCGATGACGTCGAGATCACTGTGCCAAATGGCATCATTGGTAACGGCAAGATTATCAATGAGGCTGGAGGTCCGCCGGCACAGCATCGGATACGTGTCGCCGTCGGCGTCGCATACGGCAGCGATATCGATCAGGTTATCGAGGTTCTCGAGAAGGTTGGCGCAGACAATGACAGCGTACTCGCTGCTCCGGCGCCGCGCGTCCGGTTTCGCCAGTTTGGCGATTCCAGCCTCGATTTTGAGTTACTGGGCTGGATAGCCAGACCTATAGACCGTGGGCGTGTGCGACACGAACTCAATTGCGCAGTTTATAAAGCGCTGAATGAGAACAGTATTGAGATTCCGTATCCACAAAGGGATCTACATGTACGAACGATGCCGGAGTTGAAAGACTAGTTGCCCGCCTCATCGTCGCGACGGCGCAATTCATCCCGAACAGATTCCAGATCGCTGTCCGCCACAGGCTCGACCTCTGCAGCGGGTGCATTACCACCATCCGAGGCAGGTACTATCTGACCGACATTCGTGAATACCTCTGTGTCCGTCGAATCACCTGAATTGGCAACGACCGGAATATTGCCAACTGCGCCGCCCGCCTCGGACTCACCGTCCACGGGTGGCATCTCGCCAAATTGCGCAAGGTATTCGGCCTCTTGCCTGAGGCGCTCAGCCTCCGCCGCCCGGCGACGCGACTCTGCCACTGCCCTCTGTGTGCGTCGCAAAGCCTTGCGCTTGCGCTCAAAGCTCGCTTGCATCTCGGCCTTGTCGACTGCTTCTGCTTTCACCTGAATGCTGCGTACCGCTGCACGAGCATTGACGCACTCTGCCTCATAACGCGTCCCCGAACGATTCTTCGAACAGCGCACCATGGCCGCCTCGAGCAAAATCGGGCTTTCGAGGAAATCGGTGACAGTGCGTGGCGGTTGCTCTTTCGTGCAACCGGCCAGCAGTCCGATACCGCAGATCAACAATGTCAGGCGCCTCGTCATAGTTTGTCGTTGTCCGGGAATTGGCTAAATGGTAAAAAACGCAGAGTTATGCAGTATCAATGATAGCAAGGATGTCAATTCGCAATAACGGCACGAGTTCGCAGTTTTGCACGGAATTTGTCATATTTCGCGATATAGTGGCGTCGTACTGACTCCAGGGACGAGATATTTTGTCAGAATCCAGCCAGTTTTCGCTACTCCGCCAGCGCCGATTTGCACCGTTTTTCGTGACACAGCTCTTCGGCGCACTCAACGACAATATTATTCGCAACGGACTCGTGACCCTGATCACGTTCCAGCAGTTGAGTATCCTTGGCGTGCACCACACGATGTTTCCGAGTGTCGCTGCCTTCCTGTTCATTTTTCCGTTTTTCCTGTTTTCGGCGACAGCAGGACAGTTAGCCGACAAGTACGAAAAATCCATGCTGATGCGACGTATCAAGCTGCTTGAAATCGGCTTGATGTCGCTCGCTGCTGTTGCCCTGTTGTCAGAACAATATTCATTGGTATTGATCGTGTTGTTTCTTATGGGGTGCCAATCAACGATGTTCGGTCCCGTCAAGTACGCCTATCTGCCACAAAAGCTGCACACCGACGAATTGGTTGGCGGCAATGCACTGGTCGAATCCGGAACCTATGTCGCGATAATCCTGGGCCTGATTATTGGCGTAGAGGCCATCGACCTGGAAGCAAAAAAACAAACCATGCTCGCGTTCATCCTGGTGGCCGTCGCTATTGGAGGTTATTTTGCCAGCCGCCAGATTCCCAAGACCAACCCCGTCGACCCGGAACTAAGAATCAACTGGAATGCGTGGCAGGAAACCTGGCGTATTGTCAGTTTCGCCCGTGAAGAAAAAAGCGTTTTTCT
>CAZVLT010000045.1:0-10377 GCA_964628105.1 uncultured Woeseiaceae bacterium | reverse complement strand
GGCAGGAAACCTGGCGTATTGTCAGTTTCGCCCGTGAAGAAAAAAGCGTTTTTCTTTCGATCCTTGGTATTTCGTGGTTCTGGTTTTTTGGTGTCGCACTGACAATACAATTTCATGCTTACACAGAGGTCATACTCAACGGCAATGAATCCGTCATCACGAGTCTGTTCGTTGCGTTCGCGGTTGGCGTCGGTCTCGGCTCGCTGTTATGCGAACGCATGTCGGGACATCGCATCGAACTCGGGCTGGTGCCGTTCGGCTCGATCGGCATGAGCCTGTTCGCCGTCGACCTTTATTTCGCACAGCCCGACGCACATTTGATAGCAGTTACGTCCGTTAGCGAGTTCCTCGGCCGTGCTGGTACCTGGCGCATTCTCCTGGACCTGGCCCTGTTAGGCGCGTTTGCCGGCTTTTACAGCGTTCCGTTGTATGCGCTGATTCAAAAGCGTTCGAAGCGAGAGCACTTGTCGCGGATTATCGCAGCAAACAATATTATCAATTCATTATTGATGGTCGGCGCAACCATCATATCCGGTGTCTTACTCTACGTCGGTTTCTCTATACCGGAGTTGTTCCTGGTGATCGCGGGTCTAAACGCGCTGGTCGCAATCTACATCTATTCCCTGCTTCCCGAGTTCCTGATGCGTTTCCTGGCCTGGATCGTCATCAATATTGTTTACAGAATCCGGCCGTCGGGCCTGGAGCATATTCCGCGGAGCGGCCCGGCCGTTGTCGTATGCAATCATGTCAGTTTCATGGACCCGATCATCCTCGGTGGCTCTGTCACCCGGCCAATGCGGTTCGTGATGTATTACAAGATTTTCCAGATTCCGCTGCTCTCTTTTATCTTCAAGAATGCCAAGGCAATACCGATAGCGTCGGCGAAAGAAGACAAGCAGCTGATGGATGAGGCCTTCGACAAGGTCGACGCTGAACTCGCAGCGGGTCATATCGTTTGCATATTTCCGGAAGGCGGGATAACCAACGATGGCGAGATACAGCGATTTCGCCGGGGAATCGAGACAATTATTGCGCGGCGACCCGTGCCGGTTATTCCGTCCGCACTCGGACGACTGTGGGGTAGCTGGTTCAGCCGCCGCAAAGGTGGCGGCGTGCGCAGGATTCCCGGTCGCCTGTTCGCCCGGGTACCCGTGGTTTTCGGTGCCGCGGTAGCACCTGAAGATGTGTCGGCGGAAAAACTCGAATTACTGGTCAGGACCCTTCGAGGTGAGTTGCGCTAACCCGCGGGCGCCACTCGTTCAGCAACTCGTCCTTGTTGCCGAACAAACCGGACTCCGTCGCTCCAGCAAAACTTAGCGGCGCCAATTCGACGAAGCCATTCTTGGCCGTTGGCAAATAGATTCGGGCCGCGATCTGCGATTGATGACGACCATTACCCAGCACCAGCCCGGCACTGTTTATGGGCCACGGGCCAAACAATGAATCCATCCAGATCAACCCGGACACGGATGAGCTGGCGCGATGTACCCAACGTGCTGTGCGGAAGAAAACCCGCGTGCCGCTCGTGTCGAATACTACCTCCTGTATGGCACCCGGCAACTGCAGCGTTCGGCCACCGATACGCCCCTCAGACAAACTAAACTGGCTGGCGATGTCATCCTGATCGACAAGCACCAGAAAATTAGCGCGCGGTGACGCCCGCAAAAAGCGAATCGGGGTCGGGCCCTGCCACACGTGTTGCACCTGCCAATTGCTATCGGCAACCTGTGAGATAAGTCGCAGCACCCCGTTTTCACCACCGACATACAAACGATCCTCGGCAACGAACGTGATTCCATTCTGGACGTCACCGAGTTCGAATTCCGCGATCATCATGCCGGCGTTTACGTCAAGCAATGCCACTTGGGGGCCGTTGAGGATGCCAAGGACCGTCGCGTTCGGCGAAAACACCAGCTGGGATATTGCCGCGCCCTGAATGTCCACCTGGTAGGGCAATGGCTGACCGGTACTTGAATTCCAAACACGTACCGAGTTATCCATTGCGGCACTTGCAACGAGAGAGCCTGCGCGATTTGCACCTAACAATCGAACCTCACTAATGTGGCCGACAAAACTAACATCGTTGCTTATCGCAGCGAGTTCATTGAGTCCCGCGTCCGAAGGAATCATGTGCACATGACCGGATGAATCACCGATCGCAACAATAGAGCCGTCAGGTGTCGCGATAAGCGCCCTGTCCGCTGACGGGCTCCAAATCGAATGCCCTTGAACCGCAGCCGCGCCGACAGCGTTCGATGAAGCGGCTGGCGCGCGCCAGAAACGCAGCACGCCCGTGCGACTGCCGGACAACAAAATTTGTTCGTCGTGACTAAACGACAACAAGTCACCAGCCTCACCGTCACTGCGGACACCGAGAGCAGGACCCAATAGTCGGCCATCCTCGCTACTGTAGGTTTGAAAACCGCTGTCGGGCCGCCCCGCTGCGACAACACTTCCCGACGGCGAGAAAACCAGCTGCCAAGCGCCTTTTCCGAATTCCTCAAGCAACGGTTCGTGAGGTCGTGCGATATTCCAAAGCGAGACACCAGCGGTACCGTACGTTACGCCGAGCGCGGCGCCGTCGGCAGAAAACGTAATGTCGCTCGGTTGCAGTGGCAGATCGAATTGTCCGATCAGTTCGGCCGTTGCGAAATCCCAGACACGGATCGCCCTGTCATAGTCTGCTACTGCGACTCGCGTGCCGGCCGCATCAATGGCGATGTGGGCGGGAACGCCGGCAATAACGACTTCCGCCGTGACGACACCTTCATCGAGTGACCACAGTTCCAGATTGCTCTCTATGTCACTGCGACGCTCCACGAACAAGTGTGTCCCGTCAGGCGTCAGAACAGCCGTCGTACTTGCCGCGCCGACGACAATGCTCGCGATCCGGTCACCGGAAGCTGTGTCCCAAAGATTGACCCTGTCTTGTGTCGCGGTTACCAGCCTCCTGGCATTCGCATCAAGTCCGATAAGGGTTTCGTTCTCAGAAACAGCAATTGCGCGCATCGGCTCCACAAAGGCGAGATCCCAGATTCGTGCACTGTCACTCTGCGTCGCACGCGCAATCGCATAGCGACCCGATCCGTCAAACCAGACGTTCTCCGTTTCACGCTCTACCGGATCGGGAATATTCAATCCACGCTGAAAATGTTCGACGGCACCCTGTGAATTAAGGGTCAGGTTCCAACCAACAAGTTGCCCTGCCACGCCGAGACTCTCATCGCGCACGCTAATACTCCAGGTGCCGCTTAGTGTCTCGCCTTTGAGGTCTGCAAGCTGCCGCGCCGGAACACGGATATCATCGTTGCTGGACGCGCGCTCCAGCCCCGTTTCGATTTCTACTGCACGACCTGACGGCGCGATGATCTTGATGCGAAGATCAGCAAGCCTGGAGTGGCTGACGTTCAGCGTCAGCCCAATGCGGCTGACGACACCAACCCTGTCGACAATAACGCGACGTACCAGTGGGCTGACCTCAAGCGCAGTAACAGACCAGGGCTCGCGCTGCTGCAAGCCTTGAGGCGTATACGACCATTGTGAAATCTGCGCGCCGACCGCCGTTGTTAATACCATGCCGACAGGATCGAACACGGTCGTCCCGGATGGCAGGGCGGGCAGCGTCGCAAGAAGCAGCGGGTAGTCGTCTCCAATCAGTGCGGCGGCGCGTTGCCGGCGTCTCGGAGTGGCCAGGACCAACGACTGTAATGTTGCAAGAAGTGCCGCATCGCGGTCCTCGCCGCGCATCGCCAGGCTCGCTTTTCGATCCCAGAATCCAGCTTCGAATTCTTCCGCGAGCCGCCCGGCATCAGGCAATTCAGCCGCCAATCTGGCCAGGTGCTGTATTTCCCCTTCTTCGCTGCTCGCCAGCGCGCGTCTGTCGAGGAATCTACGGTACAAATTGTCTGCTGTAGCGGCGTGACCCGGGAATGAGCGCAGGCTCTTGTAGGCGTCACTGGCAACCTGAAATTCAACCGTGTTGGACGCGAGTACCCGAACATACGGCTTCGGTAACCACTGCGTATACCAGAATGGAATCATTGCGAACAAGAGCATCACGCCAGCGACCATCGCGGGAACACGAAAATGTGTCGGCAGATTCTCGTTCGCCCAGCGAGTCGTAAAGACGGCCTCATAAAGACGATTACGCACCTTTAGATTACTTTCTGCGTCAATTTCGAGAAGACCGACGGCCATCAACCTGCGCTGCATCGGCGAGCCAAGATCTGCAGCGACCGGAATACCTTTTCGAACCTTGCCGTACAGATTCAAAAGCGGCTCGCAGCGCTTGTGATCATTCACTAATTCACGGTGAATGTGGCTCATATGCGGTTCGCTGTGCAGTGCCGCACGCCCGGCGAGCTGACGCGTCGCGATATGGTCTACCTGTGCGTCAATATTGCCGTCTTGCTCCTCCCTGGCGATCGCGCGCGCGAGTTTCTGGCTCAGGTATGGGTGTCCGCGTGTCCAGTAGTAAATTCGGTCCAATGCCGTCGCAGCGTCGCCCGGGCTCAGGTTGAGTTCGGTCGCAAACAGATCGAGGTCATGACGCGAAAAATCATTGAGCAAGACCTGTTGTGTCACGTTAAATGGCGACAACTCTGCTTCTTCTATCAGGCTGACGGGATCACATTCACCCAGGAGTACAAATGCGAGCCTGGTGAACTCGGGATCCGTTGTGCGCGCATTGTGCGCGGCGCGAATACTCGCCAGTAACTGATCCGCGTAGGGAAGATTTTCAATGCACTGGATTTCGTCGACAAAAATTACGATACGCTCGGGAACGTGTTGCAGGATGATCTCAGAGTAGAATTCGACCAGTCGCTGCTGGTTGCTCAAGATCGATTTATCCTGCCACCAGGTCTGCAAGTCATAACGAATTCGCAGTTGCCGCAGCAGCCGGTACGCCACACTGTAATACCAGCGCCCTGGATCGACGCCGCCATCGCGCACACCGATCTGCTCCAGATCGAGTATGGCGACCTTGCATCCATTATTTTCGAGACGTGCCGCTGTGGCGGCGATCAGGCTGGATTTGCCGCTGCGATGCGGCGCAAGAACATGCGCATAGCTTCCCGATATGACGGTTTCATAGAGCAGATTGTCGGCACGGCGCGAGATGTAGCCGGCACGCACAGCGTGTAGAGGGCCGCCTACGCTAAAGAATTCGCCCGTTGAATCCAGATTCGCGCGTTCATCGGTCGACTGTTTATCGGTAGAATCCGCGGCCACTATTGCTTCCCGTTCGATACGTTGCTGTATTCTCTGCATTTTGCGGGGCCACCGCTAGTGCAAGACAAACAGTTGCTGAAAAAAGACCTGTTTGGTGAGGTCTGGATGATGACCTCAGGCGACGAAGCCTTTGTCCTGCGCGACACGCGCCCGGCGAAATGGTGGTTGGCATGGTTGGCGCGCCGCCTCTTGCGGCGCGAGGCGCGAGCGCTGGCGGCATTGGCAGGTATCGACGGTGTTCCGCAGTTACTGGCCAGTGGCGCGCAGCAACTCAAACGAAGTTTCGTGGCTGGAGTGCCCATGTATGAAGGTCGACCGCAGGACCCGCAATATTTCAGAGCGGCGAACCGGCTGCTGCGCAGGCTGCACCGCGCCGGTGTAGTGCACAACGATCTCGCCAAAGAACCCAACCTGTTGGTCCGGGCCGATGGCATGCCCGTATTTATCGATTTCCAGCTGGCCTGGCACGCCCCGCGCCGTAACCGGTTCTTCCGCATGGCGGCCCGCGAGGACATCCGCCATCTGCTGAAGCATAAGCGCAACTATCGCCCGGACCTGCTAACCGAGCGTGAACGCACTATACTGGCAAGCCCGTCACCATTGTCACGCGCGTGGATGAGTATCGCCAAACCCGTATACCTGTTGGTAACACGCCGGATACTTGGCTGGTCAGATCGTGAGGGTGCGTCCGACAGAGGTCGTCGTAAGTGAACTACTGCGATCAACATAATCTTGTCGAACCGAATGCTGCCGGCGAAAAACGCCGCTTTGGCATCCGTGTGTCATTGCCGAGCGGTGACACTTTGAGAAAGATACTGGGTGATGACTGGGAGCGTCTGCATTGGTACCCGAGTGAGGATGAACGCGATGCGGCGTATTCCGACATGGCAACGCGCCACGGCTACTCCCGCGACACGGATACACCGACCCAGGTACTCGAAAAAATCACGCGCTGATTTTGCTCTATACGCGCAGCGAATCTGCGTAAGCAGTCAGATCTCGAAACTGGGCGTGCGCCTCGTCCGCCGACCATCCCAACTCGGCTGCAGCCACAGCACCGAGCGCCTCGTAATGACGCCGACCCTGGTCAGCGTCGAACCCCAGCATCATGCGACGAAATACGATGTCGGCCAGTGTCGCTGCGAACTCTTCGCGGATCGTGAATACCACTTCGGCCGCGAATAACTTGTTGTCGCTATCCAGGGTTTCGCAAAGACTCGCATCAAATTCCGCCAACTCACAGATTCCGTCTGCGCGGCCGCCATAAATTCTCAATAAACGCTCTACGCCTTTGTCGGATAGCGTTCGCAATGTCTCAAGCCGCTGCCGCGCGCGATCGATACCCCACGCGCCCGGCAACAGCGTGTTGTCCGTACGGCACTCGGGAAGCTTGCGACGCAATATTTTCGCTAACCTGTCGACGGTCTGTTCGGCCAGATTACGATATGTGGTCAACTTGCCACCGATAATCGACACCAGACCCCCGGCAACGCGCTTATTGGTCTTGATGATGTGACGTCGCGTGATCGCCGACTCCGGCCCCTTTTTTTGATGTGGCAGCGGGCGCACGCCGGCATACGCAAAATGAATATCAGCGACGCCCAAATTCGCGTCAGGGAACACACGGTTTGTTTCCGCCAACAGGTAGTCGACCTCCGCACGGCTGGCGCGGATATTATCCAGGTCGTCTACGTAGCGAATGTCAGTCGTTCCAATGAGGTACTGGTCATTCCACGGAATGATGAAGAATGGCCTGCAGTCGGCCGCGGCCTCGACATAAAACGCGTCACTCGGTGCACCCTTGAATCGACCAACAACAATGTGGCTTCCTTTTGTGCCGCCTACAAATCTTTTCGAAGGCCGGGGGGCGAGCTTTAGAACCTGGTCAACCCAGGGTCCCGACGCGTTGACAACTGTTCTTACAGAGACCTCGTGCTCCGAACCCGAGGCGTCCGAATAAGCCACGGAGCAGACTCTGCCGTCGCTGACTCGAATCTCGCGAACCTCGCAGTGCGTCTTGATAACGGCACCGGCCGAGCGGGCGGCGATCAGATTCTCGAGGACCAGGCGTTCGGCAAATGTAACCTGGGCATCGAAGTAACGTGCCGCGCCACGCAATCCGTCACGACGTAAGCCGGGTTCCTCGTCCTGAATTTCCTTCTCATCGAGCATTTCATGATTTGGCGTCGTCTTCCGAAACGACAACAAATCGTAAGCAATCATGCCCAGACGTATGAGTAACGGGCCGCGCCTTGCGCCATCGAAAATCGGAATACAAATACGTACGGGCTGGACCAGGTGCACCGCGATATGACGGAGATAGCGCCGTTCGTGCAGGGATTCATAGACCAACGGGATTTCGGCGTACTCCAGGTAGCGGAGGCCGCCGTGAATCAGGCGGCTGGATACGGCGGAGGTACCACTGCACATATCATTCTTGTCGAAGATGATAACCTGCAAGCCACGTAGCGCAGCATCGCGCGCTATGCCCGCGCCGTTAATCCCCGCACCGATGATTGCGACATCATACTGCGGCGCATCATTCACAAGTTAGCCGACGAGCAGGTGCTGACGATCGAAAGACGACAACGTTACTTCGCCTTTTGAAACGGCAACTGTGCCACTGCGTGCGACCGCGGAGATTTCACCAATGTCCGCGGCTTCCGCAATAAAGGCATCGATGTCCTTCACGCGGCCGGTGAGCTGCATCGTGCAGCTCGCCTGAGCCTCGTCCAGTATTTCGGCGCCGAACTGCTTCGTCAGCGACAGCACTCTCGCGAGTCCACCCGTGCCAAGCTTGATCTTGATGATGGCCAGTTCACGTTCGAAGTGCTCCCCGAGCGTCATGTCATGAATATTGACCACATCGACGAGCTTCGCGAGCTGCGCGTTGAGTTGGGCTATCGCCGCGTCCGAGCCAGTAACCACCAGCGTTACGCGAGAAACCAAGGCGTCATGAGTAGGCGCCACATTCAGAGTTTCAATGTTGTAACCGCGAGACGAGAACATGCCCGTCATCCGTGTCAGCGCGCCAACCTCGTTCTGCAAAAGGACTGATATTGCGTGTCGCATGAGTGCTCGTTCCTGATCGAACAAAAGAATTACGTTTGAAACCAGTTTGCCAGCGTTCATCGCGGATGGTGGCGCAGATTCTCAAGTATTGCAATGCAATAAAAATTAGTAAACACTCGCGAAAAATCCGACACTTAAACACAGATGACAAAGTAATGAGTGAGCAGTCGAACACCGCCAGCCTCGGCGAGCATCCGCTCGCCGGCCAGCTCATGACTGGCGCCGATACCGTCATACAGGTACTGGCGGATGAAGGCGTCACGACTGTGTTTGGCTACAGCGGCGGCGCCATACTGCCGATCTATGACGCCGTGTTTCGTTATAACGAGACGCACCGCCAAGCGGACGGTAGCTCGCCGATGCCACTTGTCGTTCCGGCCAACGAGCAGGGCGCCGGCTTCATGGCCGCCGGCTTCGCCCGCGCGAGCGGCAAGGTCGGCGTCTTCATGGTCACTTCAGGTCCGGGGGCGACTAATTCTGTTACGCCGGTACGCGACAGCATGGCCGATTCCGTGCCACTCGTCGTGATTTGTGGCCAGGTGCCTATGGCAGCCATTGGCACCGATGCGTTTCAGGAAGCACCGGTTGCAGCAATCATGGGAGCGGTGGCCAAACATGTATTCCTCGTTACCGACCCTGACCAACTCGAAAAAACAATGCGCAGCGCATTCGAACTCGCCCGTACGGGTCGACCCGGCCCCGTCGTTGTGGATATTCCAAAGGACGTGCAAGTCTGGGAGGGTGTGTTCGAAGGTCAAGGCACTTTGCCCCTGGATGGCTATCGCCGCCGACTTGCGGCTGTCACTGAAAACCGGCTATCCGATGATTCATGTGAGCGTTTTTACACCATGCTGTCAGAGTCCGAGCGACCGCTGATCTATGCAGGCGGGGGTGTCATCAAAGCCGACGCAACCAAGGCAATGCGACGATTGGCCAACGAGTACGGCATTCCGATCACGACGACACTGATGGCACTTGGCGCGAGTGATACAAAACACCCGTTGGCACTGCACATGCTCGGCATGCATGGACTTGCGTCCGCCAACTACGCGGTTGAAGATTGCGATTTTGTTATCGCTGTCGGTGCCCGGTTCGATGACCGTGTAGCCGCCGACCCGCCGCAGTTCGCGCCCAAGGCGAAATACATTGCGCAGTTTGACATCGACTCCGCGGAAATTGGCAAGGTCAAGCGAGTGGACTGGCATCACGTCGGAATTCTGCAAACAGACCTAACGGATATGCTCGAATACGGTCGCCGCATTGGCTTCAAAAAGTCGTTTGCTGAGTGGCACAAGGAAATCGCTGTGCTCAAGAAAGAGTACGCGCTGAACTACGACCGTGACAGCGAAATGATACAGCCGCACGCGGTTATCGAGGAAATCAACAAGCACACCAAGGGTGAAGCCATCATCTCTACGGGTGTTGGCCAACACCAGATGTGGGCAGCCCAGTATTTCGATTTTCGTGAGCCCCGTCTCTGGCTAACGTCCGGCAGCATGGGAACGATGGGTTTCGGCCTGCCCGCAGCGATTGGCGCTCAGTTCGCGAAACCGGACCGCATGGTTATCGATATCGATGGAGACGGCAGCATTCGCATGAACATTGGCGAGCTGGAAACCGTCACCACGTACAAGCAGCCGGTCAAAGTCATCGTGCTCAACAACTTTGGCGACGGCATGGTCAGACAGTGGCAAAAACTCTACTTCGATGGCCGCATGTCCGGCAGTGACAAAGCATTGCACAACAAGGACTTCGTTAAGGCTGCCGAGGCAGACGGTTTCGAATTTGCGAAACGCCTGGACAGGAAGGAAGACCTGCCTGCGATGATCAGGGAGTTCATGGACTTCGCAGGACCGGCATTTCTCGAGGTCATTATCGACCGCGACGCGCTGGTGTACCCGATGGTCGGCCCCGGCCAGGGCTACGCGCACATGATAACGGGTGAGTTCATCAAGAGCCGCTCGAAACCCAGCGATGACACGCCGGGTCCGAGCGAGATGTTCTGATCCTGTAGGAGAGCGCCCTGCGCGCGATTAGAGTCCTCCCGGACCACAGTCTTCTTCGAGGTAGCGC
>CAZVLT010000044.1:9819-13629 GCA_964628105.1 uncultured Woeseiaceae bacterium | reverse complement strand
AAAAATTACCAATGATCAGGCGGTTAGGGGAGCAAGTGGAAAGTACCCGTCAGCACCAAACAAGAAAAGGAGCCTTTTGGCTCCTTTTCTTGTTTGGTGCTATTCCACGATACCCTCAAGGTACAGGAAAAACGTGTAGTAGAGCGCTGCATCTTCGAGGCTCCGGAAGCGGCCAGTCTTACCGCTATGGCCGGCCTGCATGTCGGTTTGCAATAGCAACAGGTTGTTGTCGGTCTTGTGGTTGCGTAGTTTCGCGACCCACTTGGCGGGCTCCCAGTACTGTACCTGAGAATCGTGCAGACTCGTCGTTACAAGAACGTTCGGATAGTTTTGCCGCTTGACCTGGTCATAGGGTGAATACGACAACATGTAGTCGTAGAACTCTTTCTTACGCGGGTCTCCCCATTCGTCCCATTCACCGGTCGTTAGTGGAATGCTCTCGTCGAGCATGGTCGTCACGACATCGACAAACGGAACACGCGTCGAGACGCCATTGTACATGTTGGGTGCCATGTTAAGAACTGCGCCTATCAGCAGTCCCCCTGCACTGCCACCGCGCGCATACAGATGTTCCGGCGACGTATAGCCTTCGTCAATCAGGAACTTCGAGACATCGATAAAATCCGTAAAGGTGTTCATCTTCTTGAGTTGCCGGCCGTCGTAATACCATTGCCGGCCCATGACCGATCCGCCACGTATGTGCGCTATCGCAAAGACAAATCCGCGGTCGAGAAGGCTCAGCAGGTTCGAGCTGAAGCCAGGATCTACGTTGAAGCCGTATGATCCGTAGGCATATTGCAGCAAAGGGTTCTGTCCATTTAGGTCGATGCCCTTGCGGTAAACGATTGAGACGGGAATCTTGGTATCGTCGCGTGCAGTTGCCCATAGCCGCTCGGAGACATAGTTATTGCGACTAAAGCCACCCAGGACTTCCTTCTCCTTGATTATCGTCCGTTGCTGTGCCTCAAGGTCGTAGTCATAAACGGATTCTGGCGTCGTCATGGACTCGTAGTTGTAACGAAAGATCGTGGACTCGAACTCGTAGTTGTCGCCCGAGAAAGCTTCGTAGACGTGTTCGCCGACATCAATGACGTGCATCTCACCGCTGCCTCGATCAATTACTTCTAGCTGCGTGAGTCCGGCACGCTTTTCCGAAATGATGATGTGATCCCTGAGGACGTCAACATTCTCAATCAACACATCGTCACGATACGGAACCACGACAGACCAGTCCTCTTTTGCGGTTTTGTCGAGCGGAGCCTCGAATAGCTGGAAGTTCGCCGCGCCTTCGTTGCTAATTACGTAGAAGCGATCGCCGCCATCGACGACGAAGTACTCATGTTCCTTTTCACGTGGCAGGAACACTTTGGGCTTTTCATCAGAAGCGTCTGCTTCCAGGTACAGTATCTCGGTGGACAGCGTGCTGACGCTGGCAATAAAAATGTATTGGCCGGAAATCGAATCGTACAAATATGCGCTGAAAGTTTCGTCCAGTTCCTCGTAGACAAGGTCACTACGATCCGAGCCGAGGGCATATCGGTAAACACGCTCCCAACGCAGCGTCTCCGGATGCTGTTTGACGTATATAATGGTCTGATTATCCGCCGCCCAGCGGAAGTTTGATGTTGCGTTCTCAATAACGTCAGGAAGCTTCGCGCCCGTCTCGAGATCGATAAAATGCAGGTCGTACATGCGCCGGCCGACTGTATCGACAGCGTACGCGGCGAATGTATGATCCGGGCTTACCTTGAATCCACTCACCGAGTAATAGGGTGCATCGCCAGCCTCTACGTTAACGTCGAACAGCACCTCTTCGTCGGCGTCCATCGAGCCTTTGCGGCGACAGTAAATCGGATACTCCTTGCCCTCTTCATAGCGGCGGTAATAAAAGTAACCGCCGTGCCTGTAGGGTGCCGACGCATCATCCTGCTTAATGCGCGCGGTCATCTCATCAACCAATCGCTGCTTCAGGCCTGACGTATCTGCCAGAACCGAATCCGCATAGGCGTTTTCAGCGTCGAGATACGCGATCACCTCAGGATCATCGCGTTCGTTCAACCAGAAATAGTCATCGATGCGGACGTCACCATGGGATTCTAGCTCGACGGGCCGTTTGTCCGCCATCGGCGGCCCTGCAGAATCATCGGCACAGCCGGAAAGCGTCAAGGCAACCACAAGACCTAACGGCATTTTCATTGTTTTTCTCCTTGTCTCGAGTTATCCGCTAACAAAATCTGTCTGCGCGATAGGGGGCCAGGTCAATACCCGGATCTTTGCCAGCTACCAGGTCGGCAACAATGCGCCCCGTCTTCGGCCCGGAAGTCAGCCCTACATGATGATGGCCGAAAGCGAGTATGACGTTATTTCGGTTCGGTAACCTGCCAATGATGGGCAGGGAATCAGTTAAAGCAGGGCGGTGACCTTGCCAGGTTCTCGTTTCCTTGTAACGCAGGTCTGGAAAAATCTCCCGGACTTGTCGTTTGATGAATTCGATCGGTGCTTTACTTGGTGGCATGTCTAGGCCGCCGAACTCGACCAGGCCTGCGCATCGCAACCGACCGTCCATCGGGGTTGCAACAAATTTGCCGGTAGCGAACAAGGTCGGGCGTGTTGGCATGACAGAGGGTTCAATGTATTCAACATGGTAGCCGCGCTCGCTCTCAAGCGGCACCGACAGGCCGAGTTTTTTCGTAAGCCGCGCCGACCAGGCGCCTGCAGCGATGACCAGCGTTGCAAAATCAACGCGTTTTTCGCTGCGGAGAATCACGCAGGCTGCGTCGTTATCGAAATCAAATTCAACGGCTTCATCCTCAATGACCGTGCCGCCAAGGCCTCGAAAGCTGTCAGTCAGCGCGGCAACGTAGCGGCCTGGATCCGAGATGAAACCGTGCCCGGGTAAGCGCACGGCACAGTATGATCGATGGGCGAGCGCGGGCTCCATGCACTTGTATGCATCACCTTCGATAAGCTCCCACTCGATACCGGAACGCGTGCGCAATGACCACGCGTACTTATCGGCTTCAAAGCTCGCGACGTCTTCGTAAACAAAAATGTAATCCGATTCGTGCAAATACTTCGCCGCCGCAGTTCCGTTCGAGAGCGACTCGTGTTCGCTCGGGCTGTCGCTGAGTAATGCTGCAAGGCCCTCGACGATGCGCAGTGCCTCAGGGTGCCGGCAATGGGACAGGTAGGGAATAATCCAGGGCAAGAGCTTCGGCAGATAGCTCCAGCGCAGGAACAACGGGCTGTTCGGGTTGAGTATCATCCACGGCGCCTTGCTGATCAGGCCCGGAATATTCACGGGCACGACCGAACTCGGGTTCAGGCAGCCGGCATTGCCATAGGATGCGGCGCGCTCTGCCTGTTGGGGATCGATCATCGTGACCGCATAGCCCTGTCTAACCAGCGACAATGCGGTGGCAGTAGCAACGATTCCGCCGCCGACAATGCCAACGGTATTAGCCGTTGTTGAGCTCATAAGGATGTTCCCGGACGCATACAGCCGCGTATTATAGATCGCAAGCAGCACTCGGAGCCAAAATGTTAGCGACGATCGTCATCACCGTTACTCTCGTGTTCTGCGTGATTTTTTTCCTGGTCTCCTGGCGGGTCAAGGACTCCGCTACCAGCAGCTTCGCCATGTACGCAATCGGCGGCGGTGCGTTACCGCTGTACCTGGTTCTCTTCAGCGATATTGCGACCATCATGGGCGCCGGCAATTTCATCGGGCACGCCACGTCGGGTTTTGCCAAAGGTGTCAGCCATATTCCGTTCATCATCGGAGAGCAGGGCTCAAAAATAATTTTCGCG
>CAZVLT010000044.1:0-9719 GCA_964628105.1 uncultured Woeseiaceae bacterium | reverse complement strand
CAGGGCATCTTCGTCGTCGTGTTCGGATTGATCTTCTACTATTTCGCGCTCGCGCCAGTGCATTGGGATATCGCGGAACTCGGTACACGACTGACGGCAGCCGCCGGGCCTGAGTTCTGGGATTTCAGCAGTGTGCCGATCGGGACAATCCTCGTGAATTTCATCACCGGCTGCTTTGGTGTGCTGGCTGCCCAGGTCTACTGGCAACGTTGTTTCGCAGCGAAAGATGCCAACACGGCGCGGACTGCGATGCTGATCAGCGGAATCCTGGTCATCGTACTCGTCACCCTCACTGCGTTCGTTGGAATGACCGCAAAGGCCTTGAATCCGGGCCTCGACCCGGCGCTCGCCATGCCCTGGTTGATGATGAACTATGTGCCACTATGGGCGGTTGCCGTTGTTTATGCGCTTGTACTCGCGGCTGCCATGTCATCGGCCGACTCAATGCTGAATGCTGCGGCGATTATCGTGGTTAACGATGTCATTCGCCCTTTCAAGGCAGATACCACGGACCAGCTGCTGGTCACCTGGACAAAAAGAGCAACGATTATTATTGGTGTTGTGGCTTGCCTGTTGGCCTTGTATGCAGAGTCAATCATTGGCCTGTTTGCGAAGGCCTACACCATGGCGGGTGGCGGCGTCGTGCCCGTGCTTATTGTCGGTTTGTTGTGGAAGACCTCTCGTACGGCTTTCCGCGCAGGCGAGAAAAACTCCAGGTTGACGCCCTGGGGCGTACGCACAGCAGTTGTGTCCGGCGCGATCGTGTCATTGATGTTCAGCATTCTCTGGGGAATCCTGGTCGCGACCGCGTTGGCGATTGTTGTGTCTATGATGACAAAGGGACGTCCTCCCGAAGCCGGGCATGACACGCTCAATTAGCCCGCCATTGCAAAAGCATGCGGGTATAATGACCAAGGTGACTCTGGCGCCTTTGCGTCAATAAGGGAGGGTCTGGTTCATGCGCAATGCTCACGCAGTTCTCGCTGCGGTATCGCTACTGTTCGTCACCGTTGCATGGGGTGACGATTTTCAACAAGGTCTCGATGCGTACAACTCCGCCGATTACGAAACCGCTTTGGCCAAATGGCAGTCGCCAGCCGACGCCGGTGACGCCAATAGCCAGTTTGGTCTGGGTCAAATGTACGGCAACGGCTTTGGCGTAATGATGGATGACGCGCAAGCGATAAAATATTATGGGCTTGCTGCAGGTCAGGGTCACGCGCAGGCGCAGTGCAACCTGGCAGTCATGCATCAAAATGGCTGGGGTATTCCGCAAAGTGACGAGGAGGCGGCAAGGCTGTTTACATTGGCCGCGGAGCAGGGAGTTACAGAAGCGCAGATAGCGATAGGTCGGATGCTTGCGATGGACTTTTCCGAGGACTACGATCCCGTGCAGGCCTACAAATGGTTCAGCATTGCGGCGCTCTTCGAAGACATCGATGCCGGTGTGAAACAAGACACTATTGCTGCGAAAATGACTCCCGAGCAGATCGCCGAAGGCGACGTATTGGTTGAGCAATGGTCAGACAGTCACAAGGAACTGCTCGCAAATCATTTCGCAAGTTATTAATCGCAACTCAGGCGTTTCCACCCGTGGTAAAATGACCGCCCACTAATAAAAATCAAGAGGCGCCGGTCGCTATGAAACTATCTCAACTGGTCGCAGTATTCACAGCGGCGTTTATTTTACCAGGCGTATGCCAGCAGGCCGTTGCGGACGACAGCTCCGAGCAAAAGGCAATACTCGTAACCGGAGCCAGTACAGGAATTGGCCGGAATATCGCGGAGACATTGGCAGCCGAGGGCTATTACGTTTACGCCGGCGCCCGTAAAGACAAAGATCTCGCCGAGCTGAATGCGATTGAAAACGTGCAAAGTATTCGCCTTGATGTCACCAGCCAGGAAGACATAGACGCTGCCGTTGAAACAGTAAGGAAGGGTGGCAAAGGGCTGTATGGGCTGGTCAATAATGCAGGCGTCGCAGTTTTTGGTGGACTAACACAAACGCCCGATTCAGACCTGGATTGGGTCTTCGATGTAAACGTATACGGCGTTGTTCGAGTGACCCGCGCTTTTGCACCAATGATTGTCGAGCAGAAGGGCCGAATTACAACGACTGGCTCCATAGCCGGCATTCTCTCGGGTTCCGCCCTGGGTGTATACAGCATGAGCAAGCACGCGATAGAGGCCTTCACCGATTCGCTGGCCGCAGAGCTAGATAGTGCTGGTGTTGGTGTCAGCGTCGTCGAGCCTGGCAATTACAAATCGCAGATACGACGAACGACAGCGTCGCGCAGAATCGAGGCGGTCAAGAACGCTGGTGGGTCCCTCAGTGAGCAAGAGCAACAGACGCTCGCAAGCATTATCGAGGCCGAGCCGGCCATGAAAGAACCGGACGCGGTTTCCGCGGCAGTCATGCATGCCTTGTTTTCGGATACGCCGAAACGGCGTTACATGGTAGTGCCTGTCGAAGGCGAGGCCGAGATAACTATTCGAAAAGCGATAGAAGAGTTGGTGCAGCTCAACGAAGGGCATATCTATTCATACAATCGTGACCGGCTGGTCGAAATGCTTGACGAGGCCCTGGCGAAATAAGGTCCCACTTCGGGACATTCTCCTGCTATTTGCAGTCGATCTGGGATTCCGGTTCGGCTGCCTTGAACGCTGGTAGTTCGTTGCATTTCTCGACGGCCGCAACCAGTTTCGGATAATCCTCAAGCGGAATGTTGAATCGTCGGGCGTTATAAATCTGCGGCACTAGAAATGCATCAGCCAATGTGACTTGCTTGCCGTAGACAAACGGTCCCGCGCTGCAGAGGGTCTCTGCGGCTTTGAAACCTTCATGAATCCAGTGCGAATACCAGTCCGCTGTTGGATCGGCGTCAAATTTGGTTCTTATGTACGTCATGACCCGGAGGTTGTTCAGTGGGTGTATGTCGCAGGCAATCAAATTGCAAAACACGCGAACCTTGCTGCGCAATGGTTCCTCGTCGGGAAGTAGCCTTACGTCCCGGTAAGTTTCCTCAAGATACTCAAGGATGGCCATCGACTGACCGATGGCAATATCACCGTCCTCGAGAAACGGAACCAGCATTTGCGGATTAATCGACCGGTACTTTTCTTTACGGTGCTCAGACTCGGCGGGTGCCAATGATACCGGCACAATTTCGTGAGCCAGCCCCTTGAGGTTTAGCGCGATACGCACGCGGTACGCCGCTGAAGAGCGCCAGTAGCTGTAGAGCCTGATTGACATTTAGGATTGGTACTTTTCCACGACCTGGTCAATCGTACCGAAAATCGATTCGCCGTTCGCGTTTCGCATTTCAATGCGTATTCGATCGCCGAATTTCATGAATGATGTCGTTGGCTTGCCGTCATTGAGGGTTTCAATGGTGCGCATCTCGGCGATACACGAGTAACCGACGCCGCCTTCCTCGATCGGTTTTCCGGGGCCATCGTTCATTTTGTTGGATACTGTTCCCGAGCCGACGATACACCCGGCACTTAGCGGCCGCGATTTCGCTGCGTGTGCTACGAGCTGGCCAAAGTCAAACGTCATGTCGATACCCGCTTCGGGTTCGCCGAACGCCTGTTCGTTGAAGAACGACAACAACGGCAAGTGCACTTTGGCGTCCTTCCAGCTGTCGCCGAGTTCATCCGGTGTAACGGCAATCGGTGAAAACGCGCTCGAAGGTTTCGACTGGAAGAAACCGAATCCCTTCGCGAGTTCGCCAGGTATCAGGCCGCGAAGTGAGACGTCGTTTACGAGCATGATGAGTTGAATATGATCGACAGCGTCAGCCGCCGAAACGCCCATCGGTACGTCGTTAGTAACAACCGTGACTTCAGCCTCAAAGTCTATTCCCCAGGCCTCATCGGCCATTTTGATATTGTCCCGTGGGCCGAGAAACGAGTCTGAACCGCCCTGGTACATCAGCGGTTCCGTCCAGAAGCTCTCGGGCATCTCGGCGCCACGCGCTTTGCGAACTAGCTCGACGTGGTTCACGTAAGCAGAGCCATCTGCCCACTGATACGCGCGCGGCAGAGGTGAGGCACAGGTCGTTTCGTCAAAGCTGTCGCCGCCACCCGATTCGAGCTTCGTGGCGATGGATTCGAGGGCCGGGCGGGCCGTTGCCCAGTTGTCGAGGGCCGCCTGCAGTGTCGGTGCAGCACTCGCGGCCGACGCATAACGCGCCAGGTCCCTGGACACGACTACGAGGCGCCCGTCACGGCCGTCTTTGAGGGTCGCGAGTTTCATTTATTCGTCGCCTCTGAATTCCAGTTCGTGTAGCCAGGCTGCGTGGCGTGGAGCTTTCTTGGTTTCACTCCATTCTTCAAGCATTGCAGGAGCGACGCGCTTCAGTTCGTCGATTTGTTCCTGCGTTCGTGTGTTCGCAACGAGTTCCAGGCGGTGACCGCTGGGGTCGAAAAAGTAGATCGATTGAAAAATACCGTGGTTGACCGGGCCAATAACGTCCAGCCCTTCGGCTTCGATGTGCGCCTTGGCCGCGACAAGCGCAGCATAGTCCTCAACCTCGAACGCAATGTGCTGCACCCATGCAGGCGTGTTTTGATCGCGATCCATCTCCGGACGTGTCGGCAGCTCGAAAAACGCCAGTACATTGCCCATGCCACACTCGAGGAATACGTGCATGTAGGGGTCCGGCTCCTTTGTGGACGGGACCTCATCCTCGGCAAATGCGACCGTGAATTCCATATTCAGAACACGTTGATAGAACTCAACCGTTTGCTTTGCATCCTTGCAGCGATAGGCTACGTGGTGAATTCGTTTCAGATGCATGTTGCGCTCCTGTCAGCCGTTCGCGCTGATGATGCCGCGGTCAATTTGATCACGCTCGATGGATTCGAAAAGCGCCTTGAAGTTACCTTCGCCGAAACCCTCGTCTTTCTTGCGTTGAATGAACTCGAAAAAGGTTGGTCCGACCATATTCGCCGAAAAAATCTGTAGCAACAAGCGCGGCTCGCCACCGTCGGTCGTACCGTCAAGGAGGATGCCACGAGTCTGCAGTTCTTCGATAGGCTCGCCATGACCCGGCAGACGCTCTTCGAGCATCTCGTAATAGGCTGCCGGTGGCGGTGTCATAAACTCAATGCCCTGCTTTTGCAGCCGGTCCCAGCAGTCAAAAAGGTTGTCGCAGCTCAATGCGATGTGTTGAATCCCTTCGCCGTTGAATGCCATGAGGTATTCCTCGATCTGCCCCGTGTTTTGCGACGCTTCTTCATTGAGCGGGATACGGATGCGGTTATCAGGTGCCGTCATGGCTTTCGAGAATAATCCGGTGTGTTTGCCCTGGATATCGAAGTAGCGAATCTCGCGGAAATTAAAGAATTTCTCGTAGAAATCTGCCCAAAATTCCATACGGCCACGATAGACATTGTGCGTCAGGTGATCGATCTCGCAGAAGCCGCAACCCTCGGGATGGGTATCGACGCCGTCCACGAACTCAAAATCAATATCGTAGATTGTCGAGCCTTCCTCGTAGCGATCAATTAGGTAGAGCGGTGCACCACCGATGCCCCTGATCGCAGGCAATCGCAGTTCCATCGGGCCGGTAGGAATGTCGACCGGCTGCGCACCAAGATCGATCGCCCGCGTATAGGCTTTATGGGCGTCTTTGACACGAAACGCCATGCCGCAGGCGCTTGGACCATGCTCTTGAGCGAAGTAGTAGGCGTGGCTCTTGTGCTCGGAGTTGATGATGAAATTGATGTCGCCCTGGCGCCAAAGCGTGACGTCCTTGGAGCGGTGATGTGCAACCTCTGTGAAGCCAAGCAGCTTGAAGGCCTCTTCAAGTACGCCGGGTTTTGGGGATGCGAACTCGACAAACTCGAAGCCGTCGAGGCCCATGGGATTTTCAAGCAGGTCGGTCATTGTGGTGTCCTTAGCTTGTACAAAATTTTTTGACAGTATGTGCGTTTTTTGAAGAAAAAATGCCCTATCTGTGCTTAAATATGGAAGTTGATGAAACGAATATTTCAAATAAAAGAAGTTTATGGGTAGATATTCCAGATGAAATTATCCAGACCGGATCGGCTTCTTCTTAATGCGCTACAGCACGATGCGACGCGCAATCAAAGCGAGCTGGCTGAAGTTGCTGGCATGTCGAGAACGTCCTGCTGGAGACGTATTCGCGAATTTGAGGAGGCCGGACTTATCGAGCGCAGGGTCGCTCTGCTAAACCCCAAAGTCGCGGGTTTCAATATCCAGGTATTGCTGTTGGTCGCCATGACCGAGCACACTGACGAGAACCGCCAGAACTTCGAGCGGCACGTATCCTTGCTGGCGGAAGTCACAGAATGCTTTTCGGTATCGGGCGATCGTGATTATGTTTTGCATGTTGTAGTGCAGGATATGGACAGTTACAACGAATTCCTCAATAGGCAGATTCTGAAACATTCCGCCGTACGTTCGGCGAGTTCGACATTTGTGCTGCGTCGCGTTAAGTACTCGACGGTGCTGCCGCTGCAAGCCTGATTCGAGTGCGCGAGCCGGATGCGTGGGTGTATGCATCCCGACAGGATATGAGACCGGGTTCACAAAACCGGAAGAACGTGTGGTTTGTTGTTTTTTTTCCACAAAGGTGTGTTGCGCGCGGAAGCAGCGATTGTGGTGCCGTTGGCGTTTCGCAAATGGTATTTGCGGTGGGAGCTTTGACATAAAAATGTGGTGCGGATCAACGAAGTGATCCGCCCTTATTCAGTATTAATAGGGTCGTCAGCAAGCGTAATGGTACGCGGAGGGACGACTGATGAAAGGTATAGGGATATTGATTCTTTTGGTGATTCTTGGAGGCTGCGCAGCAGCGCCGTCGCTCGAAGAACTCGAAGACCAGGCAATGCTCACTGGCGATTGGAGCCAGGTCGAGAAACGTGAGCGACTTATCGAGCGTCGCAGGGCCCGAGAACAAGAATTGCCGGACTGCGGGCCTGGCTATGTGCGATTCTGTGAGAAACAGATTGGCCAGGATCGCTGCGGGTGCATGAGCAGATCTGCCATGAGGGACATTTTTTCGGGGTTCTGATCAGGTCTCGGCCATAGTGTAAAATTCCTGAAATTCTCAGGAATCTACTATGGCCCAGCACTTACCCGTCGAACACGCAACGATCGATGTCAGCGGTGGTTCAACGCCGCACCAAAGTTTTTAATTGCTGTCACAGCAATAATTCGCGTGAAAATCGCAGGAAAAACGATCGCAATAACCGGAGCCGGCCGCGGCCTGGGGGCTGCAATGGCCAAACGTCTCGCAAGCGGCGGCGCACATCTGGCGCTCGTGGATCTTGAGGCGCAGGCACTGAAAGATACCCGGGAAGCATGCACCGCCGCAGGCTCGCCGGACGTTCAAACGTACGTCACGAATATCGCAGAAGAAGGACCGGTTGAGACCCTGTTCTCCAGCATCGCCAGCGATTTCGGTGTATTGCATGGGTTGATCAATAACGCTGGCATAACGCGCGACGCCCTGTTGCTCAAATACGAAGACGGCAAGCCGGTCTCGAAGATGACTCTCGAGCAGTGGCAAGCTGTCATTGACGTCAATTTGACCGGCGTTTTTCTTTGTGGGCGCGAGGCGGCGGCACGGATGATAGAGGCGGGCTGCAACGGGTGCATTATCAATATTTCATCAATTTCGCGTCGCGGAAACATAGGCCAGACGAATTATTCTGCTGCGAAAGCAGGCGTGCACGCGATGACTGTCACATGGGCAAGAGAACTGGCGCGTTACGGCATCCGGACGGCGTCGATAGCGCCGGGATTCATCGGTACGGAAATGGTGATGGCAATGAAACCGGAAGTCCGGGAAAAATTGACGATGACGATTCCAGCTGCCCGCGTTGGTGACCCGGATGAAATCGCGCAGACGGTTCAGTTCATACTGGAAAACGACTACATCTCAGGTCGATGCTTCGACATCGACGGCGGCCTGCGACTCTAGTATTCCGTCAAGGTGCAGGTCGAATTGGCGAGAATTCGAACGGCGACCTGTTGGCCGGTAACCGAGTACGCGATGTATTTGTAATCCACACCGGATTTTTGCACGAATTCCTGGAATGCCTTGAATTCATGCTGCTGCCAGCGGTGAAAATTGTAGTACTCGTCGAATAAGACAATCGCACCTGGTTGAAGTCGCTCACCGAGCGCATCGAAAATCGTCACGGTCGATGAATACAGATCACAATCGATGTGCAGGAACGCCACCGCTTCCGTGTGACTTTCCAGGAATCCGGGCAATGTCGCATCGAAGTAACCCACATGAAACTCAACGTTATCGGGTACCTTCGGCATCTGCTTTTGAGCGAAGGCCCCGATTGGATTGCCATTCCAGTGTTCCTGGATTCCTTCGAATGAATCGAATCCGTGCACAGCACCGTCAACCTCGGCAGCAATCCAGCGCATCGACTTGCCACGTCCAACTCCGAACTCCAGGTGCAGGCCGCCTTTGTTGACCTGATCAAGCGCGTACTTGACCAGTTGCGGGTGTTTTTCGAAATACGGCGCGTCGACCATGTTTGCCCTGATGTATTCCAGCGTGTCCTTCTTGGCCGCCAAATTCATATCGAGCAACAGGTTGGACGAATAGTGCTTGAGCAGGAAACGACGAAAGATGAATTCGCTCAATGTGCGTTTGAATAGGGGCATTGGACTGACTCTGGGTGGGGGTCTGAACGCCGCGTAACGTATCACAAAAATAGCTAGAAAGTGCGCTGCGTCACGCCTGAAAACGCGCTGTATTCGTACACTTCAGAGTGTCGGGAGCAGGTTATGTCGGATTTTTTAGCCACATTATGTCAAAAATAACCCAGTCGCTGCCATTGCAAAGCAAGGTGTCGATGACGCTGGCTCTCCTGTTCGCCGCCTTTAGTGTTGTGAGTTTCGCGGTTCTGCGTACGGTGATCGCTCCGGCCTTCGATGATCTTGAATTGGCGGCAGCACGCAGCGACCTGATACGCGCTGAGGGCGCCATTCAGACCGACATCGAAAACCTTGAAGCCATTACGGCCGACTGGGCGCCCTGGGACGACATTTTCTATTACGTCAGGGGCGAGAATCCGGCTTTCCCGAAATCGAATCTCGTTCGACCAACACTGACAAATCTGGGTCTGGATATGATGGCTGTCTACGGTGCGGCAAGTTCGCTCATGTGGTCGCAGGTACTCGTCGATGGCGAGGAGGTGCCATTGAACAAGCTGGCAATATTCGAATCCGGGGCTCCATCGTTAGCTAAGTTGACCATTCACCAGGATTCTCTTGACGAAACAGTCGGCTTTATTAATACCGGGCTTGGTCCGATGATCATCAGTTCGCGACCGATTGTGCGTTCGGACTACTCGGGACCGATTGCCGGCGCCGTTGTCATGGGAGAGTTTTTAAATGAATCACGTCTCGTGCGCTTGCAAGAACGCACCGAGGTCAACATGCATTGGGACTTCACCACCGCACACGCCGGTGCAGGAATCGACGAAATCCAGGTCAGTTCCGACGCCGACTTCACTGTCTATCCGGACACAATATCGAGCGAGAATGTTCTTAACGACATCCACGGAGCCCCATTCCTGATATTGGGGTCGTATACCCCACGCGACAGATCCAGCCTCGGTTCTCGAAAAATCAGTGCCGCGATGACATTTCTCGGTGTTGCCGGCTTGATGGTTATCGGCTTCATGTGGTTCATGCTGCGCGGCACTATTCTGCGGCCGAG
>CAZVLT010000043.1:0-13729 GCA_964628105.1 uncultured Woeseiaceae bacterium | reverse complement strand
CCAGAAGTCCGAAAAAACGACCCAGGGGCGAATGCAGGCTCATGACCGCAGCCACCAGAATGCGGCGGTTAATACCACGGTCGCGAGCAGCACAAACCAGGCAGACGCATTGGCCTGGCGCATTTCGAAACCGCGACCCATATCCCAGACCAGGTGACGAATGCCGTTGGCCAGGTGATAAAAAAACGCGAGACTCCAGCCAACGAGCAGCACTTTGCCTACAACGGTTGTCATCAATGTAGCGAGTACAGCATAGGCTTCGGGGCCGACGGCCGCGCCAAACAGCCAGGCAGTCCAAACAACAAAGCCGAACGATAGCGCCACACCGGATGCGCGATGCAGAATCGACAAAGTCATGGTAATCGGCCAGCGGTAAATCGAGAGGTGTGGCGACAGCGGCCTGCCATTATTGCTCATATATCATCCTTAGAAGTCGATGCAACGACCGGCCTTTTCCCAGTCACCGTAGCGAGTTGGGTCCAAACCACCCCGACCACCGACTTCTTTCGGCCGATCTCCTGTCTTAGTCGCGGTATCATCAGACAGATCGGTTTCGGCCGAGTCGCTCTTGGAATCAGAATTCCCGGCCTCATTCTTAGGTACATCGTAGCTCATAGCGAAATTATGCCAGAAAAGATTACAGCTTCGACAATCAATGTGACGGGCAGCGACGCCTTCGAGTTTCTCCAGGGCCAGCTTAGCAACGACCTGCGGCGCCTCGACGGCGAGGAAACGCTGTTATCGGCCTGGTGCAATCCGAAAGGTCGCGTCATTTGCCTGGCGCGCTTTCAGCGCCTGCCGAACGGCTACTCTTTCGTGGTACCAACCGATATCGCCGAAGAGGTCGTGAATCGCTTAACGATGTTTCGTTTTCGCGCCAAGGTCGAGTTCGAGATAGGTGCTACGCAACCAAGCCGCGATGCAACTGACGCCATCTACAGCGGAATTCCGATCATCGGCGCCGATCAAAGCGAAAAGTTCACGCCCCACATGCTGAACCTGGACCTGCTGGACGCAATCAGCCTGGACAAGGGTTGTTACACGGGACAGGAAATTGTCGCCCGCACTCATTACAGGGGCGCAACGAAACGCCGCATGCTCAGATTCAGCAGTGCAGAACCCGTAGCCGTGGGCGACAAGGTGTCGGACGGCGACCGCGACATCGGTGAAGTGATGAATGCCGCGGGACCTGACCTCCTGGCCGTGGTGCCTGTCGATAAGGCGGACCACGATCTGACGGTGAATGGCATTCGCCTGACTCACGAGACCCTGCCATATCTGTAGGATCTCGATCCCGCTCGACGGGACCTCGGTCCCGCTTGACGGGAACTCTAGTCGAAGACTTCTGGCCGCATATGTGGAAAGAGCAGTACGTCCCGAATCGACGGCGAGTCAGTAAGTATCATCACCAGCCTGTCGATGCCAATACCTATACCGGCCGTTGGCGGCATCCCATATTCAAGTGCACGAATGTAATCGTGATCAAACGCCATAGCTTCATCGTCCCCGGCCTCCCGATTTTTCGCTTGTACGCGAAAACGTTCAGCCTGATCTTCAGGGTCGTTCAGCTCGGAGAATCCGTTGGCAATCTCCCGACCCACGATAAAAAACTCGAATCGATCAGCCAGGAACGGGTCATCGTCGTTCTTGCGTGACAGCGGTGACACTTCGGTCGGGTACTGCGTAACGAATGTCGGCTCACGCAGATTGTCTTCGCCGGTCTTCTCGAAAATTTCGATCTGCAGTTTGCCCGGCCCGAAGTTGTCTTTGACCGGAATGCCGAGGTCTTTGCAAACAGCGAGCAGGTAATCCCGGTCGCGAATACGGTTGATGTCGAAATCCGGGTTAAATCGCTGGATCACGTCCGCGACCGTCATGCGCTCAAAGGGTTTCGCGAAATCCAGTTCCTCGCCCTGATAGTTCACGACTGTAGAGCCGAGAACCGCTTGCGACATGCCGCGCAACAGGGCCTCGGTCATGTCGATCAAATCCTCGTAATCGGCATACGCGCGGTACAGTTCGAGCATCGTGAACTCGGGATTGTGCTGCGCGGAGACACCCTCGTTACGGAAGTTGCGGTTGATTTCGTAAACTCGTTCAAAGCCACCGACAATCAGTCTTTTGAGATTCAGTTCTGGTGCGATACGCAGGAACAACTGCATATCGAGCACGTTGTGATGCGTCGAAAATGGCCGCGCAATCGCGCCGCCCGGCGTCGTCTGCATCATCGGCGTTTCCACTTCAAGGTAATCCTGCGCATCGAGAAACGCGCGTATGTACGCGACTATGGCAGATCGCTTGCGGAATACATCGCGGCTTGTCTCGTTGATGATCAGGTCGACATATCGTTGCCGGTAGCGTGTTTCCTGATCGGCGAGGCCGTGAAATTTCTCGGGCAACGGCCGCAAGGACTTTGTAAGTAATTGCACGTCGTCTGCCATAACGGTCAGTTCGCCGGTCTTGGTACGAAATAACTCGCCTTTCGCGCCCACGATGTCGCCGACGTCCCACTTCTTGAATCCCTGATAGATTCCGTCCGCCAATCGATCGCGCTCCAGGCGCACTTGAATCTGGCCGGAGCGGTCCTGCAATTTAATGAAACTTGCCTTGCCCATGACGCGCTTGGCCATCATGCGGCCGGACACGCTGACCGCCGCATGTTCATCGCGCAGCGCCTCATCCTCGTGAGACGCATAGGTACGATGCAGTTCCTCGGCAAGCGCATTGCGACGAAAGTCATTCGGGTAGGCGTTACCGTGCTCACGCAGTGCGTCCAACTTCCCACGTCGTTCGGCGATGAGCTTGTTCTCGCCGTGTTGCTTGTCGTTTGTCATTCAGTCACAGACCCTGGTGGGGTCCGTTTCACAGACCCTGGTGGGGTCCGTTTCACAGACCCTGCTTTAGACTGGCCTCGATAAATATGTCGAGACCCCCATCCAATACGGCCTGAGTGTTACTGGTTTCGATACCGGTACGCAAATCCTTGATGCGGCTCTGATCAAGTACATAAGAGCGAATCTGACTGCCCCAGCCTACGTCGGCCTTATTCTCCTCCACGACCGCGGCTTCAGCCCTGCGCTTCTGCATCTCCAGTTCATAGAGTTTTGCCTTGAGCTGCTTCATCGCGGTCGCCTTGTTCTTGTGCTGTGAGCGGTCATTCTGGCACTGCACGACAGTATTGGTCGGCAAGTGAGTGATGCGCACGGCCGACTCGGTGCGGTTGACATGTTGTCCGCCGGCGCCACTCGCACGGTACACATCGATACGCAGATCGGACGGGTTCACCTCAATGTCGATCTTGTCATCGACCTCGGGTGACACGAACACCGATGCGAACGACGTATGTCGTCGACTTCCTGAATCGAATGGCGACTTGCGCACCAGGCGGTGCACGCCCGTTTCCGTTCTGAGCCAGCCGTAGCCATAGTCGCCGACAATGTGCACGGTCGCACTTTTGATGCCCGCGACCTCACCGGCAGATGCCTCGATCACATCAGCCTTGAACCCATGCGCCTCCGCCCAGCGCAGGTACATGCGCAACAACATTTCGGACCAGTCCTGGGCCTCCGTGCCGCCAGCGCCAGACTGAATATCGAGGTAGGCGCTATTGGCATCCATCTCGCCGCTGAACATGCGCCGGAATTCAAGCCCGCCGACGGTCTTCTCGAATCCGCTCAGATCGCTGACGACCTCATCGACGGTATCGCCGTCATCCTCGTCAACAGCCAGCGCAAGCAATTCTTCTGCATCGGCGAGTCCCGTTGTCAACTCGTCGAGACCCAGGACTACCTGCTCCAGCAGGGCACGCTCCTGCCCCAACGCCTGGGCCCGCTCGGGCTCATCCCAGACATCCGGCTGCTCGAGTTCGCGTTGAACTTCGGTCAGCCGTTCTGCCTTGGCGTCATAGTCAAAGATACCTCCTCAACGCATCGGTGCGTTCAATGAGGTCAACGATTGATTTTTTGATCTGGCCGGTTTCCATGGTAGTTCCCGAGAATTCCGTGGCGCAAAAAGGCGCGATCTTAGCACGCAGGACTGCTGCGCAATGGAGCAATTTGCTCGACGACGAGTTGCGCGCTTTCAATGCCCCGAAACTCGTTCACATCGAGCTTGAAAGCAAGCTGCACGACACCCCTGTAGGCAGGTCCCGCCTGGTTGAACGCGATGGCATCGATGACATTGCCACCGTCCGCCGGGCGCACGCGCAGTTTGAGATGGTTTTCGCCGACCGTGCGTTGTTCGACTACGGCGAATTCGCCGCGCCACATGGGCTCTGGAAATCCCGATCCCCATGGACCGGCATCTCGTAATGAGCGCGCGAAACTCAAAGATATCGCCGTACCCGGCAGCGGGCCATCCGTCACGATCGCACCGCTGAAGTCCGCCTGCGGATAGAGGCGCCCCATCTGTGCGGCGGCTGTAGCCTTGAATTCATCCAGTCTTGACGCCGCGATCGTCAAGCCCGCCGCCATCGCATGGCCGCCGAACTTTTCCATGATGCCGGGCCTGGCTGTCGACACCGCTTCAAGTAAGTCACGGACGTGGACACCCTGGATGGATCTCGCCGAGCCCTTGAGAAACTCATCGTTTTCGCGCGCGAACGCAATGACCGGTCGATGGCAACGCTCGCGGACACGAGCGGCAATCAGGCCGACGATCCCCTGGTGCCATGAAGCGTCGTAGACGCAAACGCAGCTGGGCCAGCGTTGTTCACCTAACTGGTCGACATATTTGAAGGCCTGCTCGCGCATTGTTGCCTCAATATCGCGTCGTTCGCTATTTATCTGGTCGAGTATGCGTGCATATTCACTCGCCGTTTCCGTATTGTCGGTCAACAGGCACTCGATGCCCACGGCAATGTCATCCAGTCTGCCAGACGCGTTAATGCGCGGACCGACCGCAAATCCGAGGTCGGCGCTGACGCATCGCGCAAGTTGGCGACCTGCTCGTTCGAACAGCGCGGCGATACCCGCTACCGCGTGACCGCCGCGCATGCGCAGCAGACCCTGCTGCACGAGAATGCGGTTGTTGTGGTCCAGCGGCACAACATCGGCCACTGTGCCCAGTGCAACCAGGTCAAGATACTGCGCAGGTATTTTCGCAGCACCGTTAGCGCCGCGCTCTTCCAGCATGCGGCCAACCCTGGCCATGAGGTAGAACGCAACTCCCACACCGGCAAGGTTAGGACTCGGGAACTTGCTGTCCTTCAGGTTCGGGTTGATGATGACCGCCGCCGCGGGAAGTTCATCGCCAGGCAGATGATGGTCCGTCACCAGCACCGGAATCCCAAGTTCATTGGCGACTGCTACGCCGGCGACACTGGAAACCCCGTTGTCGACAGTGATCAGGAGCGACGGTGAACGTGTCGCGGCGACGCGCACGATTTCCGGGGTTAACCCGTAGCCATATTCAAATCGATTCGGCACGAGGTAGTCGACGTCCGCGAAGCCGAATTCACGCAGACAGCGAATGACGAGCGCCGTGCTCGTCGCACCATCCACGTCGAAGTCTCCCACGACGACAATGCGGCCATCCCGATGCGCAATGACAAGCTCCGCCGCAGCGTCGATGTTGGCCAATGCACTGACCGGTGCCAGTTGCGCGAGTCCATAGTCGAGTTCGTCCGCATGGGTGAGACCGCGCATTGCAAACAGACGCGCGTGCAGCGGGTCGATGTCGCCGAGGCCATCGACAATCTCCTGGTTGGGAGCAGGCCTCGTGACTATCGGTCTGGCGTCTTGCATAACCGTAGTACCTAGTTGAGAAGTGGCGAATTGCGACGCCAAAAGCGCAGCGCATGAGAACGTCGCACGTCTGCACGCAAGCCATCTCGAAACAGCAACGAAATGTGACTCACCTGGCCGCCTCGCAATGCCGCCCGGAGTTCCTGCAGGCAGCGCTCCAGCAGGTCGGGGCTATCGTCGAATTCGGGCGTTTCCGCGACGAATCCTGCAACTGACGCGTCGATACACGCCGCGATACTGCCGGGCCAGGATTCGGTAACACCCGTCATGGCGTACCAGAAGCCAGTAAGAAGTGGATCATCCGAAAACAACGGAGGTTGCGGACGCGTTTGCTGTTCGGGCGCGTAACCACCGCCCCAGAGCCACAGCGCGTTCACCGGAAACTGTCCTTTCTCCACGCGTTGCAGGTTAATTTCGTGGTCATGCAACGCCATCTCGATTTCACTAATCAGTTTGCGATGCGTCGCCGTGTCATCGCCGTGTGGCAGGAATTCCTCCGGCAACTGCTGGTCAACAACATACGCGGGCACGGCGGCGGTTGATATCGGCGTCATTGCGCTCAGGTACCCATACGAACCGAGCCTGGTAAAGCCCAACTGATTGTCATCCGCCAGAGTCGTTTGCAGATGATCAATAAGCGCTCGCATCTCTGATTTCGGTACGCCGGTACGCCGTAGCGCATGCAGGCAAAGATGGTCGAGCCTTGGTTCGAGATAAACCGGATCCGCTGCCGCGATCCACGTCGTCGGTCGGTCACCGGTCTGACCCCACATCCGCAGCGCCGCCAGACCCTGTTCGGGATATGGCAGGCGCAGAACCTGCAGGATGCGGGCCAGCAGCTCTTCGGCCGCGGTTACTCTGACCAGATCGGATCGTGAGAGCCAGGCTCGTAATGATTTGTTGCGCAACCGGCCACCGCTTACGGGCGGCAGGACCACGACTGCAGCGGATTTATCATATGATTGGTTCACTTATGAGCGCAGATGTTAAGGGATGCGCATTTGAAAATCACAAGAGAATCACCCGCAACGCTGACGATACGTAGCGTGAGCAAAGATGCGATACGAATCAACGACCAGACATGGTCCGCTACGATCGCATTGACGCCAGAAGAGGTCATCGCCGACTGGACTGCGAAGCCGGTCGCTGAATTACTTGAGGAAGACTTCGCCGGGCTGCTGCAGACGTCTGCCGACAAGGCCCTGGAACTGGTGATTCTCGGCACCGGCGCAAAGAGTCGATTCCCCCCGCGCGAACTCACATTCGCATTCGCCCGTCGCGGGATCGGCCTGGAGTGCATGAACACCGCGGCGGCGGCGCGAACGTTTAACGTACTGGCTGGCGATGGCCGTCGAATTGCGGCGGTGCTTTACCTGGATTAGTTGCGCCCGGGCTAGTCCAGTAACGTGTCGCCCGAAAAACCATGACTTTCCATCATTTCGCGCAGGTTCTTGAGTGCGTCCAGCTGAATTTGGCGAACGCGTTCGCGCGTCACACCGATGTCGTCGCCGATCTGCTCAAGGGTGGCGCGCCGGTAGCCGTGTAAACCAAAGCGACGCTCAACGACGGAGCGTTGTTTGTCGCCGAGCTCGCAAACCCAGTAGTCAACGATGTGATTCACTGTCTCTTTTTGAGCACAACGCGATGGTTCCGCATCACGTTTCGCGCGCAATAAATCCACAGGACCGCATCCCTCTTCGTCCGCTGGCGCTGTTCGCAAGGTAACCCGATTGTGCAACGCCATCAGGCGCTCGACAGCAGCCACGTCACGACCCAGGTACTGCGCGAGTTCGTTAATTGTCGGCGCCAGATTCTGATCCTGACGCAAGTGCCGCGCTGCCCTCAGGCACGAATTGATGTCTTTGATGACATGAATAGGAAGGCGCACTGTGTGAGACTGATTCATGATGGCACGCTCTATGGTTTGCCGAATCCACCAGGTCGCGTAGGTCGAAAAACGAAAGCCGCGTTCGGGATCAAACTTCTTCACCGCGTGGATCAGCCCGAGGTTGCCCTCTTCGATCAGGTCGAGTAACGGCAAGCCGCGATTCAGGTAGCGCCGGGCAATCTTGACCACCAGCCGAAGGTTGCTCGTAATCATGCATTGCCGTGCTGCTTCGTCGCCATTTTGAGCACGCCGCGCGTAGTGTTTTTCTTCGTCCGCGGTCAGCAGCGGCGAGATACCAATCTCGTCGAGGTACTGGCGTGTTGGGTCCAGCAGCTGTCCCATGACTCACCCCACAATCGGCAAACACAGCTGCATGTTGGTCAGGAGCCTGTCGAATTATCTCGCTGGCAGTAATTGTCGCGGGTTAACCGGCTTGCCATTGCGTCTGATCTCAAAATGCAGTCGCGGCTTGCGTTCCGGCCCCTCACCCATGGTCGCGATGCGCTGGCCTCTCTTTATTTGTTCACCTTCTTTCACCAGCAACGACGCGTTGTACCCGTAGGCACTCAGGTAGGTGTCGTTATGCTTAAGGATAATAAGCTTGCCGTAACCGATCAGTCCACCGCCCGCATAGACGACGTGCCCCGACGCCGCGGCGTGAATAGGCTGCCCGGCTTTGCCGTTGATCAAGATACCGGTTCCGGTACCCGGTTTTGCGCCGAATTGAACGTTGATGCGGCCGCTCGTCGGCCACGACCATCTGGGCGCGGGTTGTGCGGGAATCTCAGGCAGCGGTCGTGCTTCGCGGCGTGACGGCGCCGCTCGCGCGGTGCTGCCTGCTCGCGCACTCAGACGCAGGACCTGCCCTGGATAAATCAGCGAGCCGTCACCCAGGCGGTTCCAGCGAGCAATGTCGGCAGCAGTCTTTCCGTAGCGCCAGGAAATTGAATACAGCGTTTCGCCTTTGCGGACGATGTGCGTCTGCGGTGTATCCCGCCAACTGGATTTTGAACTGCAGGCCGCGAGCAGCAGACAGAGCAGCACGATTGCCAGACGGGATATCATTATTCACGCATCATCAGCATGGCGATTACTATCGCGGAGATAGCCACAACGGCCCAGCCGATGCGCTCAATGTGTTTCGACAGCGTGTCCTCAAAACGCTGTCCAGCAACTTTTACCAAGCCCGCGACAAGATAAAAACGCGCTGCCCGGCCGATCAAAGAGGCGATGAAGAAACCGGGCAGGTGCAACGCGGCAACACCGGCGGCGATGGTGAAAACCTTGTAAGGGATCGGTGAAAACCCGGCTACGAATACGACCCAGACACCATAATCATCAAACCAGCGGCGACTGGTTTCGAAAGCATCCCAGTAGTGTGACTCACGCAGCCACGGCTCGATCGAATCAAACAACACGTAGCCGATACCGTAACCGGCTAAGCCACCGAGGACAGAGAACACTGTTGCGATTAGTGCGTAGCGCATCCAGCGCTCGCGATTCGCCAGGCACATAGGGGCCAGCATGACATCGACAGGGATCGGGAAAAACGACGACTCGGCGAAACTCATCACACCGAGATATCGTTCGGCATGGCGATGCCGGGACCAGAACATCACACGTTCATACAATGGTCCGAAGATCGCCAATTATTTTTTCCCTTGAACAAGGGGAACGAAACTGACTGCACCCAGTGACGTCTGCTCGAAGTGGTCATTCCTGTTGGTGACCTTTACCAGGTCCTGCCGCCCTGGTGGTCCGATAGGAATAACCAGGCGTCCGCCGGGGGCGAGTTGTTGCAGCAATTTCTCCGGTATTGACGACGGTGCGGCCGTGACGATGATGCCATCATAGGGGCCGTACTTGGCCCAGCCTTCCCAGCCGTCGCCCGGGCGAAAGTGCACGTTGTATATATCGAGGTCGCGCAATCGTTGCCGCGTCTTGCGCATGAGTTCGTGAATACGCTCGACAGTGTAGATTTTCTTCACCAACGCAGCGAGTACCGCTGTCTGGTATCCGCAGCCTGTGCCGATTTCAAGCACGGACTCGCCCTGAAAGCCGTCTAACAGAGCTTCGGACATGAGTGCGACGATATAAGGCTGGCTGATAGTCTGGCCCAGACCGATTGGCAACGCCGTGTCCTCATACGCTCGACTGGCGAGCGCTTCGTCAACGAACAGGTGCCGGGGTACATTACGAATTTGATCAAGCACTGCTTCCGAGCGAATACCCTGGTCGACGAGTCGCTGTACGAGCCGGTCGCGCGTACGCGCCGACGTCATACCGATTCCTTGCCGCGGATTGATCATAGAGCCAGCCAATCGGACAGGCCCTGTACCGCATCGTGGCGCGTCAGATCAACTTTTAACGGCGTTACGGTGGCCGCTCCCTGTTCGATGGCGAAGAAATCGGTGCCCTCGCTCGCATCCTGACCCTTGCCGGGCGGTCCGACCCAGTAGATCGGTCGTCCATGGGGATCTTTGTCCGCCAATAATTGTTCTGACTTATGCCTGAATCCGAGGCGCGTCGCCTGCACGCCGGCAAGATCATCGTACGGCATGTCCGGAACGTTGACGTTGAGAACCACATCCGGCGCCAGCGACGCTTGTTCGAGCTTCTGCACCAGCTCGGTCGCCACACGTGCGGCAGTCTCGAAATGCGTCAGGCGCGACCCCGACCCCACCAGGGATACAGCAATGGTTGGCAAGCCGAGAAATCGTCCTTCCATCGCGGCAGCGACCGTGCCTGAATAAATCACGTCGTCACCAAGGTTGGGGCCATGGTTGATGCCTGACACGACCAGGTCGGGCTCGTCGTCTAGAAACCCTGTCAGCGCCAGGTGCACGCAATCGGACGGAGTGCCGTCTACCTTGTAGCGATTTTCGGCAACCTCCGAAACGCGCAACGGCGATTGCAGAGTCAACGAATTGCTCGCAGCCGAACGATTACGATCCGGAGCGACTACGACGACGTCCGCAAC
The DNA here is from genome assembly GCA_964628105.1 of uncultured Woeseiaceae bacterium. Classification (GTDB taxonomy): domain Bacteria; phylum Pseudomonadota; class Gammaproteobacteria; order Steroidobacterales; family Woeseiaceae; genus UBA1847. The sequence goes on along the minus strand of CAZVLT010000043.1, from coordinate 3,117 downwards.
CTGCGTGAGCGCGTCGGCCAGAACGATAATGCCGGTGGCAAGATATCCGTCGTCATTGCTTACAAGGATTTTCATTAACGCACTCACTATACTGAATGTTCAGCGCGCACCATAGCCTCTTGGACGACACCGTGACAGACGAAGACAACGATGAATTTCGCCGCGCAGTGTCCGGCGCTAAACCGCTGCAGGCACAAGAGCGCGCACCTGATGCCAAACCAAAACCCAAAGCACGCGCCAGATTCACTCGCGCGGACGCACGCGCGGTTCTGGCCGAGAGCCTCGAAGACGACATCGACACGATTGAACAAGGTTACGGTGGCTCACTGCGCTACCAGCGGCAGTCAGTCGGGCATCGTACGATGCGCAAACTGGCGCGCGGCGGTTACAGCGTCCAGGCTGAGATTGACCTTCACGGCATGACGCTGGCAGAAGCCAAACCACGGCTCGCAGACTTCATCGATTTCAGCGCCAGTGAGGGAAAACTGTGCGTGCGCGTCGTGCACGGGAAAGGACTGGGATCGGGCGAGCGCGGCCCGGTATTGAAGAACGCTGTCAATCGCTGGCTCAGGAACTGGGACAGCGTGTTGGCATTTGTATCGACACGCCAGGTTGATGGTGGAACCGGCGCGATATATGTGCTCTTGCAGCGCGACTAGTACTCCCTCAACCGGGACGAATTTCGCCCTTGACGCCGTTCAGCAGTGGACATCATTGAGTGTGTACACTGTCGCCAATCGCAAGAACCTTGGCGCCTCGTACGTGACCGGCATGCAGCTCGCATAACGCTTGGTTGGCTTCGTCCAGCCGGTAGATCTGCACCTCGGGTCGAACGCCCGCCGCGGCAGCTATCTCAAGAAATTCTTTAATGTCATGGCTCGTGACGTTGGCAACTGTTTTCAGTTCTTTCTCCTGCCAAAGGTGCTCCGCATAATCGATTTTGGCCATCAAAGATCTGTCCCCGTCTTCTTTACGAATTGCATTGATAACGAGTCGCCCACCGGGACGCAGGCATTTCAGGGCAGCTAGCACCGGACGCCACGCCGGTGTTGTATCGATGATTGCGTGCTGCTGCTCCGGTGGCGTCTCATCCGTATTACCAGTCCATGCCGCGCCTAGTTCGCTCGCGAATTTGCGCTCTTCGGGACTGCGAGCAAAAACGTATACAGGGGATTTGGGGTACAGATACCGGGCCAATTGCAACACCAGATGGCCAGACCCGCCGAAGCCCGTCAGGCCCAGAACGTCACCATTCTGTATGTTCGTGAGTTTGAGTGCGCGATAGCCGACACTGCCAGCACATAACAACGGAGCGGCTTCGTAGTCGGTGAAACAGTCGGGAATGCAGTACGCGTATCGCTCGTGAACCGTCATATACTCAGCATAGCCACCGTTCGCATCACGGCCGGTAGCAACAAATTCATTGCTGATGTTTTCGTTGTCGTCACCGGTCGACTTGAAAATCCATCCCACGCCGACACGATCGCCAACTTCAAGTCTCGTGACGCGGTCGCCTTTCTCGGCAACCTCTCCTATAACTTCATGGCCCAGGATAATCGGCAATACCGACGGTGGCGCTCTGCCCTCGATCTCGTCCAACTCGGTGTGGCAGACACCACAGGCGCTGACCCGGATCAAGACCTCGTCGGGTGCCGGTTCTGGAACCGGAACGTCCGCAAGCGTGAGCGGTTCCGGATTGTCCTGTAGTGACGCAATTCGCTTGAGGAGCATTGCTTTCATGAGAATCCAATGCAGCGGTTTTGGGAGTTTGCAGTGGGTCGTTACCGGGCTATCGAAAGTTTATCAGCTGAATGTCCGCTTTTCTCCAAAGCGGCCGTTCGGACCTCGCCAAAGTCGAAGAAATGATGGTCCGCTTTCGGCCACAAGCGGACGTTCGACCGCTCAAGATTCAATAGCTATACTGTCACGAACTACGAGAGAGAGTGCAAATCATGAAAGGATTATCCGACAGCGTGCTCCTGATCTCCGTCATTGCGCTTATTGCGGGTTGCGACCAGGGCGCTGACGTCGAATCAGAAAGACCGACCATGGCTGAACTCGACGGCGTAACGAAGTACACCGCCACCCAGTTCTTCACAACAACGAGCTACGGCTTGCCAGATCCCGACGGCTACGCTTTTTCAGCTGACGGCAAGTCTATTCTCATTGATTCCGACAAGGACGGCGTGTTCAACGCCTATGCTTTGCCGCTGGATGGCGGTGAGCCGGTCAAACTGACCGAATCCAATGATGATGCGATTTCTGCTGTTAGCTGGTTTCCAAACGACGGCCGCATGCTTTACAACTTCGACCAGGGCGGCAACGAGCTCGACCACGTATTCGTTCGCGAGGAGGATGGCTCCCACCGCGATCTGACGCCGGGCGATGAGCTGAAAGCCTTCTTTTTTACGTGGGCAGCCGACGGCGAGTCGTTTTATCTCGCAACTACGGAACGCAATCAGCAGAGCTTCGACTTATACGAGTACCAGACGGACGACTACAGCCGCGAACTAATTTTCGAAAACCCTGGCTTCCTGATGTCGGCGCTGTCACGTGGCGGTCGTTGGCTCGCGCTCGATAAGCCACGCACGAGCGCCGACTCTGACATCTATATTGTGAATCTCACGGCTGATGATAAAGAACCCATCCTTATTACCGAGCACGAGGGCAATGTTTCCTATGGCGCGGTGAACTTCACACCCGACAGCCAGAAACTTGTTTACTCGACCAACGAATATGGCGAGTTCAACCAGCATTGGACCTTCAATCTTGAGACTGGTGACAAAGCGCCGCTGGTCGAGGCCGACTGGGATGTCATGTACACCAGCTTTTCGAAAACAGGCCGTTATCGCGCGAGCGGGATTAACGCTGATGCGAGAACCGAAGTAGAGATCACGGACACTGAGACTGGCAATACGATTTCACTTCCGACTCTGCCGCATGGCGACCTAAATAACCTGCGCTTTTCGAAGGACGATTCGCAGCTCGCACTAATCGTCAACAGCGACGTCTCACCATCGGAAATATATCTCGTCGATTTCAAAGCGGACAAGAGCACCCGATTAACAAACGCTCTCAATCCGAGCATCGATCGCGACCACCTCGTTGCCAGCGAAG
>CAZVLT010000042.1:12711-13799 GCA_964628105.1 uncultured Woeseiaceae bacterium | reverse complement strand
AAAAGTTCAATCGTATTGCTCGTGATCGTGACTGCAGCACGATACCAGAGCTTCTTAGTTCTGGAAATCCGGGTAAGGGCAGTGTTGCGATAAGACAAGTTGCCGGCGTGCTTATTGTCGTCCTTATTGGTGCATACACTGCAGCGCAATTCTCTGCGGCCGCAAAAACGCTCAACGTCTTTTTCGATCTCAACATGAACATCGGAATTATTGTCTCTGCTTTGGCAATACTTGCGTACTGCACGACCGGTGGTCTTAGAGCTTCGCTTTGGACGGATGTCGTACAGGCAATCATCATGCTTGGGATTACCACCGGCATGCTCACAGTTGCGTATGTTGCCGCGGGTGGTTTTGGTGCGCTTCACGAAGGTCTTTATGCGATTGACCCTTCGCTTACGAAGTTCACAGGAACTTTCACCACCTGGACTCTAATAGCATTTGTTCTTGGCTATGCTTCCGCTGGGTTCGGATTTGGTATTAGCCAACCGCAGCTGTTGGTGCGACTGCTTGCCGGAAGGAGCCCTGAGGAGGTGCGCAAAGCAAAATGGATTTATATTTTCTTTGTTCAGTACACATGGCAATGTATGGCGCTATTCGGCATGGCCGCAAGGTTGTTGATACCAGGAATTGACGATCCTGAACAAGCGCTCCCCATCTATGCGTTTCAGAATTTTGATCCTTGGCTTGTCGGGGTAGTTTTGGCAGGTATTTTTTCGGCAATTGCATCAACTGCGGATTCACAAGTACTTGTGTCGTCGAGCTCACTGGCGATTGATGTTGCACCGGGCTTCTATAAAAAGATGTCCGCGCGCTTTGGTGTTCGATATCAGCAGGTAGTGACCTTTGTTGTGGGAATGTTGGCCGCACTTGCTGCGATATTCTTTTCATCAAGTGTTTTTGCCTTGATAATTTTTGCTCTATCGATGCTCGCCTCGTCTCTTGGACCTGCAATGTTCAATGTCATCTTGAAACGCCGCACCAGTACTTTGGCGATAGGCTCTTGTATGGCGGTCGGTCTTACGGTTGCTATTAGCTGGAGGATGTTGGGTTTTAACGAAACGTTAAACGAATCGCTTCCGGGGTTTCTT
>CAZVLT010000042.1:5638-12611 GCA_964628105.1 uncultured Woeseiaceae bacterium | reverse complement strand
CTGGAGGATGTTGGGTTTTAACGAAACGTTAAACGAATCGCTTCCGGGGTTTCTTTCAGGCCTTGTCGTCCATGACATTATCGTGCGATTGAGCAGCAGCAGGCAGGGATGATTGCAGGGTTCCATTGCTTAGCCACAGAACCTCGTGAGCGGCTTGCATCATGAGGTCGCTGTGAGCAACTACGATCCTCGTCGCGTCGAGACGCACAATAGACTCGATAACGCGTTTTTCCATCGCGCTATCAAGGCCACTTGTTACCTCGTCCAATAACAGCAGCTTCGGCCTCCGATACAAGGCACGAGCGAGTAAAATTCGCTGTGTCTGTCCTTTCGACAACGAGGACCCCAAGTCGCTGATTCGCGTTTCATATGCCATCGGCATCGACTCGATTTCCGCTGCGATGCAGGCATCTCGCGCCGAACTCCGTACTCGCTGCCGGTCTATCTCTGAGGCGAACAAGGCGATATTTTCAGCCACGGAACCTTTCAACAAGCAATCACCTTGAAACACTGTGGCTATCCGTGAGCGCAGATCTTGTACATGCCATTCGCTGACGGCCGTACCGCCTACCAACAACTCACCGCCGGACACTGGCTCCACTCCAGCTATAAGTCGCAGCAAGGTGCTCTTGCCCGACCCGGAGCAACCTGCGATTACCGTAAAACCGCCCTCGGGGACTTCGCAGGAGCAGTCCGTGAGAACAGGTAATTCGTCTTGTGCGTAGCGAAAAGAAACGTTATTCAGCACGATTGGGCCGGATGCGGCATCGCCCACCTTGCTACGCCGGCCTGAGCGCTCCGAGTCGGCAAATACGATATCGGTGAGGCGACCTAACGGTACGTCGAGCAGCTTGTATTCGAAAACTCGGTCGACTATTCCGCTGATTCGGGTGTTAAACATTCCAAGGTAAGCGACGAAGGCGGACATCATGCCGATACTTATCTGACCATCGATACCTCTTTTGGCCAGCAGGTATATCACCGCAACGCGTACACCCTGAAAAAGAGCCAAGCGCAATGCGTTATCCAGAATACTCACGTTGCCCGCCCTGATCCGCGCATTAATTGCGTTCGCAAACAGATTGCGCCATTCCGTCTCTCGGGCAGCCTCGCCGCTCGCCATTTTGATAGTTAGTGTTGCACGTAGCGTTTCCAGGAAGTGCGTTTGTACCGACGACTCCGCCTGCGCAATGTCGTGAGCAAGGCGCAGACTGAAAGAAAAAACGGCCGCACGCCAAAAGCACCAGGAAAGTGCGGCAACTATAACCAGCATCATTAGATCGGGCGCATACACCGCCATCAGGCCTGTGACTAAGACGACGAACAGCGCGTCGAGCGCCAAAGCGGGCACAGAGTGCACGACGAAACTCTGTACTCGACTCAATGACTGAATGCGATGTTGCACATCGCCAAGTTCCCGGCTGCGAAAGTAAGTGAGCGGTAATCGCATTAGTTTATGCAACACGCGCGCGGTAATGTCGAAGACAGTGACCTGACTGAGGTATTGAAATGTCAGTTGTCGCATGGTGTTGGCAACCACCTGAAACAACACCAGCGTGGCGAAACCGACGGCCAGCGTATTCAGCAGTAGTCGATCACCGTTTTGCAAAACCTCGTCGATTACTATTTGCAGATAGAACGGCGTGGTAAGTACCAGGGCTTCGCAGACTAGCGCCAGCACCAGCCCTGCCGAGAAGCTGACGGCGATGTCGCCGTGCATGGCAACAAGGTTCGTTAACTTCAATTGCAACGGTTGTCTGGCTGGCTTGAAGTCTGATGCGCGTGACACTTCAAGCGCCACGCCGGTAAAGATTTTTCCGGCGGTCGCGTAGGTCTCCTTGACGGTGCCGCGTGCCGGATCGTTAATCACAATGTGTTTTCGCCCAGCTGATACCAACACTACAAAGTGATTGAATCCCCAATGCAAGATGCACGGAATGCGCAATTTCCCGAGCTCGGCAACGCGACAAGTGACGGCTCGAGTGGATAGTTGCAGGTCGTTGCAGACAGAAACGATGTGTTTGAGAGTCGCCCCTTTTAACGATACGGCGTGATCTCGTCGCAATTGGGTAATGTCGGCGCCTGAGCCGAGGAAATTCGCGGCCATCGCGACGCAGGCCAGGCCACATTCTGTCGCGCTGGACTGACGAGTCACAGACATGACACGAGCTCCGCTCATGCGGAGCAACGGTCGCTGCGTCGATCCAACCGTCATTTATCCGACCGCTTTACGACGCTGCTTTAGCGGTTCCAGTAACCAGTCGACGAAACTTCGCTTTTCAAGAACAATCTCCGCTACCAGTAACATGCCGGGTCGAAGCGGCGTCCGTATCGCACCGATATCAACAGCCTGGTATTCAATAGCGATAACGATTTTGTAAGTCGCCTCGCGCAACGGGAACGTTTGCGGAATATCCGAAGGCAGCAGCACAAAGTCTGAAACGTGCTCAATCTGGCCTGCAAATGCGCCAAACTTTTGCTGCGGAAACGCGTCGTACATCAAGCGAACGGCCTGACCGGATTGAATGAATCCGATGGCACGCGAAGGCACGTAGGCCTCTGCGACCAGCTCGAGGTCGTGCGGCAATATTGTTGCCAGGAGTTGTTGTGGTCTTACGCCATTGCCGGCGAAAACCTCGACAGATGCCACTACGCCACCGATCGGTGAGCGCAGCACGGCGAGTCGCTGCGCTTCGTGTTCGGCGATTTCCTGAAATAGCTGGGTGCGTTGTGATCGCAATAGGGAAAGAGAGGATTCTGTGTCTAACGGCAGGCTGGCGGCCCGGCCACGCAGTCGCTTGCGTTCGCGCTCGAGCGCGATCGCGTCTTGTTGTAGTTGATTCAATTGTTGGCGCGATGCGCCGAGTTCATCTTCCTGGCGAATCGTATCCCAGTGGGCGACGGCGCCTTTGCGGTTTGCCGCACGCAGTCGATCAACTTTATCGTTCGCCATTTGAACACGTCGTTGCTGCCCTTGAATTTGTCGCGCGAGTACCTCCGCTTGTGCATCGATATCTTCCAATTGACCTGTAACAGAGGACTTGTCGATATCGTGTTGCTCACGCAATAGTCGCTGTCGCACATCGATTTCGTCCAACGCCTTTCGCAACTGATTTAGCGTTTGTTCGTTTTTTCCGCCGCCGCTCTCAAGAATCGTCTCTTGCGACAAATATATGAGGGGGTCACCCGGTTGCACAGAATCACCGGGTTTGATCACAATTTTCTTGACGACAGCCGCCGAGCTGTGGGTTATCCGCACGACGCCTTCACGCGTGACGAGCCAACCGCGCACCGACTCTTTGCGCGAATACTCAGATGTCGAAACAAAGACACTCGCCGCGACGAACAGAGTGACTATCAAACTCGCGAGCCAAAGCCATGGCCGCGGTATAGCTCCAATAGGTCGGCCAAAAGGTCTTTTCGACAAAGACCGGATAGCCTGCCTGCGAAAGAGGTTCTCTGAATGCAACGTACTCACGACTGCTATTCGTAGGGCAGTCGGTACCTGCCTGCAAAACACAAAAGCTGGCAGTAGCGACGGTTTTAACTATTGGCTAGCTCTTTCTTGCTACCACACCAAGATACCCCGCCACGGCGCGGTTCAGTTCGCGAGCGAATAGTTCGGCGTTGAACTCGCCAGGGTCGTCGACCAATCGGCCACCGCTGACAACCGCGTCGCGCGACATGCCGCCAACCAGTGCGAGCACAAAGAGTGCCGTCTCGTGGCTGGAACGATGCGCCATCTCGCCCTGCCGGGCGTCCAGGCACCGTCTTACCGTATTTAACAGACGCGTATTTAGCTCACGTGCGCGGAGTGTGAATGGACTGTCCGTATCCGTTGCCAGCCGTAGGGAATCTGACTTGATAATCGGCGCGTAGGCAAACGTCCGGTGCACGACTGTCTTGGTGAATATCTCTAGCAATTCGGCAAGGGATTCGGCGCGATCAGGATCCAGCACCGCGGTCACCTGGTCTTCGAGATCATGGCAGCGATCATCGTAGAAGCGGTACATCGCGGCTGCCTTGTTGGCGAACCGCCCATAAAACGCACCCACGGAACTGCCTGCTTCGCTGACGAGGTCCTGAACCGTAATGTCGTCAAATGTCCCGCCAAGCAGGTGTTTCTCGACGACATCCAGGATCCTCTTCTGCGTTTGCGCCGAGCGATGTTGCTGTGGCGCGGTTACGGGACTTCTTGACTCTGGTATTGGATTCATAATAGAATAAGATTCTAATTCTATTTTCAACCAAAATCAAGCGTAATGGAGGATTAATGGTTAGCAGGAAACAGGCATTGCTGGATGCGGCGATTCTCCTCGTGGCCGTCGGGTCTGTTTGGTCCTTGCGCTTCCAGGGCGTTAAGTACATTGGCGTGCTATCGATGGCGGTGGGGATCTTGGTCGTTGTCGCCCTCCTACGCTGGCGTCGGCAGGCGCTCTCGGATGTCGGTTGGACGACTGTATTCCGGGGCAGTTCGCTCGCCTCAAGGACCATGGAAGTGATGGGTGTGACGGTGCTTGCCATGATCGCCGGGGGCGTAGTTGGAGCAGGAATATTTGGCGCACCTGAACAATCGTCGGCGATCAGCCAGCTGCCAGACAACGTGTGGTTTTTCCTGCTGGACATCACCGTACTCACCTGGGTATTCATCGCCTTCGGCGAAGAACTGGTATTTCGCGGGATGTTACTTTCACGCCTCGAAGTGGCGTTCGGTTTACAGGGACGAATGAATATCGCTGTTGTCAGTTTGACGCAAGGCGTTCTGTTCGGCGCCGGGCACGCATCCCAGGGTGGCACAGGTATGCTAATGACGGGTGCGATCGGTACCGCGTTGGGGGTGTACTTTATGACCCGAGGTCAGCGCAGCCTGCTTCCGCTGGTGCTTTCGCACGGCATTATCGACACATTGGTGCTCGGCGGCTCCTGGCTTTCTCGCACGGGGTAGCTCCATCCAGGCTCGTCACCCTCGCGATTCAGGGGTTGCCTTTGCTAACCTTTTCCCCAAATACCGCATCAAAGCTTCAATGGTGGCAGTAATGAAGATCGGCGCCGCGCCGACGCAAGCAGACTTTCATGAGGCGATATCGGCAAGATCGGATCGCTGGTATTCGGCATGCCTGAAAATTACGCGTAATCCCGATATGGCGGCCGACGCGGTACAGGATGCCCTGCTCAACGCCTGGAACAAGCGTCATCAGTTTGAACAGTCTGCCCGCCTGGATACCTGGATACACCGAATCGCGATCAATGCTGCCCTCGGCATTATCCGCAAGAGCAAACCCGGCGTCTTCGAGCCACTTGAAATGGACGTCGAGGACGACACCGTCGCGCCCGATCGAGTGCGGGAAGAGCATGAGCTTGAGGGCGATCTTGCAAATGCCCTCTCTCAACTGACCGAGGTCGAGCGCGTCTGCTTTGTTCTCAAGCACCTGGAGCAGTGGCGACTTAAGGAAATTACGGTTGAACTGGGCATCAACGAAGGCCGCGTAAAGCAGGCCTTATTTCGCGCGGTGAAGAAGCTCCGCGTGAGCATGCAGGACATGCAGAGAGAATGTTATGAATGACGAACTTAAGAAAGACGATCTACAGAAACTCGTAGCCGCGCATGCCGCGGACATCCATTCGGCACCGACGCATGTCGTGCAGCAATGGCATGACGTCATTGATGAAGCTGCGGCGCTGGAGCGAGGCCGCGAAAAAAAGCCTGAACCACACTGGCACCCGACCTCGTTTTTCTGGGGCATGGCGGTGACCGCTGCGCTGGCAATTGGAGTTGGTATCGGCTTCTTCGTTTCCGATGATAACGGATACACCGTTCCACCACGCGTCGCACAGATCCCCATTCAAGCCAATGTAATTCCGGCCGCCTTCACGCGCGGGCTGCAGGTTCATTTTCGTGACAGTCGGCAGCAGATCTCGACCCTGGACCAGAGCACTGACGGAACTATGCTCGTGTTGCAGATCATCGAGCAAAATCGGCTTTTTGAATATGCGGCGGAAGAAAACAACGCCCCGAAACTGGCACGCGTACTGCGGGCGTTCGAACCCATATTGTTACGACTTGCAGCGTCGGATATCGCACCGGAAGATGCCGCAGCGCTGCGGGCACAACTCGCGTTTGAATTGAATGTGATGCTAACCAAGTTGGCTAGTAAATCATCAGATGAGACACATTCAACCTGATTTTAAGGATCAACTTATGAAAACCCTGGCAAAACTAATACTCATTTCGACAACGTCGTTGCTGTCAGCGAATAGCATTGCGCAATCTGAAGTGAGCGATGTCTCTGAGGAATTGAAAATCGCAGCAATAGAGGCCTTGATGCATGCGCCCGAAGAAAAAGCTCTCCCGCTTGTAAGCAAGGTGCTTGCCGCCAATCACAGCAACGAAGTCAAAGAACGTGCGCTGTTCATACTCAGCCAAATCGACTCGGTAGAAGCACAAACAACATTGGTCAACTTTGCTCGTGAGGAAAACGGTGATTTGCAGCTCGAAGCGATCCGCATGATCGGCATCGGTGGTGATGTGGAAGCGTTGTCGAGTCTTGGTTCGATTTATGAAAACGGAACCCGTGATGCTCGTGATGCGGTACTCGAAGCCTTCATGATTGCCGGCGACAAGAAGGCTGTTTTCGATATAGCCGTTAGAGCCGAAGGCGATGACTTCGAAGAAGCAGTCGACATGCTCGGCGTAATGGGTGCCCGCGAGGAGCTACGCGAACTGCGTAGCCGTACTGGCGCTTCAGAATCGTTGATCGATGCGTATGCTATCTCCGGCGATTTTGAATCACTTCGTGAACTCGCACTGGATGGCAGTGATGTCAATTTGCAGACGCAGGCCATCGAGGCCATGGGCATTGTCGGTGGCGCGCAGGTCGAATCAACGCTGGTTGAGATCTACCGCGGCGCTACGTCAGAGGACATCCGCGAAGCGGCGCTGGACGGAATGCTGATCTCCGGACATGATAAAGGT
>CAZVLT010000042.1:0-5538 GCA_964628105.1 uncultured Woeseiaceae bacterium | reverse complement strand
TGATGTTATTGATCGGGACGCTCGCCTGGAGCCAGCTATATGCCGCGGCGTTTCTTCCTGCCAGGGCCGACGGCTGGCACACATGGCAAATTGACGAGGTAGGTCCGGTCGCCCGGATGTGCTGCTTCTCGTGGCGGCGAGGAGCGCGCACCAACACCGGCTGCGATCTGGACGGCCGCCATATCAGCTTCTCAAACAATAATGATTGCGTGTCGGAAGCGGGAGTCGTGCAAATCTACGCGCGCTTCAAAAACGGCAAGCCCGTGGATATCAGGGCACTCAGTTCGAATTGCCCGGTATCGGCGAAGACCGAAATCACAGACCACGGGCTCATATCGATCGATGAAAACGTCGCGTGGTTTCGTAACGTGATTGAAAACCGGCAGCTCGATATGGATGTCCGCGAAGAAGCCCTGTTCGCGCTGGTGCAATCAGAATCGGATGCTGCGTTCAACTACCTCGATACTTTGTTGGCGGAGCGCTAGGCGGATACATATTTTCTGCGATCGACTTCATAATCCGCTAGAGTCCGATGACTGGAGTCGGCCAATCGCAGGGATCAATAATGTCGGGAAAAAAGCCCAATCAGCCCATTATCGCCGAAACAAAACCCGCCAAGACCGAGCTAAAAGCCGGCGAGAAATATTTCTGGTGCGCGTGCGGCCGTTCAGCTGCCCAGCCATTTTGCGACGGCTCGCACCGCGTAACCACGATCACGCCGCTCGCCGTGACGGTTGAGGAGGACAGCGAGGCCGTTCTATGTCAGTGCAAGGCAACAAACAATCCGCCGTATTGTGACGGCAGCCATACGCGGCTCGGCACCGCCAAAGTCGGAGACCTCTCGCCACAGACGCGGCAAGATGGGCCGCCGAAAGCGGTGCCGACACCCGAGGAGCCGACTGTCGCGCGAATTCATCCGATGGCACGAGATGGACTCACCAAGACCGGCCATCACGGTGAAATGGGCGCCATGGGCGTTCCCCTCACGGAGCTTCCACGGTGGACTGACATTCAGTTTCTTACAGCCCAGTTTGCAACCAAGCCACTGATGGACGATGCGGATGTCGGCACCGAGCTGGTAATTGGCCCACGGGCCGGCAAGCCACTGACGCTCAATATTCCCCTGTTTGTATCCGATATGAGTTTTGGCGCCTTGTCACAGGAGGCGAAGGTTGCACTTTCGCAGGGCGCCGAGTTGGTCGGTACCGGAATCTGTTCCGGCGAAGGCGGCATGTTGGCCGAAGAGCAGGCTGCGAACTCGCGCTACTTTTACGAGTATGCTTCAGCCCGGTTTGGCTGGGATCCGGCGCTTGTCGAACAAGTGCAGGCATTTCACTTCAAGGGCGGGCAAGGCGCAAAGACAGGAACCGGCGGTCACCTGCCGGCCGCGAAGGTCACGGAGAAGATCGCGGAGGTCCGTGGACTGAATGTCGGTGAAGATGCTATTTCACCACCAACGTTCGCCAAACTGGCGACTGCGAAGGATTTCAAGAAACTCGCCGATGAGGTCCGCGAACGCAGCGGCGGCATACCGATAGGCTTCAAGCTGTCTGCGCAACATATCGAGAATGATATCGACTTCGCACTGGAAGCCAGCGCGGACTACATTATCCTCGACGGCCGTGGCGGTGGTACGGGAGCAGCACCGCTACTGTTCCGCAACAATATCAGTGTCCCTACCATCCCGGCACTCGCGCGTGCCCGTCGCCATCTGGACAAGAGTTCCGGCCGCGACGTCACCCTAATTATCACGGGCGGCTTACGCGTGCCGGAGGACTTCGCCAAAGCGATGGCACTGGGTGCCGACGGCGTCGCTGTTGCGAATTCCGCGATACAGGCCGTCGGTTGTATCGGGGCACGCATGTGCAATACGAATAACTGCCCGACGGGTGTTGCGACTCAAAAGCCCGAACTGCGTGCGTTGCTCGATACAGATGCCGGCGCCAAGCGGCTTGCTACTTTCTTCGCGACGTCCGTCACGCTTATGCAAATACTCGCGCGGGCCTGTGGACATGATCAACTGTCGAAGCTTTGCCAGTCGGACCTCACTACCTGGAAGGACGACATGGCCAAACTCAGTGGCGTGGCATTCGGCGGGGTATGATCGTCAGCGATGGATCGCACCCTGCTCACAATAATCGCGTTTCTGCTGTTGCTCATCGCTTGCTCGCCTACTAGCGACAACACGGCAGACGAAGTCTTGATTTCTGTCATTGGCACAAATGATGTGCACGGTCAGTTGCTTCCAAAGGGCGACCGCGGCGGCCTGACGACGATTTCCGGCTACGTTAACGCCCTGCGCGCTGCACGGGCCGAAGATGGTGGCGCGGTGCTGCTGATCGACGCCGGTGATATGTGGCAGGGCACGCTTGAGTCGAACCTCTCTGAAGGGGCCTCCATGGTCGATGCGTACAACGCGCTCGGCTATGCGGCCGCGGCTGTCGGCAATCACGAATTCGATTTCGGCCCAGTCGGCCCCAAGCCGATTCCGGAAACGGACAGCGACGATCCACGCGGTGCACTGAAACAGCGCGCAACAGAGGCCGCTTTTCCTTTCCTGGCCGCAAACCTGATTGATCAATCAACTGGCCAGCCCGTCAACTGGGACAACGTGCAACCAGCGGTGATGGTCGATGTTGCAGGCGTTAACGTTGGCATTATCGGAGTAATGTCCGAATACGCACTGACTAACGTGATTGCTGCGAACGCATCCGGCCTGGCCGTGGCGCCGCTCACGGACGCTATCGAGCGGGAAGCCCGAATTCTACGCGAAGCTGGCGCAGTGATTATCATTGTCACAGCTCACGCCGGCGGCGAGTGCACTGAGTTCAGCGACCCGACTGACACTTCGTCATGTAACATGCACGATGAAATTTTCAAGGTCGCCAGCGCTTTGCCCGTGGGACTCGTTGACCATATTTTCGCCGGCCATGTACATGAGGGCATCGCGCATGTCGTTAACGGCATCTCGATTACGTCAAGCTACTCAAGAACGATTGCTTTCAGTCGTGTCGACTTAACTGTAAACCGCGACACTCGCTCGCTAACTGGCAGGAAGGTTTTTCCGCCCACGTTTGTAACGCAAAGTTCGCAATACGAGGGACAAATAGTTGCACTCGATCTGGGTGTCCTTGCGATAGCGAATCGAGCAGCTGATTTCGCGAGCGAGATCAAACGAGAGAAAATCGGCATAGTCCTTGAGACCCCTTTCGAACGCACCGAAAGCCCGGATTCATCGTTGGGTAATCTGTATACCGACGCGATGCTGGAATCCACCGATGCAGACATTGCTATTCACCTGATTAACGGCGGCATTAGAGCAGACCTGCCTGCCGGCGACCTGACCTTTGGCGATGTTTTTGAGATGTCCCCATTCGATAACACGGTGTCAGTGATCGAACTTTCTGGTGCCGAGTTGCGGCGAGTCATATCAGAACAGGCACACAGAGGTGAAGCGCGAATCGGGTTCTCAGGCATGCGCGTACTCGTCGAGTGCGCCGACACAAACATGACCGTCAACATTTGGCTAACCGGTGGGCGAGGAGTGCAGGATTCGGATTCCGTCGGTGTGGCCGTCGTCAATTACCTGGCCCTCGGCGGAGATCAAGTCCTGACATCCGTGATGCCTGAAGGCGGCTTTGAATTACAACTGGACGACCCGCTGGCACGTGATTTGATAGTAGATTGGTTGCGCAGAAAAGGTGGATCAATCAGCGCGAGCGAATTCGTGGATACTGATCATCCCAAGTGGACCTTGCCGGAACCGCTGCATCGCGAATGCGGGTTAGACCATTCATAGCTCTGCAATCAAACGGCCGAACTCATCAACTTTATTCCAATCGGTGAAATCGACAACTGCGTCGGGATCTGTCGGCCCGTTCGTCATCCACATGATGAGACGAATAATCTGGCGATCCCAAAACGAATAAATCGGGTAATTGATTTTTCCGGCGAATACCGCCAGCGTTTGTGGCTGCCAGGATATCTGTTTAAGAAACTTCTGCATGTACGGGTTGGTTTCTGGTTCATTTTTTTCCGGCTTGCGAGCAACGAGGCTCACTGAGAAAAACGCACTCGGCCTGCTCTCAAGGCATTGCTGGTTCTTCGTGATGAATTCATGGACGTGCGGACGATGCTTGCCGTTGCGAATGCTCGCGCCGATAACGATCTTGTCGAATGACTCCGGATCAATATCAGTCGCATCGTCGATCGCTGTCATTACGACTCTTTGGCCTTGCGCCTCAACCACATGCCTGATCCGCTCGCAGATACTCTGCGTGTGCTTGTCGGTCGTTGAATATGCGATGAGAACGTTTGCCATGGTGCGCTACGGACGCTGTTGCCAGATTTTGCTTACTTGATATTCTTGGATATCGAAAGGAATAACAAGCTTTCGTTTCGGCGCTATACTCAGCATCGAAAAACAATAAAGGGAATCTGGATTGAGCCAAATTATAAACGAGCTGAAGCGACGCAACGTTTTTCGCGTGGCGTTGGCCTACCTCGTCGCTGCCTGGCTGGTGCTGCAGATCGCCCAGTTAGTCCTCGAGGCGATTACAGCGCCCGCCTGGGTGCTGCAGGTCTTCCTGCTCGCGTTTGCCCTGGGCCTGCCACTCACGCTCGTTTTCTCGTGGGCATATGAAATTACGCCCGATGGGATACGGCGAGAGAAGGATGTCGATCGTTCTGTTTCGGTTACACACAAGACCGGCCGGAAACTGGACCAGATTACGATCGCCATGGTCTTAGCGCTCATTGCCTTGACCGTTGTTGATCGGGCGTTCTTTGATTCACCGGTGCAATTAGCTCCGGAAAACATTCCCGAATCGGCGCTGGTTACGGAGAAGTCCATCGCCGTTCTGGCTTTCAAGGACCTTTCGCCCGAGGGCGACCAGGAATATTTCGCCGACGGCTTGTCTGAGGAGTTGCTCAACGTCCTGGCCCAGATCCCGAACTTGCAGGTCGCGGGACGCACTTCTTCATTTGCGTTCAAGGGACAAAACAGGGACCTGCGCGAGATCGGCGAGATTTTGAGGGTATCCCATATTCTTGAAGGCTCGGTACGGAAAGCCGGCAATCGAATTCGTGTCACGGCGCAGCTCATCAACGCGGCGAACGGTTTTCACCTGTACTCACAAACCTACGACCGGGAGTTAACCGATATATTTGCAGTGCAGGACGAGATCGCGGCAGCGATCAGCGGCGCCCTGCGAACGGAGATAATCGGCACCGTCGTGCAAGAGACCAGTCAAACCTCAATCGAAGCCTATGACCTGTACCTGGTCGCACGACAGAAAATTTACACTCGCGATAAAGAGAAAATGGAAGAGGCGTCCCGTCTGCTCGACCAGGCGCTGGATATCGACGGCGAGTACGCGCCTGCGCTGGCGCAGAAGGCCCTGGTAACGCATCTGCTCTCGGACAGCATAGGATCTTACGGCGACATTCCGCAGGCCGAGGCAACTGCAATTGCGCGCCCCCTCGTTGACAAGGCAATTGCGCTTGATGAGCGCCTGGCCGAAGCCCACGCAATATCCG
>CAZVLT010000041.1:6810-13850 GCA_964628105.1 uncultured Woeseiaceae bacterium | reverse complement strand
GAAGCTACGGAGAGAGGCGAAGCGCTGACCGGTGATCGCATAACTGAAATGTACGGAGAAATTCTGCGCCGCTACCACGGCCATGACGAAGGCGTTGTCGTCATTGACGACCTGTACACGAATGAGTGGATGTTCGTGCCACACTTCTATTTCAACATGTATGTTTTTCAGTACGCGACATCGCAGACGGCTGGCACGGCGCTTTACGCCAAGATAGTGGAAGAGGGCGAGACTGGTGTCGAAAATTACAAGAATCTGCTGCGGGCAGGTGGTTCAGATTATCCGTATACACTGTTGGCGAATGCGGGCGTCGATCTTGCCAAGCCGGAACCGTACCTGGCTATTGTCTCCAAGATGAACGCCATCATGGACGAAATGGAGCAACTGCTGGACGAGAAGAACAACTAGAAGTACCAGGCAATTTGAGCGAACACGCCAACATCAATGGAGAAGTACCTGACCCGCATCTGCGTGGCCGACTGAATTCCTCCGAATTCGGTGCCGCTGGCACCCAGCGGCAAATTAATACTGCCGAGCAATGTCATGTTGTCTGACAGGCTGTAGTTCGTCACCAGCTGGAACAATGCACTTGGGTCGCGAATGTTTACGAGAATCGTCGGGGATAGCACCCATAGCGGCGTCATTTCGATCGTAACGCTACCCGCCGCATAATGTCGTCCCAAAGCAAACAACTCGGTCCT
The DNA here is from genome assembly GCA_964628105.1 of uncultured Woeseiaceae bacterium. Classification (GTDB taxonomy): domain Bacteria; phylum Pseudomonadota; class Gammaproteobacteria; order Steroidobacterales; family Woeseiaceae; genus UBA1847. Next base: position 13,149 of record CAZVLT010000041.1, on the reverse strand, counting down.
GTTGTTCGCCAGCGCCAGCAAATCATAATTGCCACCGGACTGGCCGAAGCCATTAAAGTAATACTCAAGCGCGCCGCTCATGTTCTTGCCAGCCCAGTTCCATGAGTAACTCAGATTGGTTACGAGCTGAACATGGATGCCGCTCTCCGTGTCTGTGAAAACGATATCGCTGCTCCACACGGCGCCGCCGATGTTGCGCCTCGCACCGACGCCTGCAACAGGATCACCATAGTTGTGAGCGATCAACGTATCGTATTCCCACTCGCCGACGCTTCCATGATATTTGACAGCAATCGTCGCCTTATCCGCGTCGACGGCGCCGCTCATTAAATCGCGGCGAATAACGTAGGCCAACTGCAAGTCTGAACCACCAGCACGTAGATACTGCGCGTACAGCATGTCGTCGCCGGCCTTGTATTCCGTGTCTATGGTTGCAGGATTAAACGGATTGACGAGGTCCATCGGCGCGTAGAACAGCCCGTTGCCCCAGGTCAGCGCCTGTCGGCCAAATCGCACCACCGTTTTCTCGCTCGTGTAGCCAACCCAGAGACGGTCCAGCCTGTGCAGCAGCGCCGATGTGTTGCCCGAATCGATGACCGAGGTCAGATTGAAGAGGCGTCGCTTGTCATCGGATGATTGAAACGTTTCCCCATTCAGTGCGGCAAGTTGATAGTTCGCATCGAAAGACCAGCGGCCCATCTGGGCTTCGAAGTTCAGCCGTAGCTCGCCCTGGGTATCGACGGAACTGCTGCCGGCGCGGTCGCGTATCAGGCTGTCGGACGGATAAGTCTGGCCGACCACGCGTAACTTCATATGACCGCCTATTTCGGTCTTGCTGTCATCTGCGAATACGAACCCCGGGATAAGCAGCAACAGAAATAATCTAGGCAGCACGTTGGTCCAGGTCTTCCACAATGCGTCCATCGAGCATGCGGACAAGGCGTTTGGCGTAGCTCATCACGCGCTGATCGTGCGTAGCAATAACGAATGTCGTGTTGTGATGCTCATTGAGTTGCGTAAACAATTCCATCAGTCCGTCAGACGTTTTGGAATCCAGGTTTGCAGTTGGTTCGTCCGCCAGGATGAGATCGGGCCGCGATACGATCGCTCTCGCGACGGCAACACGCTGTTGCTGGCCGCCGGACATTTCAGCAGGTCGACGATTCTCCAGGCCCTGCAGGCCAACTTCGTTGAGGATCGCCGTTGATTCGTTTCTTCGTTGGCTTGCAGGTACTCCCTGTACTTGCATCACGAACTCAACGTTTTCACGCGCGGTCAGGACCGGAATAAGATTGTAGGCCTGAAAAACAAAACCGATGTGCCGTAAACGCAGGTCGGCGAGTTCACCTTTACCAAGATTATCGATTCGCTCACCGGCAATGTACACCTCACCGCTATCGGGAGTATCAAGGCCGCCAATCGCATTCAGCAGAGTTGTCTTGCCGCCGCCCGATGGCGCTGACAGACAGACGAAGCCGCCCTTGGCAATTTCTATGCTGACATGATCCAGTGCCTTTATGTCCTGGTCACCCTGTCGATATGTTTTGCAAAGATCTACGCAACGTACAGCAATCATTATTCAACCCTTGTAATTGCTTCCACCGGCTCATAACGCGACGCGCGCCAAGCCGGCGAAAGACTGGCCAGAAGCCCAAGTAACAACACGACAACATTCGCGAGAATCATGTCGTTGAGAGTCAGCTTTGGGTACAGGACACTGGCAGCGCCCATCATTTCCATCCCTTCCGCGACAACCGAGATGTCGATGCCGCCCTCCAGTGGCACAACCGTCGCCCAGGCCAGAAAATTTCCGGCGGCAAGCCCGAGAACCAGCAACAACATCGATTCGATGACGATTTGCCCGAGAATGCTCCCAGGCTTCATACCCAGTGCGAGCATCAAGCCGATTTCGCGCACACGCTCGAACACGGACATTGCTAATGTGTTCACCAGCCCAAATGATAATGCGAGAAATATCACCACCACCCAGACCAGCACGAAGCCATCCATCACTTTCATCATCGTGCCGAGATAGGAGTTCACGTCATACCATCGGGTTACTGACACACGATCGCCTACGGCGCTGGCAACCGTCTCGTAAACGAACTCCACATCGCGATAATCGTCGCCGAGAAAAACTGCTTCCGTCGTTGAGTCACCAATTCGCAGCATCTTCTGCGCTGTTACCTTGCCAACAAATGCAAACGCTTCTTCGACAGCACTAGTACCGGCCACATACAAGCCGACAATCCGGAAGCCCCGATCGGCGATATCGTTGTCTGGATCCTGGCTCATCACGACGACACGTTTGCCTATCCCGGTGTCCAGAATCTTCGCCAGCTTTTTGCCAATGACAATTCCGTTGTCATTTTCGTCCGTGAGGAAACGACCTTCCGTGTCGTCGTAGTCGACAAACAGAATCTCACGCTCGGCTCGTGGATCGATACCCAATAGCGTAACGCCTCTTGAATCGTGCTCGCTCGTCACCACGGCCGGCACACGAACGCGACTGGCCCAGGCCCGGATACCGGCCGAGTCAAAATGCTGTGCCAGTTCTGCATCGGAAATCGGGAGACGGTTCGCAACGCTGGGATCGTCAAGATAACTTGCGTGGTGCATTTGCACATGGCCCGGTAAAGCCTTGATGCCGTCACTGATCATCTGGTCAACCATGCCGCGCGTCAGCGCCGTCATGAAAATCATCGCCCAGACGCCGACGCTGATTGCGCCCAGCATGATGATCGTGCGGCGATGGTTTCGCCACAGATTGCGCCAGGCCAGTTGGCCGAGAATACCGAGCAATCGCATCAGGCAACCCTCATCGCTTCGACGATGTGCAGGCGGCGAAGTCGCAATGCGGGATAAACAGCGGCAAACAATGTAAAGAGGAAGACGATGCACGGACCGGCCAGCAGCGTAAGAAGACTGACCTTCGGATACATTCTCGCCGGTAAATTGAATTGCGCTGCCATCTCCTCCATACCGGGGATCGCGAGACCGTTACTGGTAAACCACGATATCAGCAGCGCCCCAAAGAATGCGCCGAGCACGACACCCATTAATCCCATCAGCGTTGTTTCGAGCATTATGAGACGACCCAGCCTGCCGGGTTTGAGCCCCAGCGCCATGACGATGCCGAACTCACGTGTTCGCTCCAGCACCGACATCAGCACTGTATTCAGAACACTGAAAGCAACCAGTATCACGAGGATGGCGTACATGAAGAATGAACTACTGATGTCGGCCTGGATAGCTTGTTTGAGACCCGGTTGAAGTTCGTTCCAGTCCCTGACGACCGAGTTGCCGCTGGCCGGCAGAAGTGACTCCACCTGCGTTTTCAACAACTGCACGCTCGCAAGATCGTCACCGACGATGACGACTTGATGACCGGCCCCGTCCATGGAAAACGTGTCCTGGAACAAGCCAAGCGGTATTTCGGCGATACTACGGTCGATATCGTTTACGCCGCTGTCAAATATGCCGACTATGTCGACCACTGCGGCTGCGAAAGATCCATCGCGCCCATTGCCCATCAATGTGAGCTCATCACCAATGCCGACACGAAGATTACGCGCCAGCACACTACCGATGACAATCTCTGCAGCATTATTGTCGACGAGAAAGCGGCCCTCGCTCACGAGACCCGGAATATTCGAAACATTGGCCTCGAACCCAGGTTCCACACCGTATACGGCGATGCCGTAGGTACGGTCCTCGCTGGAGGACAACGCGAACGCCCAGCCACGCGCGGCGATGGTCCCGGATCCCAACTCCATTCGCAAAGTGTTGGCAAGCGGCACAATGTCAGGCACCGTCTGGCGCATTTTTTGCTCATCGTTGTAACCTGGCGCCTGAACCTGCAAGTGGCCAGTAAATATCTGCAGCGAATTGTCGATCATGAGACCGTACATGCCAAATTGGAGCGACATCATGAACACAAGCAGGACGTTGGAGAACACCATCGCGCCAGTTGTCAACCAGGTTCGGCGCGGTTGCCGCCAAAGATTGCGCCAGGCCAGCCTGAAAACGATGTTCAAATGTCAGTCCCGCGGGTTGCGCAGGTTGGATAGTGTGAACAAACTGTCACGCAACTCGACCTCGTAGTCGACCACATTCACACTAATCTCGGTCCACTCGTCCGGCTTATCAACTTTGTTCATACGTTGCCGCTTTGCGATAGTGCGACCGCCCATCTCGGCGACCTCTATGGTCACCAGGCTCTTGACGATTTCGCCGTCCTGATCGAAGAACGACTGCTCGAGGACAACGTGATCTTCCCGTATGCGAAGAACCTCCCTGCCCCAGACGACCGCAGCATCCTCATAGGGTATGGACTCGATCTCATAGATCGTAATGCCGTCGATAACATCAGCACCCAGGATCTTATGCTCATACTCGTCGACTATGTCATCGGCACGCGCGATATCCTTGTTGGAAAAGTCAGAGCCCATCCAGCTCTGCCCCATCATCGACGACGGAATCTTGATGACACGATTAATCTTGGGCGAAAACGACCACATGTTTTTTTTGTCCATCAGCGTGCCGTTGCCGCGATCCTTCTTCGGCTCAACAACGCGTACCAACGACTTATCCTGGCCCTTGGTCCAGGCGCGCATCGTCATGGAGCGCTCCCAGTCCGGTCGATGTATGACCATCGTTATTTCCGTGTAGGACGACAGCCCGCGCCAGTGGTCGATAGCGCCACGAACAATCGCCTTCGCGTCGCGTTCTTCAGTCGCCGCGAAAACGGGTATTGCGAGCAGCATGATTGCGAGCAGGTAACGCCTTTTCATTTCGTACTCAATCAGCGAAGGAATCGGAAATCAGTTCTTGAGATCGGCCCGGGAATTCAGCGCATACTGCGCGTCGCGTTCTGAGCCGATAAGGATCGCTATCCAGCGTGATCGCTCGTCACTCTCCAGCGCCAGCTTGAGCGTCATTGTCAGCGGCACCGACAGCAGCATGCCGACCGGGCCAAACACCCAGCCCCAGAAAACCAAACCTACAAACACGATGAGCGGCGAGATACCAACGCCGTAGCCCATCAGGCGCGGTTCAATAGCATTGCCGAACACTACGTTGATTGCCGCAAATCCAATCGCCGTTGCGCCTGCTTCAGCCGGACCGAGTTGCACCAGCGCCAACAGAATAGCCGGCACCGCTGCGATGATCGAACCAATCGTCGGTATGTAATTGAGGAGAAACGCCAGCATCGCCCATAGCAGCGGGAAGTCCAGGCCGATCGCCCATGTGAGAACGCCGGCACACAAGCCGGTCGCAAAACTGACAATGGTCTTGATGCCAAGATAGCGACCCAGGTTTTGAAGAAATATTCTGGGCCGCTCAAGCGAGTTCGCGCTGCGCCCGAAAGCGGCCTCTACTTTCGTGCCGACACTGGACGCTTCCAGCAGAATGAAGATTGTCGTGAAAATGATAAGGAACGTATTGGTCAGTACGCCCTTCAGGCTGTTAAGAATCGAAGCGACGAGTCCCATTGCCCATCCCGGATCAATCATATCGCCCAAATTCTGCATCGACGCATCAGCGTTGAGATGCTTGACGAAGAAGTCCAGCACTCTATCAACGATGCCGTCCAGCCTGGCCTGGTAACCCGGCAGCGCCGCAGTGAAGTCGGCGATCGAACTACCGAGTATTGTGCCGACGACCGCCAGGATCAACATGATCACGATGACGATGATCAACGCCGCAACGATACTTGGCACGCCCTTTTTTTGCTGCATCCACAACATTGGCCGCACAGTTATCAGTGCAAGAAATGCTGCGATGAGAAACGGGACGAGCAACACCTTGGCCATCTGCATGCCGTAGATGACAACGATGACTGCCGCCAGGCCAACAATTGAACTGCCTTTGCTGTTGCTAAGTTGATTCACGCGACTCATGATCGCATAAGCTCGTCACGATCGCATGCCCACCAGAATAGTGTTGGCAGTGTCAGTTCTGCGACCTTGGCGTGTAAAGTTTTGCGTCCTCAGGTGCAATTTGCTTTATCTTGATTGTCCAGCGTGCCAGCGTCGAGCTAACGCGTAACTGATACGAACCACCGTCGTTGAACAACTTGAGGCCGTTGCCCTTACGCTTCGTGTGCAGCACCCGGCCTACGTGCCTGCCCGTATATGCCTCGATCAGAGTGATATCCAGTGCGATCGACCTGTCGTAATCCCCGTCCAGACGCCAGTCCAGCAACCAGGGGGACTGAACCGTAAAAATCGCTGTCATCGTGTTACCACTGCCGCGGAATTCGGTAACTACCTTTTCTGCGCCAGCATTTCCGAATGCGGCCAGTAAGAACAACGCCAAAAAAAATCTTCGCATAAT
>CAZVLT010000041.1:5019-6710 GCA_964628105.1 uncultured Woeseiaceae bacterium | reverse complement strand
AACAACGAGATTATAGTACGGACAATGGATTACGGCACATTCAAGCGCCGATTGTGCAGCAGCTAGATATCGTCGCGTCGAACCGAATCGCCGGCTGGCGTGAAAAACACGGTGTCGCCAGACAGTGTGGACGAATCAGTCGCGGGTGAGACGTCGAGAGAGTCGCTCTGCATACGTTGATGGCTGCCCGCGGCGGCTAGTGCTACCGCGAAACCCAGGTAGACAATCATCCACGACCGGATTTTGAGTTTCGTTATGTATGCCATCTCATAAACCTCGTCACCATCATTCCTGTACCTAGACCGGCCCTGGCACCTGAATATTACAGGCGGCGTCGCAATCCCGGTCCCATTGCGGCATACCCGCAAATTTTTCTGCAAGGAAATCGATGAACGCCCGGACACGGAACGATAAATGCCGTGTTGGCGGGTATACGGCATAAGCCGGCGAAACCGGCCATTTGTAATCCGTCAGGACAGGCACGAGATTGCCACGCCGTATGGCGTCGGAGGCGATAAAGGTCGGCTGAATGATGAGGCCCATGCCGTGCGCCGCGGCGTTACTCAGGAAGTCCCCGCTGCTGGCAGTCATCGCCGCGTTCACTTTCACCAGGTGCTGCTCGCCGGCGCCGTCCTCGTAGGCCCAGTTACCGGGGTTCTCAAGATTCGAGTAGACCAGGCAGCGGTGCTCTCGCAAATCGTCCGGCGTTGCGGGGACGCCATGCACGTTCAGGTAATGTGGCGATGCACAGATGACGGTGCGCACGTCAAAAAGGCGCTGGGCAATCAGTGATGAGTCCGCCAGCCGGCCGATACGCAACGCAACATCAACGTTTTCCTCAATAAGATCGACACGCCTGTCATTCAGGTCCAGGTCGAATTCGAGCTTCGGATGCAGCTTGCTAAATGTCGCAATCGGACCGCCCATGTGACGCACCCCAAAAGAAAGCGGTAATGCGACGCGCAGCGTGCCGCGCAGCTCGCCGTGCTCCTGCTGAACAGCAGCCTCCGCCTCTTCGAGGTCGGCCAGGATGCGCGTGCCGTGCTCATAGAAGCTGCGGCCCGTCTGGGTCAGATTCAAAACCCGCGTCGTACGCCGCAACAGTTGCACGCCCAGGCGCTCTTCGAGCGACGACACGCGCCGGCTGACCGCAGACTTGGCAGAATTCAGCTTCTCCGCGGCCGCCGTGAAACTGCCTGCGTCCACGACTGCAATAAATGCCTGAATATCCTCAAACTTGTCCATATTGTTGCGTTTAGGAGAACAATATTATCTTCAGAGTAGTATTTATTTCGTTTTTGTCAACAGCGAAAATGGCTTTTACCAAATAGTCAGTCTGCCAATGGAGAAACACTCATGAAGGCTACGAACAAGCAGGTACTCAAGATCAGCTCCGGCGGCCGTGTTGACGGCTCGGTCAGTCGCGATCTAAGCGACAACCTGATTTCCGCGATCGAAGACCGTTACGGCGCGACTGACATCGTTCATCGAGACCTGGCCGCAGGCATACCTTTTGTGGATGAGGCCTGGATTGAGGCAAACTTCACGCCTGAAGAGCTACGCAGTGAAAAGCAGCGCGAAACGCTGGATTTCTCGGACGCGCTGGTCGCGGAACTCCGAAACGCTGACGTCCTGGTCATCGGCGTACCCATGTACAACTTTTCAATAACAGCAGCGCTCAAAGCGTGGAT
>CAZVLT010000041.1:0-4919 GCA_964628105.1 uncultured Woeseiaceae bacterium | reverse complement strand
AACGGTGCAGTGATTACAGCAGGCGAAGTACAGCGAATGACCGCTGGCACCGGCGTACAACACAGTGAATTCAATCACTCCCAGGAAGACGAACTGCACCTGTTGCAAATTTGGTTGTTTCCCGAAGAAAAGGACCTGGTACCCGGCTATGAGCAAATCGAATTTACTCGCGAGGACAAATTGAACAATTTGAAACTCGTCGGTTCACGGGACGGCAGGGACGGATCAATAACCATCCATCAAAACGTCGACCTTTACGCAAGCGTACTCGAGCCTGGCACGAAACTTACTCACACGACGGATAAGGCTCACAAAGTTTTTGTGCAAGTGATCCATGGTGATCTCACAATCAACGGGAAAATGCTTGCCACTGGAGACGGCGTGCAGATCAAGAATGAGGTTACTACGTCGATCGTCGCCAAAAGCGAAGCGGAAATATTACTATTCGACATGGGCTAGAATGCCGACATGAGGTCCCTGGTCATGTTGTCGGCCGTGTTGTTTCTTGCTGCTTGTGGCGTCGGAGGTGGAACCGCGCCATCACCATCCGGGCCGGCACCGTCCACTGCCACTCCCATCGTCGATATTCAGGGCGCAGGCACATCCAGTCCAATCGTCAATCAGGCCGTTTCGTTTTCCGGCATTGTTACCGGCGACTTTCAGGACAATGACGCCGACGGTGATAACAACCTGGGCGGATTTTATGTGCAGCAGGAATCACCGGATTCAGATCCGGCGACGTCTGAAGGTGTGTTTGTTTTCGACGGTAGCAGTCCGACGACAGATGTAAGCGTCGGTGATCGTGTTGATGTTACCGGTGCCGTTTCCGAATACTTCGGGGAAACACAGGTCACGGCAATGACAGTCAGCGTTATTGGCAGCGGTACGATCCAGCCGACTGACGTCAATTTTCCCGCCACCATTTTGAGCACAAATACAGACGGTGATCTGATAGCAGATCTAGAGCGCTTTGAAGGCATGCTTGTTCGAATTCCGCAGCAGCTGTCGGTATCCAACCTTCGTTTTCTCGAGCAATTTGGTGAGGTGGGTCTTTCACAAGGCGGCAGGCTGTATCAGTACACCAACAGTAATTCGCCGAGCGTCGCGGGGTATGCTGCGCATCAGGAATTGATCGCCGGCAGGTCCATCATCCTTGATGACGGCATGCGCTCGACCTACCCATCATCGCTTCGATACCTCAGTGCCGGAGTGCCTGCAGGATACTCAATTCGTGCTGGCGACACGGTTACGGGGGTGACCGGCAACTTACGATATTCGCGCGGCAGTGGCGGCAGTGGTGATGAAGGCTGGCGTTTGATGCCAACGGAGACCGTGACATTCGACGACGCCAATCCACGCCCCGGTGCGCCAAATATCAACGGAGCGATTCGCGTTGCGAGCCTGAACGCCGTGAATTTTTTCTCGACCGTGGATGCCGGGCAACCTGTCTGTGGCCCACAGGGTAATGATAACTGTCGCGGCGCCGACGGCGCCGAAGAGCTAATGCGCCAACTCACGAAAATCGTGTCTGCACTGGCACTTATGGATGCGGATATCGTCGGCCTCGTTGAACTTGAGAATAACGCCAGCGCATCGTTGCAATTGATAGTCGACGGCCTGAATGTCAGGATCGGCTTCAGCGATTACACTTTTTTGAACACCGGAACAATACATGACGACGCAATAAAGACCGGCTTCATTTACAAGACGTCGACTATTCAACTCACGGGACAATTTGCAGTTCTGGATTCCAGTATCGACCCGAGATTTAACGATAGCCGCAACAGGCCAGCACTCGCGCAATCTTTCGCGGTCAATAGCAGCGGCGCAGTCCTGACGGTAGTCGTGAATCACTTGAAATCAAAAGGATCAGCGTGCGACGCGGTCGGCGATCCCGACCTCAGCGATGGACAGGGCAATTGCAATGTGACGCGCAGCAACGCCGCGGTCGCAATCGGCGACTGGCTGGCAACGGATCCGACCGGCAGTGGCGACAGTGACTTCCTCATTATCGGAGACCTGAATGCGTACACACTTGAGGATCCGCTTGCCGCGTTGAAGAATTCCGGGTTGGTAAGCTTGCTGGAAACCAATCCGAATCCCTACTCATTCGTATTCGATGCCCAGGCGGGGGCTTTGGACCACGCCGTCGCATCAGCCAGCCTCGCGATGCAAGTTGCCTCAGTAAGCGAGTGGCACATCAATGCCGATGAGCCAGCTCTGCTCGACTACAACCTCGAGAACGGCCGGGACTCAGCGCTATTCGATCCCAACTCACCGTACCGGGCGTCTGATCATGACCCGGTTATCGTCGGACTCGATTTGATTAACTGAGCGTGGCTTCGGCATTCACTCGGGCTTTCTAAATCTCAACGTCATACGATTGGACTCGCCAACAGCTTCGAGCTCGGCCCTTAGTTCTGGATTTTTTTCACTGGTACCCAGACTCGGTGGCAGCCGCCAGACGATATCGTCCTCGCCTGGCTGGTCCAGAGAATTCACGTTGATATCGCTTTCCGCCACGAACTCGAATCCAGCCTGCTCGGCCGCTGCGATTACGAATGACTTCTTCAGGTAGCCGTGACTTCCGTCGGCAAAGGAATCCGACATGTCGTCACGTGCGTGGTGTTGTACAACGCCGAAAACGCCGCCCGGCTTCAGGATCGAGAATGAATCGGATAAAGCGGTTGTCAGGTAATCGCCTTCGGACTCGAAACGGGCCAGGTTGTGCAGCACTCTCGCGAAGAAAACTGCATCGGCCGTTCCGGCAAGATCCTCAGGCATTGAGCCGAAATGAAATGCAGCGAGTGTCGCACCGTCATCCCCTCTCCACGATTCCGCATCAGCGACCCAGTCGGTCGTCCATGTTTTGTGCTCTTCCAAGAATTCTTCCGTGGCGAAAGAAAACAACGGGTACATTTGCAGCGAATAGTCGGCACCAATCAAGTGCGCATCCTTGCCGAGATATGGCAACAACACTTTTGTGTACCAACCGCGGCCCGGCAGGCCTTCGACAACGGTCATACCTGGTTTGAGACCAAGAAACTCCAGCGTTTCCTGTGGATGCCGGTATTGATATCGCGCCTGCGTCTCCTCCGGTTGGGCGCCCAGTGACGCTGCCAGCCTGTCCCGATCTGCTGTTGAAAATGCCGCTTGCTCTTGCGCAATCGTCTCTTGCGTACCGTCAGTTGCCTGCTCGCAACCCACAAGCGTAAGCGCCAATAGCGCAGGAAGGTACCTGATCATGATTTTCCCCTGACGAGCATTGTGTTTATGAGTCGAAACTATCGATTTAGTCGAGGTTTCGCAAGATATCCTGGGTGTCGCGACGTAATGCTTTAAGAGCATTTTCGATTCGCTCCTTAGCCTCATCGCTGGACCCCAGCGATCCTGACTCGTCTTCCCATGTATTAAATAGACGTTCTGCAGATTCCGGCACCCCTCCCTCGGCGATCATCGAGATATCCCGAATGGTGAGCGCAATCACCCAGCCTTTGCGCAGGTTGCTCTTGCCTTCCGACTCTTTGCCATAGCGTCGATCCAGTATCACCTGCTGCAGCTCGCTCAGCATGAGGAGTAATTGAATCGAGACGACCCGCTGATTGCGATTGTGCTCGCTCGCTTCGTTGCGCCAGGTATTGTAGCCGAGACTCGTAACCGCGATTGCGAGACTGATCAGCGCGACCGCGTTACGCCGAAATTGCTCCCTGATTGTCAGTGTCGAACTCATACGAACTCTCTATTGTGTTTGTCTAAGGCAGAAGACCTGAGCGACTCGCAGTTTATTTCGCGGTCATCGTCGTTTCCGCCTGCGGCCATAGCTCCGCAGATCCATTTCGCCGCAGCCACAGCATCCAGAGGACGACCGAAATTCCGGCGGCGGCGATCGACGCAAGAAACATGAAGTAGTTCTGGTGACCGACAATGCCCGGATTCGCGTCGAGTATTCGTCCAGAAACGGGTCCAAAGAAAGCGTCCGGCGTGTATCCAACAAGCGAGACTATGCCAACTGCCGCACCGGTAAGAAACTTAGGCGTCCGGTTTTCTTCCAACAACGCGAAATAGATGCCACGAAGTGCGAAGACAACAATATAGGTTGCGAAGAAATTCAAATAGATGATGGGAATACCGATTCCTTGTGGCGACAGCGTGGACCACACTCCGAAAGACACAAGAAGAATCGCGAACATCACACCGATGGACCGCGTTGCGTCGAAACGGTCCGCAATCAGGCCAGCCAGCACCGCGGCAACGGGACGTGTCCATGCGCCATACGCAGCGAGCCTCGCACCCTCCACCTCATCCATACCCAAAACCTGCACGGCGTACAACGAATAATTGTCCAGTCCTTTGTAGCCGCAATACGCGCAGACGATGATAGCGGCCTGCGCCCAAATGACCGGACGCCGCAGGACCAGGCCCATGCCCTGTATGGGTTGGTACCGCACGCCATCGGTTTTTTTCGTCACGGGCACCGTGAACCAGGCCAGCACGCCTGCAAGAACCGTGACCATCGTGTAAAAAAGGACGACTGTTCGAAAGCCGTTCAGTCGCTCGTCGGGCGTCGCCAAATCGGCATTTTCGGGCAGGTAAAGAGCCAGGATACTTACTGCGACCGCGGCAACTGTGGCCGCCGCCACCCCTCGCCCTCCCTCAAGAATTCCGAACGCGACGCCCTGCGCGTCGTCGCCACCCCACCTGCGGGTCGCACGAATCATAGCCGCCCACAAGAAGAATATCGTGGTAACGCCCCAGTAGCCATAGAGCATACCCATCTGGACGGCGTTCGGAATCGTCGCCATGTACAGTCCACCGATCGCAGTTGAGAACAGCGCCACAGTCATCAATGACCTCGCGGAGACCCTGTCTGCCAGCATGCCGCCGGGGAAGTAGGCAATCATCGCCGTAATACCGTAGAC
>CAZVLT010000040.1:0-14037 GCA_964628105.1 uncultured Woeseiaceae bacterium | reverse complement strand
CGTTGGCCACTTCGGCATCTTGAGAGCGTTTCGCCGTACGATATTTGGAGACGAGTTTTTCGACATGATGGGCCGTGCCGTGGTGGGCGATCATCATCAGGTAGTCTTCATTGGTGTCATTGGCGATGCGTGTCATTGCACGGACCTTGGAATAGCTCAGTTCGCCCTTGGCGAACCCCTCACTGATATTCGGTAGCCCGGCCAGTGCATGGGCCACACGCACCTTCTCCCTCGCGGCGTTCATGCCGATACCGCATTTGAAATTCAGCCAATGGGCGCAGGAGCAAAGACCGAGATCGGCCCAGTACTCCTTCTGGTCGAACTCGCGAATCAATGTGAGTAAACGCGCCTCTGCAGCATAAAGGTAGCTGCAAAGTTCGGTGATTTCGGCGCCGAGTTGTTCGGCATCTGAATGAGCGGATTGGAGTGTAGTTTCGAGGATTGCGATGGCAGTGGACACGGTTCCCTCCGTGGAAAATGGATATACTGTGAATAAACACAGTATACGCTTAAAGCACTGATATTGCTAGGGAAATCACTTATTTATCGCGCGTAAGACGCGCTCCTACATCTTCGCGCGCAAGGCGTGCTCCAACAGGCGAGCTGTACATCGAACAGGCAAGCCTGTAGCAATGAAATCGCACGTGCACAATCATAGTGTTGCGTTGACCGGTTGAAATGGCACACTGAATGAAATCACCACGGCTCTAACTATTTTGTCGCATAGTCGAATAAACGCATTGCTGCTATCGCTAGTCACTTTGCTGGCAACGATGCCAGCATGGTCGGACGAGTCGCGAATTGATGGCATCGATCGGGTTGTCGCGATTGCCGACGTTCATGGCGCGTATGACGCAATGGTTAGCACGCTCACTAACGCGGGAATCCTCGACGAAAAAAAATCCTGGGCAGGTGGAGACGCGCATTTAATAATGGTTGGCGACATTCTTGATCGCGGACCGGATTCCAGGGCCGCAATGGAAATGTTGATGCGACTGGAAGGCGAAGCCGAGGCCGCCTCCGGCCGTGTACACGTGCTACTTGGCAACCATGAGTCAATGCTCCTTATTGGAGACATGCGTTACGTAAGCGCTCCTGAATATGCGGCGTTCGCGGATGAACGGGATCAGGCAGATCGAGATCGATGGTTTGCGTTGTTCGCCAGGCGAATCCAACAGGCTCCGGACGACGCGCTGCGGGCGAACTTCGACAAGAAATTCCCGCCGGGGTACTTTGCGATGCGCCGCGCGTTTAGAGCTGACGGAAGGTACGGTAGCTGGTTACTGAAAAAGAACATAGTCGCAATAATTAATGGCACTGCGTTTGTTCATGGTGGCCTGTCTGCACACGCAGGAGAAATCGGGCTTGATGGCATCAACATCGGCATGCGGCAAGAACTTGCAAACTATGTGCGCGCCTTGAACTACCTGAATGATGCAGAAGTCTTGCTACCCACTGACAGTCACTACGATTACGAAGCCATCGTTAATGACTATGTGCCTTCGTTGGACGCCAGTGCGGAGCTACTGGCTTCGCTAACAGTCGTGAAGCGATTCGAAAAATCGAAAGTGCTCGATATCGACGGCCCCCTCTGGTATCGAGGCAACGTGTCCTGTCCCGGAATTGTGGAGGCATATCGACTGGAAGCGGCGCTGGCCGGTATAAGTGCCGACCGTGTTGTCGTCGGGCATACGCCGACACCGACCCGGCAGGTTCTGCAGCGCTTTGGCGGCCGTATCATAGAGATCGATACCGGAATGCTGAATTTCTATTACAACGGCAGTGGTAATGCGTTGGTCCTGGAGAACGGCAATGTCGCTGTCCTGAATGAGTCCGGCAGTGGTGCTGGAGTGCCGATTCCGCATCCAAGAAATGTTGGTTGGCGCCCGGATGCGCTATCACCTGACGAGCTGCAGAAATTGCTGACTCACGGCGAAATCCTTGCAGTCGAGACAGCAACACCCACGCCGACAGCAACGCAGCCACAGACACTCGTTACAGTCGGCGACGGCAAGCGAACGGTAAGCGCTGTATTCAGTAAGAGCAAAAGCAAGCGCTTCTATCCAGGAGTGGCAGCATACCGACTGGACAGACTACTTGATCTCGATATGGTGCCAGTAACAGTTATGCGCGAGATTCACGGTGTAGATGGATCTTTGCAGTTCATGCCTGACAAGCGTACGAATGAAGTAGAGCGCTCCGCATCGGGTCGCGGCGGTGGTGCGTTGTGTCCCGTAATGGACCAGTGGGCCGCAATGTATATATTCGATATCCTGATTTTTAATGAAGGACGCAGCCAGCGGCGCATGTTGTACGACGTGTCGTCATGGAACCTGATGCTCAGTGAACATGACAGGGCATTCGCGAACAAGAAAGGCCGCCCTGCACACCTGAAGACCACTTCGCTAGCAATCAGTGATGGCTGGCGACAGGCACTTGCGGAACTCACTGACGAGGTGATCGCTGAGCATTTCGGCGACGTACTCGATAAACGGCGACGTCGCGCGCTCGCAGCGCGACGCGATGAGTTGTTGGAGACACGGGATTAGCTGGCTAATTAACGACGGCTATGCATTCGATTTCCACTCTCGCACCCAACGCGAGGCCACTGGCGCCTAACGCACTTCGGGCGGGTGGATTCTTGAAAAACGTTTTGTAAACCTCATTCATAGCGCCCCATTCGGCGATGTCAGCCAGAAACACCGTGCATTTGACGACCTTGTCCATTGACGAGTTGAATTGCTCAAGGACGGCGGAAATATTCTCCAGTGTCTGTCGCGTCTCGCCCTGTATCCCGCCTTCGGCCAGGTCTAATGTCCCGGGGATGTTTCCGAGGTTGCCAGACAAATATAACGTGTTGTCAACCTGTACGGCTGACGAAAACGGCAGATCAAGGCCTTCCATGCCCGGCATCAGCAGGTACGAGACATCGGCCCCGTCATCGATGGCCACATGATCAACCGCCACATCGCAACCAAGCAACACCGCCACCGGTAAGATAAACAGCAATCGTTTCATCACAAGATCTCCAGGTTAAATCTCGCCAGCACTGGCCGCTTTCTTGATGTAATGCGCGGCGCGAAAGGCAAGGGCCATGATCGTCATCGTAGGTTGACCGCGGCCTGACGTGACGAAACTGCTGCCGTCACAAATGAACAGGTTGGGCACGTCGTGGCTGCGATGATAGCGGTCGACGACAGATGTCGACGGGTCATCGCCCATGCGGCAGGTACCGAGCAAGTGTTCACCGCCGTCTGTCGGATGAATCGGGTGCCGCCAGGCCTTGGTCGCACCGGCAGCGTCGAACAGCTCCATCGCTTTGTCCAGCAGGAACTTCGCCATGGCCAGATCGTCGTCGTGATCGCGATACGTCGCGCGGATCGCCGGCCGCCCCCACTGGTCGGTGTGTGTAGGATCCAGGGTAATGTTGTTTCGATCAAGGGCCAATGACGTGGTGCTGCCAACGATGGACATCTGCCGCGTGAAGTTGTGCGCGATTTCGTCCTTGAATCGCTTGCCCCATTTTGGAACGTCAGGGGGCATGCCTTCCAGGGCGTGAAAAATTGGCGTTGCTGACCACAGTGGTCGTGAGTCGATGCCGCCGCCACCGTAGAAGCCGCGCTTTTCGTCACTTTCGTAGAATTCGTGAATGATGCGCGAAACCTGTGTGCCCTTGTAGTCATTCAGCGGCTGCTCGAAAACACCGTCGCCGGCGGCATGTGCGTTGAACATCAGGTTGCGTCCAACGAAACCGCTGGAGTTGGCGAGTCCGTCCGGATGTCGTTCGCTGGCCGACATGAGCATCAATCGCGACGTTTCGGCACCATTCGCCGAAACGATGACAGCCTTGGCCTTCTGGGCCTGCTCATTGCCGTCCGCATCGTAATACAGCACTGCGCTGGCGCGGCCCTTCTCATCCGTCTCTATCCGAAAGACGGCGCATTCTGCGCGAATTTCGCAATGTCCACTTGCCTCGGCCAGCGGAATCATAGTCGCGAGCGTCGATGATTTGGCGCCGACCTCGCAGCCAAAGAACATGCAATAGCCGCACTTGATACAGGCTGCACGTCCGTTGTGCGGCTGCGAGAGAATGGCGTGTGGTTCGACCTGCGCTTGCAGCCCCAGGGCTTTCGCCGCTTTCTCGAGGAGTACACCCGACGACTTAATGGGTAGCGGCGGCATTGGAAACGGTTTTGAACGCGGCGCGTCAAAAGGACCGGGTGCACCGGATATGCCAATCTCCCAGTCGACCCGGGTGTAATAGGGCTCAAGCTCTTCGTAGCTTATCGGCCAGTCAGCGAAATTGGTGCCGGAAATAGGCCCAAGCAGACTACGCTCATTGAAATCGACGGGACGCAATCGCCAGAAGTTGCCGGTAAAATGCACGCTGCTGCCGCCAACCGTTTGCGCGTAGCGGATGGGTTGCACCACGGGGCTTTCGGCCGTTTCACTTGCGTCATGTCGAAACGTCTGACCGCTGACTGCCGGACCACCGCCGAGCAGTTCGGAGTTGATGAGCACGGAATATTCGTCGTGGGTGAAATCCTGCGCCTTGCGATAAGGGCCCTGCTCGAAGACGATGACATTGAAGCCAGCCGTCGATAGTTCTTTGGCGATAATTCCGCCGGCCGAGCCTGAACCGATGATCGCGAAGTCGACCGGCTCACGCATACCGAACGTCACGCTATTCGCCATGGCTCAGCTCCTTCGCGTACTCCGCGTCGTAGTAGCCGAACGGATAATCCCAGGCACCGTGATGTCCCTCGAAACCGATCAAATCCCAGGCGACGTGATCCTTGTTGCCGCCGTACTTGCTCATGGAGAAAAAGCCGAACATGGTTGTGAGCCAACATAGCTCGAAGAACTCAGTGGCTTCATTCGCCGACAGAACTGCATCCTGGTCGTTCTCGGCGAGATCGAAGAAGTGACTCTTGTTCGCATAGTTGTCTGCGAGCGTCGCATTCAGAGCGGCGAGGCCGGCTCGCATGTTTTCTAGCGCCCAGCTCATTTCCGCAGCGAACGCATTGTCGAAGAAATAGATGACACCGGCTTCTGTTGCCCCCGGCGTTTCCGTGGTCGGAATAATGCGTGCGGCGATCGCGGCGAAGTCGGCTGCCTCCAATTCGCCCAACACTTTGAATGCAGCTGCTTCCTGTTTTGCGGTGCAGGCGGCCTCGGTGATGGCAAGCAGCGAGGGCGCTGTGATTCTCAACAGAGAAGCACCAGCCAGCGCCCCGGAAGACTTGAGGAATCGGCGCCGCGAAACGGATCTTTTGGTCTGCATTGAGGACACCTTAGTTGTTGTTATTCAGGACAACGTAGCACAGTATAATCGAAGCAACGTGCGATTCGGCACGGACAAGACACTAAGGGAAAAGGATGGGACGCCTAACAACGCATATCCTCGATACGACGCACGGTGGTCCTGCGGCGAACGTCGACATCCGGCTTTTTACGCTCAATGACGAGCGCGAATTGATAGCTAGTGCCACAACGAATGCGGATGGACGAACCGAGTATCCGTTGCTCGAAGGCAGCGTCATGCAGACCGGTACTTATGAGCTGGAATTCGATATCGGCGACTATTTCCGCGGTCGCGGTGCTGATGTCGGCGACCCTGCTTTCCTGGGTACGGTGGTTATTCGCTTCTCTGTCAACGAAGACGAGCACTATCACGTTCCGCTGCTCGCATCGCCCTGGTCCTATTCGACGTACAGGGGCAGCTGATCAGTATGTCGAATACAAATGCAATCCGGTTCGTGCTGGACGGTGAGGTCGTCGAAGTAAAAGACCTTGATCCGACACGTACCGTATTGCAGTTTCTTCGCGAGGACTTGTGCCTCAAAGGCACCAAAGAAGGGTGTGCTGAAGGCGACTGCGGCGCATGCACAGTTGTCGTCGCCGAGGTAAATCGCGAAGGCGATGACTTGACAGTCCGTGCGATCAATTCCTGTATTCAATTTTTGCCGACGCTCGATGGCAAAGAACTCATCACGGTCGAAAGCCTTACACCGGACGGGGCCGACCTGCATCCGGTACAAAAAGCGATGGTGGACGAACACGGTTCGCAATGTGGTTTCTGTACACCGGGCTTCGTCATGTCGCTGTTCGCCCTGTACAAGACGAACCCGAATCCCGGACGCCTGGAAATTGACGATGCGCTGGCAGGAAATCTATGCCGCTGTACCGGTTATCGATCGATCATCGCCGCGGCAAGCGCTATGTACGCAGATACGCAAGGTAACGACGACTGGATGAGGCGACCGGGCGGCGCTGCGCCGGAACGTGTCGCCAGGTTGAAGGGGCTTCGTCGTGACGACACTCTCGAGCTTGAGCATCATGGCCGTCGCTTCTACGCACCGGCCAGCGTTGATGCTCTTGCAAGCATTTACCAGGAAAATCCGACGGCGACGATCCTCGCTGGTGGAACCGACGTCGGTTTGTGGGTGACAAAACAGCACCGTGAACTCGAAACCGTAATTTACACGGGCGCCGTGTCCGAAATGTGCGACGTTCATGTGTCGAAATCACATATCGAAATCGGTGGTGCGGCGACATTGACGGATGCGGTCCCAGCTATTGTCGAGCAATACCCGGGTATTGACGAAATATTCCGGCGCTTTGCGTCGCCGCCCATCCGCAATGCAGGCACCTTGGGAGGCAACATCGCAAACGGCTCGCCTATCGGCGATTCAATGGCCGCGTTGATGGTCATCGATACTTTGCTGGTACTTCGCTGCGGCGATGTTGAAAGAGAAATATTGCTAGGTGATTTCTATCACGATTACCAGGTCAACGATTTGCAACCAGGCGAGTTCGTCGCCGGTATTAGAGTTCCGGTCGCGAGTAAAGACGCAATCGTTCGCAGCCAAAAATGGTCGAAGCGCTTTGATCAGGATATTTCTGCTGTTTGCACAGCCTACCGGCTTGTACTTGAGGACGGTATCGCCACGTCGTTCCGAATGGCGTGCGGGGGACTGGCCGTCACGATCAGGCGTGCGAGCAAAACAGAAGCGGCACTCAATGGCAAACCCTGGAGCGAGGCATCAATTGAAAACGCGTGCAACGAGCTTGAGAACGACTTCAGCCCGATAAGCGACATGCGGGCGGCCGCAGATATTCGTCTGCGTGCGTGCCAAAACTTGTTGCGGCGGTTCTACTTCGAAACACAGGGTGATGGCGTGGAAACGGTGTATAGCTATGGACGCCAGCGTTAGTCTATCCGCCAGGCACGACGCTGCCGTTGGCAAGCCATTGCCGCATGACAGCGCGCACCTGCACGTAACCGGGCTCGCGGCCTATACCGACGATATTCCCGAACCGCGCGACCTGTTGCACCTCGCCATCGGCATGAGCGAGGTGGCACATGCCCGGGTGACGGGCATCGATCTTGCCCAGGTACGCGACGCCCCAGGTGTGGTGAGCGTCTGCGTAGCAGGGGACATTACAGGCGCAAATAATTATGGCGCGATAGTTGCCGATGACCCGATTTTCGCGACCGAGCTTGTTCAGTACGTGGGCCAGCCCGTCTTCGCGGTTGCTGCCGAAACGGTTGACGCGGCTCGCAAGGCGGCAACGCTCGCGAACATTCAGTACAAGGAACTCGAGGCAATCCTCGACCCGTTGACGGCCGTCGAAAAATCGTCGTTCGTATTGCCCAGTGAAACCCTGCTCCGCGGTGACCCGGATGGCGCACTGGAATCGGCTCCGCACCGCTTACAGCGACGTGTGTCGCTGGGTGGTCAGGATCAATTCTACCTCGAAGGCCATATCGCGATGGCGGTTCCACAGGAAGACGGCTGTGTGTTGATTTATAGCTCGACACAGCACCCGGACCAGGTCCAGTCGATGGTGGCACGCGCGACGAACCGCCCCGCCAAGGATGTCACGGTGATTTGTCGCCGGATGGGTGGCGCGTTTGGCGGCAAGGAAAGCCAGGCGGCCTTGATCGCCTGCGTCGCCACAGTGGCGGCCGACAATACGGGTCGACCGTGCAAATTACGTCTCGATCGCGACGACGACATGATCATGACCGGCAAGCGGCATGATTTCATCATCGACTATGACGTGGGTTTCGACGACTCCGGACGCATCGTCGGTGTCGACTTCGAATTTGCGTCACGCTGCGGAATGTCCGCCGATCTGTCCGGGCCCGTCAATGACCGGACAATGTTTCATTGTGATAATGCCTATTATCTCGAGAACGTTCGGATCTTGTCGCATCGCTGCAAGACGAACACAGTTTCCAACACGGCATTCCGCGGTTTCGGTGGTCCGCAGGGAATGTTCGCTATCGAGTACGCAATTGAAGACATAGCACGAGAACTCGGCAAGGACCCGCTCGAAATTCGTCGCAGGAATTTCTACGGTAAAGACGACCGCAATATCACGCAATATCATCAGCCCGTGGAAGACAATATTATCGAAGAGATTTTCGACCAACTCACGGCCAGTAGTGACTACCAGGTTCGACGTGAGGAAATTCGCGCGTTCAACGCGGACAGTCCGATCCTGAAACGGGGAATTTCGATCACGCCCGTCAAGTTTGGCATCTCGTTTACGTCGACGTTGTTGAACCAGGCTGGCGCGCTAGTGCATGTCTACAAGGATGGCACTGTACAGTTGAATCACGGCGGCACGGAGATGGGGCAGGGGCTCTATATCAAAGTCGCGCAGGTCGTGGCGGACGAATTTCGAATCAGCGTGGACCGGATCCGGATAATGGCTGCCGACACCAGCAAAGTGCCGAATGCATCCGCAACGGCGGCATCGAGCGGATCCGATATGAACGGCATGGCGGCGAAGCTAGCGGCAGCCAAGATTCGAATGCGCCTGACCGAATTTGCTGCAAGACATTTTTCTGTGCCGGAGGCGGAAATCGATTTTTGTGAAGGTCAGGTTTCGATCGGCGAGCGACAACTCGAATTCGCGGAGCTGGTGCAACTGGCGTGGGCAGATCGTGTATCGCTGTCGGCGGCCGGGTTCTACAAGACACCGAAAATAAACTATGACCGCGATACATTCAGCGGGCGACCGTTTTTCTATTTTGCATACGGTGCTGCTGTTACCGAGGTCGTGGTGGACATGCTGACCGGAGAGAATCGCACGCTGCGTGTCGACATACTTCATGACTGCGGCGAATCCCTTAACCCTGCCGTGGATCTCGGGCAGGTCGAGGGTGGCTATGTACAAGGTGTTGGCTGGCTGACGTCGGAGGAGCTTTGGTGGGACGACAAAGGAGCGTTGGGTACGCACGCGCCGTCAACTTACAAGATACCAACCTGTTCGGATCTTGCTCCGGACTTTCGCGTCAAGCTGATGGAAAGCGCCGCCAATCGCGAGGACACGATCTATCGTTCCAAGGCCGTCGCCGAGCCGCCGTTGATGCTTGCGCTTTCTGCATTTTATGCGATTCGCGACGCCATCTCCGTTTCAGACACGTCAATGCCGGACCTGCAGGCCCCGGCGACACCGGAAGCGATTTTGCGAGCGATTGAGGCGGCATCGGATGAATGAGTGGATCGCTGAGCTCACTGATCTCGCAGCAGGCGGTGAGGCCGCGGTGCTTGTTACGGTTGCCGGAATACGCGGTTCTGCGCCGCGCGAGATCGGCGCGAAGATGATCGTTACGGCAGCGGAAACTATTGGCACGATCGGCGGTGGCCAGCTTGAGTATCAGTGCACGCGTGTCGCCGTCGGCATGCTTGACGATGAGCGGGCGTTGCTACGCAGTTTTCCGCTGGGCGCGTCGATGGGGCAGTGTTGCGGTGGCGTGGTCGAGATCCTGTTTGAACCGGTGGTTAATGGCATGCCGGGGTGGCTACGCGACCTCGCTGCGCTTCACGGACAACGCGAACCTGCGATGCTTGTGACGCGAATCTCGACAACGACACCCGCCAAGCTGGTCGTCACGGCGGACGCCGTATTCGGCGCGAATGATGCTTCTGCGGAGCTCGTTAGAAAGGCCCGGGATTTGTTGTTCGAAAAGTCGGTCGCGTGCCGCAATGTTCAGGAATTCTACGAGCCCGTCGTTGTGCCGAATCTCAATATCGCTGTGTTTGGTGCGGGGCATGTGGGTACTGCCGTAGTCGGCGCGCTGTCGCAACTTGACACCAATATTCGTTGGGTCGACAGTCGACGCAATATTTTTCGTCATGTGCCGTCCAATGTGCTTGCTATTGAAGCATCCGATCCGGCGCTCGAAGTTGCGGCGATGCCTGCCGACAGCTTTTACCTTGTGATGACGCACAGCCACGCTATCGACTTCGATGTATGCGATCGAATCATGCGGCGGGGTGATGCCAGCTACTGTGGGTTGATCGGATCCATATCCAAGCGGCGCCGTTTTGAGAAACGTTACCGTCAACAAGGTATGGCGCAGTCGATGATTGACACATTGGTATGCCCAATCGGTGTGGACGGCATCAGCGGCAAGAAGCCCGCTGAAATTGCGGTGGCGACAGCCGCTGAAATTCTCAAATTGCGGGATCAGGCAACACAGACAGTTACCGGGGAATTTCCAGATAACGTTCATCCGCTGAGGAAATAGATTGGAAGCATATCTTCTCGACTGGGTTAGCCTCCTCGTGCGTTGGCTGCACTTTATTACCGGCATCGCGTGGATTGGTTCGTCGCTGTATTTCATCTGGCTCGACGATCATTTGCAAAGTCCCCGGGATGCGAATGATGCGGCCAGGGGCGTCGGTGGCGAACTGTGGTCCGTACACGGTGGCGGCTTTTACCACGCGCAGAAGTACATTGGAGCGCCGGCCGTATTTCCCGATCGCCTGCATTGGTTCAAGTGGGAGGCATACTCCACGTGGCTGTCGGGGATTTTCCTGCTGGGGCTTGTCTATTTTGTGGGCGCCGAGGTTTATCTGATCGACCGCTCGGTTGCCGAGCTGTCCGTCGCCTCGGCCATCGGCATTGCCATCGCATTCATCGTCGTTGGCTGGGTCGTATACGACCTCTTGTGCAAGTCGCCACTGGCACAGAACGACAATGGTTTTGCGATCGTGTTGCTGATCCTGAGCGGTGCGTTGGCCTGGGGTCTTTGCGAATTGTTCAGTGGCCGCGCAGCGTACATACTGTTTGGTGCCGTCCTCGGCACGATAATGGTCGCGAATGTATTTTTCGTGATCATACCCGGGCAAAAGAAAATCGTGGCGGCCGCCGAGAGCGGCGAGGCTCCTGATCCCGGGCTGGGAGTCCGCGCGAAGTTGCGCTCGGTACACAACACCTATTTCACTGTGCCGGTGCTGTTCGTAATGACGAGCAACCACTTCGCGATGACGTACAGCCACGAGTACAACTGGGCCATTCTGATCGCGATCTCCGTAGCCGGCGCCCTGATTCGAATTTACTTTGTTGCGCGCCACAAAGGGCAAGCGTCACCTTTGCCCGCAATGTTGGCCATCGCCTTACTCGTTGCTGTCGTGATTTACATGGCACCACGACCGCGGACTGGCGATGTCGCGACAGCGAACTTCAACCAGGTTCAAAACGTGATTAATGCACGTTGTATTAGCTGCCATTCGGCAGCCCCCGTGCACCCGGCTTTTCCGGCGGCCCCACTGGGAGTTGTGTTCGACACGAAGGAGCAAATCCTGGCGGAAGCAACGCGCATTCATCAGCAAACCGTAGTGACGAGCGTCATGCCGATCGGTAATCTGACCGCCATGACGAATGAAGAACGGCAAATTATCGAGCAGTGGTACCAGTCGTTGCAGGAGGAGTAATTGGCAGATCCGGAATACCCGAGGGACATGTGCGGCTACGGGCAAAATCCACCTGACGCAGGTTGGCCTGGCGGCGCACGCATTGCCGTGCAGTTTGTTATCAATTACGAAGAGGGTGCCGAGAATTGCGTGTTGCATGGCGATGCGGAGTCCGAGGCGTTTCTGTCAGAGATTGTCGGTGCGGTGCCGATCGAGGGTCAGCGCCACATGAACATGGAGTCGATGTACGAGTACGGTTCACGCGCCGGGTTCTGGCGGCTGCATCGACTATTCGCCGAGCATAAATTTCCCGTTACTGTTTTCGGCGTGGCAATGGCGTTGCAAAGAAACCCCGACGCGGTTGCCGCTATGCAAGACAGTGGCTGGGAAATCGCCAGCCATGGGTATCGATGGGTGGACTATCAGTTCATAGACGAGGCGACTGAACGCGAACATATTCGAAAAGCAATCGAAATTCACGAGCACGAAACAGGCGCGCGGCCAGCTGGCTGGTACCTCGGGCGATGCAGCCCGAACAGTCATCGCATCGCCGCTGAGGAGGGCGACTTCACCTACAACTCGGACACCTATAGCGACGATCTCCCGTATTGGGATTACAGTTTCGCGGCTCCTCAACTGATGGTCCCCTATACGCTGGATGCTAACGACATGCGTTTCGCGACGCCGCAGGGCTTCAATTCCGGCCAGCAATTTTACGACTACCTTAAAGACAGTTTTGACGTGTTGCACGCAGAAGGCGGTCGCATGATGTCGGTTGGATTGCATTGCAGACTCGCGGGTCGTCCGGGTCGGGCGAGTGCGCTTGGCAAATTTCTCGACTACGTCGCAACGCACACCGATGCCTGGGTTGCGACGCGACTGGATATCGCGAATCATTGGCGCGCGCGCCATCCAGCCAATGGGGATGCGTGATGTCGAACTCTGAATTTGTTGAGCGCTATGGCGGCGTCTATGAACATTCGCCCTGGGTTGCCGAGCGAGTGAGTGAGTTAGTGGCAGGCTCCGCCGATACGGAGATAATTGTGCGCCTCATGGTCGATTGCGTGGACAATGCGTCAAAAGAGCGGCGGCTGGCGCTTATTTGTGCACACCCGGATCTCGCGGGCAAAGCACACGTCGCAGGTGAGTTGACGGCCGACTCGAGCGAGGAACAGGCGAGCGCCGGTCTCGATCAATGTACGTCCGACGAGTATGAACGACTCCAGGAGCTGAACTCGTCGTACAGGAACAAATTCGGCTTTCCGTTTGTGATGGCGGTGCGCGAAAGCGACCGCGTGCAGATTCTGGCTGCTTTCGAGGAACGCCTTGGTAATGACTACAGCCTGGAATTCGAAACAGCGCTGGAAGAGATACATAAGATTGCACAATTGCGGCTACGCGCCATGGAGGACGGGAAGTGAAACAGCGGCACCCGTTTCACAGATGGATACAACTGGAGCAGCCCAGGCTGGGTACTCGGGTTACCTTCGCCAGTGACGAATTTTTCGCAGCGAAGGAGCGCGTCATCGATCCAGGCGCTCCCGTCTTCATCGACGACAAGTACGACGATCATGGCAAGTGGATGGATGGGTGGGAAAGTCGGCGGCGACGAACAGAGGGGCATGATTTCTGTGTGATTCGCCTCGGCGTTCCCGGTGTCATTCGTGGTTTCGACATCGACACCAGCCATTTCACGGGCAACTATCCACCGCAGGCGTCTATTGATGCGTGTGAAAGCGAGGCGGACAACCCTGAGGATGGCTGGGAGCAACTACTGGCGAAGACGGACCTTGCGGGAGACGCGCATCACTTCCTGGATATTAGCGACGAGCGTACGTGGACGCATGTGCGCCTGAATATTTTCCCCGATGGCGGTATTGCGCGGTTGCGTATATTCGGTGAAGTCCGGGCCGATTTTTCCGATGTTGAGGGCTTCGTCGATTTTGCGGCCATTGGCAACGGCGGGCGGGCGATAAGTTGCAGCGACGAACACTATGGCAGCATGCACAACCTCAATGTGCCCGGGCGGGGCGTGAACATGGGGGATGGCTGGGAGACGGCTCGACGCAGGGGGCCCGGTAACGATTGGGTTATCGTCGCGCTGGCACAGGCAGGAACCATTGAGCGCGTAGAGGTCGATACCGCACACTTCAAGGGAAACTACCCGGACCGGGTTTCACTGGAAGCAGGGGTGTTCGCGAGTGACGATGACGCAAGCGCCGAATCTCCTGACTGGCGGACGCTGTTGCCAGAATCGAATTTGAAAATGGACCAACAACATTATTTCGAGTCGCTGCAAGCGCTCGGCGAAGTCACGCAC
>CAZVLT010000039.1:0-14277 GCA_964628105.1 uncultured Woeseiaceae bacterium | reverse complement strand
CAGCCCGCGGCTGCGCGAGTACGAAAAGACCTCGGATTTGAATTCGATGTCCGTCGCGATCGATGTATGTCGACCTACCGGACCAGCCGCAACAGACGCATCGGCTCCAAGTGTCAGCTTACCGTTTTCAATGCCATCGACGCCTTTGCGCGTCTTAAAGACCAGGATGATATCGGTTGATTGTGCGCCGATCTGCCAGCCGATGCTGCCACCCGTCAGATTGATGAATGCGGGATTACTCCAAGAATTGTCATCCTGACGTACAACAATTATCCCTTTGCCGCGGCGTGCTCCAATACCGAAAGCAGCTTTTACGACATTCGGAATCACGGCCACGGCATAGGCCCGCGACAGCAGGTTCGGCGGAATCGACTTCTCAGGAATTCTTAAGAGTTGATCGAGAACATCGGCGGCGTCGCCAACGCGCTTTTCCTCTCGTGTCGCGCCCTCGGCGCTAGAGGCGAATACCATGGCGAGCAAAGCCACGGTTGCAAGTAATGGTTTGGTGTTCATGGTTATGGTCCGTTGGATATCAGAATCGCTCGAGAGTTCCATGATACGCCACAGGCGCACGGCTTGGTATCAGGTCGTGGTCTGATTTACCAATATCGGTGGCAGAGGGTAATTAAGTGTCGCGCAAACGGCGCGCAGTAATTCTGCCTCCGTGACGGTGATCTTGCCATCGTAAGCCGTCGCAGCGCTGATGGCGCGCAACAGGGATTCCTGACCCTTGTTGTTGAGGCCGAGCAGGACATCGAGGCTGTGGTCGAGAACGGCGACCGTCGTCTTGCGATCGTGTCGATAGTCTGTTTGCTGCGCCCAGTCGCCAAGTGTCGCCAGGCCATCCTGAAACGCGGCTTCGCGTTCGGAATCCGATTGGTGGCCATAATCGGCGATAATGCGCAGCAGCTTGATCGTCGCGGCCTGTAAGTCCCGGCGCCTGGAGCGGACGGGACTGCGACGGGCGGCCGGGTCGATGGCCTGTCCAACGTTGCTTGTCAGAATTCGGTAGAAACAATATTCGTAGAGTTCGATTTCACCATCGAGCTCGATCATCCGCGACGTCAACGAGACCACGTAGGCCAGCTCTTGTGGTGGGCGCAGTTTCAAAGCCGGAAACGCGATTTCGAGCAGCGGCAGTCGGTACTCGGCGCCGAGCTGCGACAATTCCTCGTAGTAGCGACGCAGTAGCTGCGCCCTTCGCGTGCCGAGTTGTTCCTGCGCAAGAGACAACTGGCGTTCGACAACCTTCCCGGAGCGATCGAGCACCAGCGCTATGGTGAGCAGATAGGCAAATTCGGATGAGTGCGCGGCGTCGTACAGTGACGCGGGTATCGAGCGTCGCAAAGACTTCGCGTACTCCACATGTTGAATGTCGGGGTGTCCGACCGTCTCGGCAATTGAAGAGGCGGGAATCGCAGGGCCGTTGGCGAATGCCGCCGTGGCGTCGCCCGCAAAAGCTGCATGGCCCCTTTCTGACCCTGCCACTGACTGCATTTGACGCGGATCGACCCGCGGGAAGTCTGACTCCTTGAAATTTGGATCCAGGGCCTGGATTCGCTCGACCAGCGGCGGATGAGTCGCGAACATGCCTGACAACTTCGAGCCTGTGCCAAAAAGCATGTGACTGACTTCTTCAGGGTCTGTTGCACTAATCAATGAACCGGCGTCGTAACCGCCGATTTTCTTAAGGGCATTCGCAATGCCTTCATTTTGGCGCGTGAACTGAACCGCCGATGCATCGGCCAGGTATTCGCGTTGTCTTGAAACGCTGGCCTTGATCGCGCGCGCGAAAAATACGCCAATGCCGCCGATTATGACCAGCCCAAGGCCGATGACCAGCACTGCAGGCGCGCCGCGACTGCGACGACTGGTAACGAAACTCGCGCGATAGCCACCACGTACGATCAGGCGTCCGATCAAACCCAGCACCATGATGCCGAAAAGCACGCCCATGAGCCGGATGTTAAGTTTCATATCGCCATTCAGTATATGGCTGAACTCATGCGCGATGACGCCCTGCAACTCGTCACGATTGAGAAGCTCAAGAGTCCCCCGGGTAACAGCAACCGCAGCGTCACTCGGGGAAAACCCCGCAGCAAACGCATTGATTCCACCTTCCGCCTCGAGCACGTAGATATCGGGAACCGGTACGCCGGAGGCAATTGCCATTTCCTCAACGACGTTGCGCAGCCTGCGGCGCAAAGGGTCCTGGACGTCGGCCGCGACCAGCGTGCCCCCCATGTCGACCGCGACGCGCTTGCCGCCGGACGACAGCATGGACGTTTTGTACAGGCTTGAGCCAAGGATAAAGACTGCTGTGAGCAGCGCGACGCCGGCCAGCAAGCCCGCCCGTTGTTTCACAAACTCTGCGGGCGTGTAGCCGTATCCGGATTGAGAGTAACTGAACAGTGCGACACCAACGACGGCGGTTACACCAAGTACGATGAAAAAAGTTGCGATGATGTACGCAAAGACCAGGCGCCGCGACGAGCGGCGAGCCTGGTCCTGAGCGGCAAAAAAATTCACTTAATGCCGGTCATTCGTCGCCTAGGTAAAGGAAACTTCCGGCGCATCACGTTTCTCTTCCGAGTCGATCTCCAGGAAGCTCGCAAGGGCAAATCTGAACGTATTCGCGATGAAGTTGTTCGGAAAATTTTCGGCGGTGTTGTTATAGCCGAGCACCGAGTCATTGAAAGCCTGCCGCGAAAACGCGACTTTGTTCTCAGTGGTGGCGAGTTCTTCCTGCAATTTCATCATATTTTGATTCGCCTTGAGATCAGGATAAGCTTCGGATAGTGCGAACAGGCGGCCCAGCGCGCTGCCCAATGCGCCCTCGGACGCACCGAGCTTTTTCATTGCCTCGGCGTTCGCCGGGTCTGCTTTGGCGGCGTCGAGGCTGGACACGGCGTTATTTCTGGCTTGGATGACGGCTTCGAGAGTCTCGCGTTCATGCTTTATGTAGCCTTTCACGGCCTCGACGAGATTTGGAATCAAGTCGTAGCGACGGGTTAGCTGCACATCGATTTGGGCGAAAGCGTTGCGCACCCGGTTACGTTCATTGACGAGCCGGTTGTAGATACCGATAGCCCATAGAACTATTGCGGCAACTATGACCAGGAAAACTACTAATGAAATCACTGTTTCGCTCCTTGTCGATTGGTTACAACGCCAAGCATAACTCCGGGCTTGGAGCAAAACTAGCGACGTCTCTGCTGTTGTTGCAACCAATACCCGCAACAGCAGACTGGGTGGGTGACGCACGGCCGATGATGGGCACCGAGGTCAGCGTCTACCTCTGGAGTGAAGACCCCGAAGCAGGTCAATTGGCACTCGAAAACGTTTTTGCGGAGGCAGCGCGTATTGACCACCTTATGAGTACCTACAGAGATGACAGTGAAATCTCGGAAATCAACCGTGGGGCAGGGAAGTCCGCCGTCAAGGTCGGAGTGGAGTTGTTCCAGCTCATCCAGCGATCGTTACGCATTTCCGAGCTAAGCGAGGGCGCATTCGATATCACCTATGACAGTGTCGGGCAGCATTATGACTTTCGCTCCAGGCAGCGACCGGACGAAAAAATCGTCGCGTCGGAGCTTGAAAATATCGACTATCGTTATGTGGAACTGCAGCAGTCGACGACGAGCGTGCGCTTTCTCAAAGATGGCGTGCGCATAAACCTCGGTGGCATCGCAAAAGGTTATGTCGTTGAGCGTGGCGTGGAGATATTACGCCAACACGGTGTGCAAAACGGGATCGTGACGGCCGGCGGCGACTCCAGGCTATTGGGTGACCGGCGCGGGCGTCCCTGGATAGTTGGCGTCCGCGACCCCAGAAACGACGGGCAAGTCACTGTATCGGTGCCGCTGCAGGATGAGGCGATCTCGACGTCAGGTGATTATGAGCGCTATTTTGACGAAGGCGGAGTGCGATACCACCACATTATCCAGCCAAGCACCGGCCAACCTGCAACCGGGGTGCACAGCGCCACTGTAATCGGTCCCGATGCCGTCGTTACAGACGCGTTGTCGACT
Source organism: uncultured Woeseiaceae bacterium (assembly GCA_964628105.1). Lineage (GTDB taxonomy): Bacteria > Pseudomonadota > Gammaproteobacteria > Steroidobacterales > Woeseiaceae > UBA1847. The sequence goes on along the minus strand of CAZVLT010000039.1, from coordinate 10,246 downwards.
TCTGTATTTGTTTTGGGGGTAGACAGGGGGCTGCGTCTTATCGGCACGCTTCCTGACTATGAAAGCATCGTGATCGATGCGAATGGACGAGTGTATTTCTCCGACGGCCTGCAACAACCGGCGATTCAGCCAGTCGACTAGGGCTGAAAAAACCGCCATTGTCGCTGAAAGGCGACGGATTTTCACTTTAAATTCAGGCTGATACGCCTATTATAGGTTAGTCGTTCGGGCCGCATGAATTCTCTGGGAATAACGTCAATTTAACGTAATCCATGATGATTGCGCGGCGTTCCTGTCTCGGGAGTACAGCGTCATTATGTTCAGAGAATCAGGCATTTGTGACCATTATCACGGCTCAGGGCAGCCTTGGCTGTCAACATTCAGGGTCCCCGAAAGGAATCGGGCTGGCAAAACTAAGGAATGGATTGATGAAAATCAAAAATCTAATGGCAGGGCTGGTGTTCAGCGTCTTCGCAGCAGCCTCGCTTGCGTCCTCAGGCATGGAAGGTCAGATGGCACCGGACTTCGTGCTCAAGAGCTCGTCGGGCGAAAACCTGCGCCTGTCCGAATATCGCGGCGACGTTGTCATGATCAACTTTTGGGCAACCTGGTGTGGGCCTTGCCGTCAGGAAATGCCATTGCTGGATGAGCTTTACGCGCGCTACCAACGTGTTGGCTTTAATTTATTGGGAGTGAATATCGATGACGACTCGCAACGCGCAATGCGGATGGTCGACGAGCTCGGCATTCGCTTCCCGGTTCTGTTTGATGAGCGCAAGGAAGTCAGTGAGCTCTACAACGTAGAAGCGATGCCTGCCACGATCCTGGTGGATAGGGAAGGCATCGTTCGTTATGTACATCACGGCTACAAACCGGGTTACGAAGACAGGTATCTGGATCAAATTCGCTCGTTACTCAGAGAGTAGTTGCGGAGGATTGGCAGCGTTGATTCGATTTGCAGGAGACTTGAAGGTGACAAAGAAATTTCTCAGCCTGGTGGCAATGTTGGCGCTCGCGTGCAGCGTCGTCGCGGTTGCACAGGATGCCGGTGAAGCAGAATCTCGGGCGGAATTTCGCAGCCTTGACCAGGACGTACAGACTCTAAAAAAGGAGGTTCTGGATCTCAACAGGGACTTGTTCCTGCTTGAAGAAGAGCTGTTGTTTCCGGCGAACTCGCAGGTTGCTTTCTTTATCTCGATGGATGTCGGTGAGTACTTCGAACTCGATTCAGTCAATATCAAATTAGACGGCAAAGAGGTTGCCAACTACCTGTACACGGCCCGCGAAGCGGATGCGCTGATTCGTGGCGGTGTTCACCGTGTACACATGGCGAACCTGAAGACAGGCGATCATGAGTTGGTTGCCATTTTCATCGGCAAAGGACCACACGTTCGCGACTACCGTCGCGGCGCGACACTGAGATTCAACAAGGGTATCGGGGCAAAATACGTCGAGCTGGAGATTACGGACCGCGTCAGGAAGCAGCAGCCCGAGTTTGTCATCAAGGAATGGGAGTGATTGTTGTTTCAGGGTCGCCCCATAATTGATCGCCTGTGTTTGTGGACAATGCTCATCGCACTGGCACCACCGGTTCAGGCTGCGAAAGACGATAATGCTTCCATCGTCGTCAGCGATCCCCACTATGGCGAGGTCCTGTTTTACTTCTATCAGGAAGACTACTTTTCGGCAATTGTGAGACTGTTGGCAGCGCAGGAGCGGTCGCAATTTGACGAACATGCCGAACAGGCCGAGTTGCTTCTGGGCGGAATGTATCTGTCATATGGCCATCATCTTCAGGCGGCCAAAATATTCGAACGCATGCTGGCTGACAATGTTGCGCCCGATATTCGCGACAGGACCTGGTTTTTCCTCGCAAAGATCTGGTATCAACGCGGTTATCTCGACAAGTCGCAGCAGGCGCTCAATCTTATTGAAAATGAGTTGCCAGTAAATTTGCAGCGTGAAGCGCTGATGTTGCGGGCGCAGATATCAATCGATGCGGGCGACTACGATCAAGCTATCTCGCTGTTACAGAACTGGAAGGGCAAAACGGAATGGGCCAGCTACGCCAAGTTCAATATTGGTGTGGCGCTGGTTCGAAGCGGTCGAATCGACGAAGCAGAAAAGCTGCTCGACGATCTCGGTAACCTGAATCCGTTCAATGAAGAGCTGACGTCGTTGCGCGACAAGGCGAATCTCGCGCTGGGCTACGCGTTACTACAAGACGGGCAGCCGTTCGCGGCGAAAGCGCCATTGCAACGCATCCGTCTCGAAGGTCCGTTCTCGAACAAGGCATTACTGGGTGTCGGCTGGGCTGATGCGGAAACGGATAGCTACGACCGGGCACTGGTTCCGTGGATGGAATTGCGCAGCAGGGACTTGCTCGATTCTGCTGTGCAGGAATCGATGCTTGCAATCCCCTATGCGATGGCCAAGCTCGATTCCATCAGCCAGGCAGCCGACCATTATCTGAACGCAATCGAGGCTTTCTACGAAGAAATCAATCGCATTGATCGCACGATCGGCCATATTGAATCGGGTGACATGTTCGTCAAATTTCTTGCCGACGATCCGTTGGACAACACGGGATGGTACTGGCGTCTTGAAAAACTGCCGGAAGGTCCTGAGGCACGCTACCTGTTTCATCTGCTTGCATCGCACGAGTTCCAGGAGGGCCTCAAGAACTACCGTGATCTGATCCACCTGTCTCGTAACCTGCAGAGTTGGCGGGAGAATATCGCGGTCTATACGAACATGATCGAAACACGCAAGGAGGCGTACTCGCTGCGACTGCCGCGCGTTGATGATGCGCTGGCACGCGCAGACATTGACAGCATGGTCAATCGCAAACTCGAATTCGATTCGACGCTTGACAATATCGAAAAAAGTCACGATTGGCTCGCGCTGGCCACAGCGCCTGAGTTTGATATGTGGGGCAAGATCCGCGGACTCGAAAATACCCCCGCGCTGCAGGCGAATCTGCCGGAAGCGGAAGAAATGCGCGACAAAATCAGGCTCTTGAAGGGAGTTCTGCAATGGCAACTGGAGCGCGATTTTAAGGATCGTTTGTGGCGCGCACGAAAAAATCTGCGTCAGGCTGGTGAAGCGCTTGTTGCGACCAAGCGTTCACGGCGGCAAATAGATGAATCCATGCGTACCGAGCCAGGCCGCTTTGCAGAATTCAGCGACCGGGTCTACAGTCTCGCACCGCGCATCGAGGAAATGCAGCTGCAGATTGAAGAGGCTTTGCGGAAACAGCGTGGTTTTCTGCAATCCATAGCCGTTGGCGAGCTGCAGGCGCAAAAACAGCGTCTGGACATATACACGGTGCAGGCGCGCTTTGCGCTCGCCGCGATCTACGACGTCGCGGCATCGTATGGGGATGCATCAGAATGAGGATGCGCCGCCTTTCACTACCAATGCTCGTCGCATTGCTTCTCGCCTCGATGGCCGTCGTGCCAGCGGATGCCGCCGGTGTGAAGAAAAAGGACACGATTAAGAGCCTTGAAAAGAAGGAAGTCCAGTTGCGGCGAGGCAAGGTTATTGTGGAAAGCTCCGATCTCGCACGCGAGAACTACCGTGCGTTTCTTGACCTGGTTTCCGACGATGCCGAATTGCGCGCTGAAGCAATGCGACGCCTGGGTGATTTGGAGCTTGAAGCGACAGAAGCACAGCACCTTGCGGAAAATATCGACGCTTTGGACGGCACGAGATACAACAATGCAGTCGGCCTGTATCAGCAATTGCTGGAGGCCTACCCCGACTACCGGCGCAACGACACCGTGTTGTATCAATTGGCGCGTGCTTACGAGATAGGGGGTCGAACCGAAGAAGCACTGCAAGTTCTCGACGAACTTGTCGGCAAATTTCCGGACACTCTTCTTATCGACGAAGTGCAGTTCCGTCGCGGCGAGATGCTGTTCTTGCGCAAGCGCTACGGCGATGCGGAAGCCGCGTATCAGGACGTCGTGACCTACGGTGTTGCATCACGATTTTATGAGCAGTCTTTGTACAAGCTTGGCTGGTCACAATTCAAGCTCGCGTGGCACGAGCAGAGCCTGAACCCGTTCTTCGATCTGCTTAACCGAAAGCTCGGCGACATCGAAATTGGAGAAGGTGCCACACGCCTGCAAAGCATGAAGCGTGCGGAACGAGAGCTTATAGAAGATACATTTCGTGTTTTGAGTATCAGCTTCTCCTACCTGGAGGGCGCCAGCAGCATCAGTAGTTTCCTGGCCGGTCGTGGCCACCCGCAATACAGCTATGTGATCTATCGAAACCTCGGCGACTTATATCTGGAGAAGGAGCGCTTCCAGGATGCCGCCGAAGTCTACGAAGCGTTTGTAGCCCTCGACCCCTACCACGCGAAATCCCCGCTACTTCAAGTCGAGGTGATAGAAGCTTACAGGAAGGGCGGTTTCCCGAGCCTGGTCCTGGTAGGCAAAAAGGATTTCGTTCTTCGCTACGGCATGGACGGTGAATTCTGGGTTCGCAATTCGCGCGAGGACAACGCCGAGGTTGCCGTACATCTGAAAGCGAACCTGACAGACCTGGCCAAGTACTCCCACGCCAGGGCGCAAAAAGACGCCAGGAAGACTGACTACCAGGAGGCTGCCAACTGGTACCGAAAATACATGGCGTATTTTCCTGCTGAGCCGGATACCGCCAACACCAACTTCCTGCTGGCTGAAGTCCTGTATGAAAGCGAGGATTATGCGGCTGCGACCGTTGAATACGAACGTACGGCCTATGAATATGCCGTACATGACAAATCAGCTGAGGCCGGATACGCGACGATTCTTGCTTACCGCGAGCAAGAGAAATTGCTCACCGGCGCCGGAAAGAATGAATGGCACAAACAGTACCTGGATAGCGGACTGAAGTTTGCGGATACCTACCCCGAACACCCTGAGTCCGGTGCGGTACTGACAACGATTGCGGAAGACCTGTTCCGGCAGGATCAATTCGATCTCGCGGTTGTCGTGGGCCAGGCCGTCATTGCGAAGCAGCCGTCCGTAGACGCAAAGCTTGCGCGTACGGCCTGGACGGTCATTGCGCACTCACAGTTTGACCTGGCGAATTTCGCCGCAGCCGAGACAGCCTACTATAGCCTGCAAAACCTAACGCCGGTAAACGACGCACAAGCCGGTCGGGAAATTAAGGATCGAATAGCGTCAACGATTTACAAGCAGGGAGAGCAGGCCCGCGACGCTGGCGATCTCGAAACGGCCGTCACCCATTTCACACGTCTGGGACAGGTTGTCCCCGATGCCGACATTCGCGCGACCGCTGAGTACGACGCTGCTGCTGCGTTGATTAACCTGCAGGCCTGGGATCGCGCGTCCGGTGTGCTTGAGCGATTCCGTAACGATTACCCGGATAGTGAGTTTGCTGACGATGTAACGCAGAAACTGGCCGTTACGTATCTCGAGTCAGGTAGAGCCGTTCAGGCAGCCGCTGAGTTCGAGCGAATTGCGAATAACGGGACATTTGCAGCTGACATGCGGCGTGAGGCGTTGTGGAAAGCTTCCGACCTGTACAAAGAAACCGGCACGCTTTCAAGTGAGCGGCGTGTACTGAATAACATTATCGCGCGTTATCCAGATCCGCTGGCGGAATCGATAGAGGCGAGATTTCGCCTGCTGGAGATCGCGAGGCAAACGGGCGACGAAAAGGAACGGGTCGCGCGTCTTGAAGAGCTGGTGGCGATCGATGCAACGGCCGGGGCGCAGCGTACCGATCGCACGCGATTCCTGGCAGCCAGGGCATCACTGGAACTTGCAGAGCCGGTCCGCCGTCGCTTCATAGTCGTCAAGCTGACTCAGCCGTTGGCGAACAGTTTGAAACTGAAGAAGTCTCTAATGGAAGAAGTGATCGCAGCCTACACCGACGCCAGCAATTATGGCGTAGCTGAAGTTACCACGGCCGCCACTTTCCGACTCGGTGAGGTTTACGAACAATTCAGTGCGGACCTGTTGGATTCTGACCGACCTGCGGACCTCAATGCCGACGCGCTTGAACAATACGAGATACTGCTTGAAGAACAGGTATTCCCATTTGAAGAAAAAGCGATCGATCTGTACAAGGCCAATACCGATCGGACAGTCGATGGTGTGTACGACGAGTGGGTACGGAAAAGTTTTGAACGACTGGCCGGATTGATGCCAGCACGGTACGCGAAACAGGAGCGCAGTGAAGATGTCGTTACAGCGCTCTACTGAGACATGCCGAGCGGCGTTGATATTGCCGTTGCTGATTGCCCTGCTGGCGATGGCGGGTTGCGCAGATCTGGGTCTCACGAAGTCGCCAACGGCCGGGCGGCCGTCTCCCTGGCCTGCGACCACAGGCGCAAACAGGGGCATGTTGCGGTCGATTCCGTCGGACGCTCTGACCATGTTTGAGCGAGCGACCGCGGCAATGGCGGCAGGCGATTTCGCCGAGGCTGAATTCGGATTCAAAGAGCTGGTGTTGTTATACCCGGAATATCCGGGTGCTTACGTTAACCTCGCGATCATTCACGCGAATAACGAAAATGACGCGGCGACGCGGGCCGCGATTGACGCAGCGCTGGCGCTGGATGCCAAACATCCTGCCGCGCTGAACCAATTGGGCATGCTACTTCGCAGAAATGGCAAATTTCCTGAGGCAGAAGCCGCTTATTTGAAAGCCGTCACAGTCTCGCCGGACTACGCCTTGGCACACTACAACCTGGGCGTGCTTTATGAACTCTACCTGCAGCGTCTGGATGCTGCGCTGCAACAATTCGAGGCCTATCAGTCGCTTGTTGGGGAAGACAAGCAGGTTGCGAAGTGGATAACGGATCTGAGACGCCGTGTTGCGAGGGAACAACGTACGGCAAGCGTGGTGGATGGATAGATATGCGTGCTAACGAGAAACGAGTACTTAAAACCGGATTGTTATTCGCCATGCTGTTGGTGACGATAACCACGTTCGCTCAGGACGAATCGGATGAGGACGACGATCTGATGCCGGCGGTTGATACCTCCGCCACCGAGGTGAGCGCCAAGGTAGACAATATCAGGCGCCGCAGGACGGGTAGCCGGGTGATGGACGAAATGGCGCTCGGCCGCACGGAGATTACGGGTAACCAGGAGCTGCCAAAGGTGATGTACATCGTACCCTGGCAAAAAGCTGACCCGGGTGACCTGATAGGTAAGCCCATCAATACACTGCTCGATGAGGTGCTGGCACCGATCGACAGAGAGGAATTCATACGCCAGGTTGACTATTTCGGAGACCTGTACGGCAAAGATGAAGATGAGTAGGAGCGCGCCTTGCACCCTGGCGCGCGAATCAATGACTGTTTTTAGAGGAGCAGACAAATGAGCACTATCGTGCGGTTTTTTCAGGATGGCGGTGCATTTATGTACCCGATCCTGCTGGTATTCGCATTCGGCGTCGCAATAGCGATCGAGCGCTGGATGTACCTGACAATGTCGGGCGCAAGCAACCGTGCTTTGTGGAAGAAGATCGTGCCTTTTCTTAAGGCCGGCAACTTCCAGGAAGCCGCAGCGCACACGGCAAATTCCAAAGCAGCTATTGGCTCGATCCTGACCTACGGCTTGTACCGCGTAAAATCGGCGCGGCGCCGTGACGATATCGAAAAAGCAATGGAAGAGAGTCTGATGGAGGTGTTGCCGCGACTTGAAAAGCGTACGCACTACATCGCGACGCTCGCCAACATCGCAACCTTGCTGGGGCTATTGGGCACGATTATTGGCCTGATTAACGCCTTCACCGCGGTATCGAATGCGAATCCAGCGGACAAAGCAGACATGCTGTCCGCCAGCATCTCGGTCGCGATGAACACGACGGCGTTCGGTCTGATGGCCGCAATTCCGCTGCTTTTGATACATGCGCTGTTGCAGACGAAAACCAACGGTCTCGTGGACAGCCTCGAAATGGCAAGCGTCAAGTTTCTGAACGCGGTTACCGAACGTCAGTTGAAGACAGCCGGGGCGTAATACGTGATTCGTCGCCGCAGAGGTCGTCGTCTCAATGACGATACGGCCGAGCTAAACATCACAGCGTTCATGAACCTGATGGTGATTCTGGTTCCGTTCCTGCTTATTACCGCGGTGTTCTCGCGATTGGCGATTCTCGAATTGAATCTGCCAGGCTCCTCTAATGAGCCCGTGGAACAGCAGGATCAGGTATTTCAACTGGAAATCATTGTTCGCTCCGACAAGATTGAAGTTGGCGACCGCAACCAGGGATTGTTGGGAATCTACCCCAACACTGAAGACGGCTACGATTACGCCGCGCTAAGCACCAAGTTGTCCCAGCTCAAGGAAAGGTATCCGTCAAAAACGGATGCCGCGATCCTGCTCGAGCAGGACATCGCGTACGACACGCTGGTCCAGGTCATGGATCGAGTACGGCTGGCGGAGGAGATCGAGGATGAATCGATCGTGCGCTTCGACCTGTTTCCGGATATCTCGATCGGCGATGCGCCCGTGACTGCAGGAGGTGCCTAGAGATGGTTAAGTCGGGTCGCGCCAAACGCATGGAAAAGCACCACAAGCGCAACAAGAGCCTGGGCACGCTGAATCTTGTTTCGCTGATGGATATCTTCACGATTCTGGTCTTCTTCCTGCTCGTCAACTCGTCGGACGTGGAAACACTGCCGAATGCGAAGGACCTGCAGTTGCCGGAGTCGATCGCCGAGACAAAGGCGAAGGAGACAGTCGTCATCATGATCGGGGAGGTGGACATCATCGTTCAGGGCAAGTTGGTGGCGAAAGTCGCGGATGTCATGGCGACGAAAGGAAATGATATTCCCGAGCTGCGTGAAGCATTGCTGTCGCAGAACGATCGCGTGCTGCGGCGAGCGGCGCAAGACGAAATCGTCGAACGTGAAGTCACGATCATGGGCGATAAAGACATACCGTACCGGTTGCTGAAGAAAGTCATGGCAACGTGTACGCAATCAGATTACGGGAAAATTTCGCTGGCCGTGCTGCAGAAGAGTTCAGACAAGCTGGACAATATTCAGGCAGCGCGTTAAAGCGCAGGGACGACGTAGGGAGTCGCGGAATTGGATCTACCGTTTTACAGAGAGTATGAACTGCCTTGGACGTCGGGCGGCGAGCAGGACAGGAAATTCCGGCGTGTGCTGCGCAATGTTCTCCTGATCCTCGGCCTGCTGAGCCTCGTGTGGCCGTTTATTCCTGTGCCGGAACCTGATCCGTATGATATCGAAAAGATTCCGCCACGAATCGCGCAGCTGCTCCTGGAAGAGAGACCCCTGCCACCACCTCCACCGCCAGTAGTGGAGGAGCTGGAACCGGATCAGCCCGAACCAGAGCCCGAGCAGGTCGCCGAGGCTGAGCCGGAACCTGAACCTGAACCGCAACCTGATCGCGTAGAAGTCGCAAGAGAGCAGGCGCAGGCGGCGTTCATGCCGTTCGCCGAAGATCTCGCGGATCTTGTCGACAATGAACTCCTGGCACAAATCGCCGGCGACCGCAACCTGAGCGCCTCGGTTGGCCAGGTCGTGCGCAACGAACGTTCGATGATTACATCGAAAGTCGGTGCGGCATCTCGCGGTATCAACACCGCCGGTATGAGCCGTAACACGGGTGGCACTGGTATCGCGGGACGTTCGACGACCCGGGTAGCCAATCCAGTCGCTGGCATCGGACCTGCCGGTGGCGCCCGCCGAACGGGTAGCAGCGGCAGGGCATCGCGTTCGCGCGAAGAAATCGAGCTCGTGTTCGACAAGAACAAGGGTGCTATTTTCGCGTTATACAATCGGGCTTTGCGTCGTGACCCGTCTCTCGAGGGCAAGCTGGTACTGCGCCTGACAATCGATCCGAATGGCATCGTGTCGTTTTGCGAGATCATTTCAAGCGAACTCGATGACCCCGAGCTGGAACGCAAGCTGGTGCAGCGTGTCAGGATGTTCAGGTTTGAAGCGAAAGACGTCGAGGCAATTACGACCACCAAGCCGATCGACTTCTTCCCGGCCTGATTTGTTGTAACGGCTTCCGTCAGGGCGAACGCCCACAGTCCCTCGTGCCCCCCGCGATTGCGACCTACCGCACATATTCGAGCCAGGCGGTCGATTATCATCGTCATTATGTAACCACCAAGAACCTGATGACCATGAGACAAGCTTTGCTATGTGGCCTTAGAGGCCTGGCCTCATTGGTTCTCGTGCTCGCCGCAATGCCGGCGAACTCCGCAACCACAGACTACACCGACGTGCCCTTGTCAGAGTTGG
>CAZVLT010000038.1:10770-14314 GCA_964628105.1 uncultured Woeseiaceae bacterium | reverse complement strand
ACCGGCCGCTTATGGCCGGCGGCCGCCAGTCGAATATTGAGAGCGATTGATTGCGTCCAGTCGTTGCCGAGTACCAACATCGGCCCATAAGCCCTCGTACAGCGAGCCGCCAAGGCGACCGGCATCGGCAGCATCGCGCAGTATCGGGGCAAGTGGGAATTTACCCGCTACACAGCCGGCGAAGAGTTCTGGCCGATATATCGCCATACCGCTGAACGTCAGAGACCTGGCTTCACTGTTTTGTACCAGGCCCTTCTGCAGATCAAAATCTCCTGCCTCGCGATATTCCGGCGTTGGTACTAACACCAGGTGGCCAAGCGCGTCCGTTGGCAGATCGAAATCGGGTACCGGCATGTCGGAATAGACGTCCGCATTCGTGACGAAAAACGGATCCTGTCCCAGCATGGGCAGCGCGTTATGAATCCCACCACCCGTGTCCAGGATATTCTCGCCCTCCGGACTGTAAACGACATTCAATCCGTAACGTGATCCGGAACCGACCCGCTCAACGATCTTCTCGCCGAGCCAGCCGAGATTGATAACGACATCATCGATACCCGCGTCGCGCAATCTGTCGAGATGGCGCTCCAGCAAACTTCGTCCGCACACTTCTACGAGAGCTTTCGGAATCTCATCGGTTAACGGTCGCAACCTGTCGCCACGACCTGCCGCAAGTATCATCGCGATCATGGCTCTTTGCCCCACGCTGGCAACACCCGGTCTTTGATAAAGCGTGCAATGAAACCGAGCTCACTGTATTGCGGGCCAAGTTCTACGATGTATTCCAGTGTACGCGGAACATCCGCCAGGAAGGCCGCCTTGCCGTCGCGATGCTGCAGGCGACAGAAGATGCCAGTAGCTTTCAGGTGGCGCTGCACCCCCATGAGATCGAAATAGCGACAAAAATGTAGCTCACCGACGGGTTCGCGTACGGTCTCAGGTAGCCTCGCATAATATTCAAGTGCCCATTTCCGAACCCGTGCCGCGGGCCAGCGTACATAACAGTCCTTGAGTAGCGAGACAAGATCGTAGGTCAGCGGTCCCTCCACCGCATCCTGAAAGTCCAGAATGCCTGGATTGTTTTCAGACGTGACCATGAGATTGCGCGAATGATAATCGCGATGCACAAACACTTGCGGCTGATTCAACGCGTTGGCGACGAGCATGTCGCAACACACACACCATTCGGCCAAGTCCGATTCATCGAGACTCAAGCGCAGATGGGTATTGCACAACCAGTCCCAAAACAAGGCCAACTCGGAGCGCAGCAAGTTCTCGTCGTACGGCGGTAGCGACGATTGATAGGCAGCTCCGCGCCGCTGCAGCAGTAGCAACGCATCCATCGCGTCACCGTACAATCGGGACGCAGCGCCGGGATTGGCGGTGAGGCGAACAAGGTATTGTTCAGCGCCGAGGTCGGTGAGCAGCAAGAAGCCGCTTTCGAGGTCAGCTTCGATGATGCGCGGTGCATTGAGTTGCATGGCTTCGAGGTAGCCCGCGACGCGTATGAATGCCAGACAGCCCTCTTGTTCGGGCGGTGCGTCCATAACGATGAAACTTTCCGCCCCTTTCTGCAATCGAAAGTATCGCCGGAAGCTGGCATCGGCGGAAGCCGGTTCTGGTTCGCTGCCTGCAAGCGCGTCAATTCCGGCGATCCAGCCTTTCAGCGCGGCGAGTCGAGCGTCGGTTGCGGCGCTTGATTGACTAATGTGAATTCTCCGTAACGCGTTGAAGCACCTCAAGAACTATGCGAAGGTAACAAATAAGAATGATTGATAACATCCTGTCCTCACGGGCCGCTGCCCAAACCTGACCCGAATACAAGCGTGTCTTCCAAATACCTGATCGCTGCTTGCTCTCTGCTGGCCGTAACGAACGCGTACGGCGTGGATCCGCTCGCCTGCAAAACGTCGCTGGCGGAGCCGCTGGTGACCGATCGCTTATCGACGGCTAGGGTACTCGATAATCCCGATATAATTCAGCTTGAGGCAGGCCAGTTCGAAGCACAACTAAGCGACAATCCGAGCGCTTCGATGACGGGCGGCGTCTTGCTCAGGCGCGGTGACAAGTTGGCAGGGGCCGAGTCCGCCCGTTACGACCCTGAGCAGAAGGCGTTGCACCTCGAAGGCGGCGTACGCTACGAAGACCCCGGCACCCAAATCCTGAGCGATTCGGCTGAATTCGGCTATGAGTCAGGACGCATCCGCTTTGAGGGCGCCGAATTTTCGATCGGCAGCGGCAGTGCGCGCGGCGCGGCTGAGGCGCTCGAAATCAATCGGGAAGGCAAGCTGATACTTAACGGTGTGACTTACACGACCTGCCCGCCGGGCTCGGAAAACTGGTTACTGCAGGGCAGATCGATAGAGATCGATACGCGCAAAGGTGTTGGTACCGCAAAGGGCATAATGCTCCGCTTCAAGGGAGTACCAATACTCTACGCGCCTTATTTGTCTTTTCCGATAGGCGACGCTCGAAAATCGGGCGTGCTGACGCCGGAGATTGGCAGCGCCGGTCGCAGTGGAAATGAAATCCGCGTGCCGTACTACTGGAACATTGCGCCCAATTACGACGTAACACTGACACCCCGCCTGCTGACGAATCGTGGCATGCAGCTCGAAACGCAATTTCGCTACCTGACCGAGCGCAACGAAGGTGTCGTCACCGCTGACTACCTGCCGAACGACGACATACTGAACATAGCGCGGCATCAACTGCACTTCGAACATCGAACATTGTTCAGCAACCGTTGGCGCAACCAGATCAACTTCGCGGAAGTATCGGACAGTCAGTATTACGAAGACCTGGGCGGCAATCTTAGCGTTTCGAGCATCACGCATCTCAATCGCAGCATTCGTTTCGACTTCTATTCTGAATCGTTTTCGTTGTTGGGTCAGGCCCAGGACTACCAGACGATCGACAACGATCCAAACGATCCTGACGCGATCCGGCCGGAGGACGAACCTTATCGGCGCGTACCGCAGTTACTGATGAACGGCAGGTGGCAAACACCTCTTGGACTGCGCTTCGGCGTTGCGGCTGAGATTGTCAATTTCGATCACGATGTCGAAGTAACCGGATGGCGCGTTAACGCGACGCCGAAAATCGACCTGCCCATTACCCGACCCGGCTGGTTTGTTACGCCGGCCCTGGAATTCGATTACACGCGCTACGATTTGAGCAACACCGGGCCGGGCGACCCGGTCAACCCGACTCGTCGCGTGCCAATCGCGAGCCTCGATACCGGGATGTTCCTCGAGCGTACGATGAAAAACTCGAATCGCATCCAGACCATAGAACCGAGATTACTGTACGTCAGCATTCCTTTCCGCGATCAGGACGGTTTGCCGGTTTTCGATACGATCGCTCCCGACATCAACCTCGTACAGCTGTACCGCAAGAATCGTTTTCTCGGCGGCGATCGCATCGGCGACACCGAGCAACTAAGCGTGGGCGTCACGACTCGAATACTGGATGTTTCCAGCGGCAAAGAGCTGATGACCGCAACGATTGGCCGGACGCGTTACTACGACGATCGGCTGGTCAC
>CAZVLT010000038.1:0-10670 GCA_964628105.1 uncultured Woeseiaceae bacterium | reverse complement strand
TGGCCCGTCAGCACACGCTGGAATTTCGTTGGCCGTTATAATTTTTCATTCCGCGACGAGGAAGTTCTCGAACAGTTCTTCGGCCTCGAATACGAGAGTTGTTGCTGGGGTCTCCGGCTCGTTTCGCGCCGCCATATTGCGACTCGTGGTGGAACTCGTGACTCGTCTTTCGGTCTGCAACTGGTACTGAAAGGAATGACGAGCGTCGGCACAGCTGCGGACAAACTCCTGGAACGTGGTATTCTTGGCTATTCTGCAGATCTCCGGTAATTAGTGTGTTAAAAATCAATGTCCTATGCGCAATCGTCGCATTGGCGGCCGTGCCTGTCGTGGTCGCTGACGAACTCTCCGAGACGGGTGAATTCCTTGACGGCGTCGCTGCCATTGTCAACGAAGGCGTCGTCCTGAAGAGCCAGTTCAACGAACGACTGATGGCGGTCAAAGAAAACGCCGTAAAACAAGGCATCCCGTTGCCTCCAGACGATGTACTCAATGAACAGATTCTCGAGCGACTGATACTTCAGGAGATTCAGCTGCAGCGCGCCGATCGAATCGGACTTACAGAACAAATATCCGATCAGGTCGTTAATCAGGCGATCGCTCGCATTGCAGCTCAGAACGGCGTGCCTTTCGACGATATGCCACGGCTGCTGGCTGAAGACAACATCGATTACGCCGCATTCCGTTCAAACGTGCGTGAAGAGATCATGATCAGTGAACTCAAGGGCATCGAGGTGATGCGCAGTATTCGCGTGTCCGAACGCGAAATCGAACAGTGCATTGCTGACCTGGACGGCAATGTCGTCGTCAATTCCGACTGGGAGTTGTCGCACATATTATTGACAGTCGCAGAGACGGCCACCGCAGAGGATATTGCGGAGGTTGAAGAAGAAGCGAATATGATTTACGACCGGCTCCAGGATGGCGCGGATTTTCGCCAGGTTGCCGCACGATATTCCTCAGGCCCGACTGCCCTCGAGGGCGGTTCACTCGGATGGCTACCGGGTCAACAGGTACCCACCATATTCACCGAGATCCTGCAGGACATGGGCGTCGGCGATATTTCGCGCCCAGTGCGCTCGTCAAGCAGTTTTCACATCGTAAAAGTCGACAACTTGCGCAGGGCGGTCGAGCACAGCGAAATAAATCAGGTCAAGGTTCGCCATATTCTGATCACGCCGAACGAAATCATTGACGACGAAACGGCGCGGCAGCGTCTTGACGAGGCGCTGGTGAAGATCCGCGGCGGCGCGGACTTTGGTGAGCAAGCCAAATTGATGTCTGACGATCCGGGGTCTGCCAACCTTGGCGGTGACCTCGGTTGGTCAGAAGCAAAGGACTTTGCCCAGGATTTCAGCAACGCCGTCACCAGTGCGGAAATCGGCATAGTCACAGAACCGTTTCGCAGTTATCACGGTTGGCATATTCTCGAAGTTCTTGATCGGCGTGTTTACGACAATACCGAAGACCTGAAAGTGCGAAATTGCACGGTGCGTATTCGCAGCGGTAAACAGGAAGAAGAAACACAGTTGTGGATGCAGCGACTTCGGGACGAGGCGTTCGTCGAATCACGCATCTAGTTGTTACGGCGGGTGAACCAGCCGGCATCGGGCCGGAGCTCTGCAACGCGCTTGCCGAAACACGCCATGCCGCAAATGTTGTCGTAGTTGGCGATGCATCGTTGCTCGACAAAAGGCTACAGATCATCGATATGCCTTTTCCGGCACCCGTTGTCTGTGGTCAGCCCGATCCGGCCAATGCGCAGACAATACTTGACGGGCTAAAGATTGCGACCGACGGATGCTTGAGCGGCCGTTATGCGGCGATGGTAACGGCCCCGGTCGCAAAGAACGTGATAGCGGCAGCTGGCGTAAATTTCACCGGGCATACGGAATTTCTGGCCGATCTGACAAACACAGAACTGCCCGTAATGATGCTTGTTGCGGGTGATCTGCGCGTGGCGCTCGCCAGCACTCATTTGCCGTTGCGCGACGTGCCGGACTACATCACGGCTGAGCGTCTGCAGGCGGTCATCGCGGTGCTTGAACATGACTTGCGTACGAGATTCGGTTTCAGCGCACCCGAAATTGTCGTCTGCGGCCTGAATCCGCATGCGGGCGAAAACGGTCTTCTCGGCACAGAAGACGATGCCGTCATCGCGCCGATCGTAGCAAGACTCGCGCAGCAAGGAATGAAAATTCGTGGACCGTTGCCGGCGGACACCGCATTTACGCCGGCTGCGGGTAGCAAGGATGCTGTGCTTGCGATGTACCACGACCAAGGGCTTCCAGTGCTGAAGTACGCCGCATTTGGGCGCGCTGTGAACGTTACGCTAGGTCTACCAATCATCCGCACGTCAGTCGATCATGGCACGGCGTTCGACATAGCCGGCACAGGCTCTGCAGATACAGGCAGTTTGCTGGCTGCGATCGAACTTGCGGCAACGCTCGCAGACCAATAATGCCTGGCCACCGTCCTCGCAAACGCTTTGGCCAGCACTTCCTGACCGATATGGGAGTCAGCGACGCAATTATGCGCGCCATCCATCCAACCCGCGACGATGTTGTCGTCGAAATCGGGCCGGGTCAGGGTGCGCTAACTGCTACGCTTGCCAGGCAAGCCGGCCACCTGCACGCCATCGAACTCGATCGCGATCTCGTGGCGAAACTCAAACGTCAGTATGACGGCAACCCGGCCGTCACGATTCACGAGGCAGATGCCCTTGCTTTCAATTTCGCAACGCTGGGCAGCCGCTTGCGCATCGTCGGCAACCTGCCCTACAACATTTCGACGCCGCTGTTATTTCACCTGCTAAATTTTCGCAACCGCCTGGTGGACATGCATTTCATGTTGCAGAAAGAAGTTGTGGAGCGCATGGCCGCCGAACCCGGCAACAAGACCTATGGGCGCCTCGGTATCATGCTCGGTTGTTATCTGCATATTGAATCTCTTTTCGATGTCGACCGTTTGGCGTTCGAGCCATCGCCAAAGGTGATGTCAGCCTTTGTCCGGCTGGACCCGTTGCCGCCCGGGACTTTCGACATACAAGACGAAGCGTTGCTATCGAGACTTGTAAGCGTTGCGTTTACAAAACGCAGAAAGACGCTGCGCAACGCACTGCGAGATGCGGCGGAGACATCCGCAATGGAGGCGGTTGGAATCGATCCAGGGCGACGACCGGAACAAGTCAGTATTTCGCAGTACATCGCGCTCAGTAACCATATTGCACGCGGCTTAAGTTAGAATATCGCTATGCCGGACAATCAATGCGACATTCGAATTCAGGTTGTGACCCAATATGTCGACGAGCAGTCGGAACCGGACTCGGATCGTTACGTGTTCGCGTATACGATCACCATTTCCAATGAGGGTGACGTTGCCGCGCAATTGATTAGCCGCCACTGGATCATCACGGATGCGAACGGCAAGGTTCAGGAAGTCAACGGCGACGGCGTCGTCGGTGAGCAACCGCACTTATATCCTGGCGAAGTGTTTCGCTATTCGAGTGGCGCCGTACTCGAAACACCGGTCGGCGCCATGCAAGGCCTGTATCGAATGGAAGCGGAAGGTGGAATCTATTTCGACGCGCCGATCCCGCCATTTACACTCGCAGTTCCGGGTCTATTACACTAGGCGATGGCCGTCTACGCTATCGGCGACGTGCAGGGCTGTTACGATCCGTTCAGACGACTCCTCGATGAGCTGAATTTTGAACCATCCCGCGACGCATTGTGGCTCACCGGAGATCTTGTCAACCGTGGGCCAAAATCACTGAAAACATTGCGTTTTGTAATGAGCCTTGGCGACTGCGTCAACACTGTCCTGGGCAATCATGATCTTCATCTTCTGGCTCTCGCCGCCGGTGCGGTGCGCTACGGACAACGCTTCAGCTCGCTCGAAAAACTGCTGCAAGCACCCGACGCGGACGAACTTTGTGCCTGGCTCAGGCAACGGCCGCTGGCGCACTACGACGACAAATTGAAATCTCTGCTCGTGCATGCCGGCACTCACCCGTCGTGGGGCGTCAAGAAGACCCTTGCCCGGGCTGCCGAAGTTGAGGACGTACTTCGCAACGGCGACTTCAAGACTCTGCTCGGCAAGATGTACGGCGATACGCCAAATCGCTGGTCCGGCGGATTGTCGGGGTACAAAAGGCTACGATTCATTATTAATTGCCTGACTCGAATGCGCATGATGACGGTAAACGGCAAGCTCGACTTTTCGCACAACGACTCGCCCTGGCATGCGCGTAAAAACCTGGTGCCGTGGTACGAAATGCAGGACCGCAAGGCTGAACAAACGCGCGTCATCTTCGGGCATTGGTCGGCGCTTGGTCTGATCGTATTGCCAAACCTTATCAGCCTCGACACCGGTTGCCAGTGGGGACGGCAATTGACAGCGGTTCGACTCGACAAACGGCTACCGCGCATTGTCCAGGTTGAAGGACAGCAAACATGAAATACGAAGATAGCCGCGATTTTGCGCTTGCGCTGGACCATGCGGATCCACTCGCCGCTTTTCGCGACCGATTCAACTTTCCGCTGCAGCGTGACGGCCGCAGCCCGGTTTACCTGTGCGGCAATTCATTGGGCCTGCAACCAAAACTCGCAGTTCAGTATGTCGACGACGAGTTGCGCAATTGGAAGGACTACGCCGTCGATGGTCATTTCCACTCGGATCGACCGTGGATTTCTTACCATCGTCGCTGCGCAGCCGGATTCGCGGAGTTGACAGGGTCGTTGCAAAGCGAAGTCGTCGCAATGAATACGCTGACCGTTAACCTGCACTTACTTATGGCGAGCTTTTATCGCCCAACCGCAGAACGCTTCAAGATCGTTATCGAGTCGCAGGCGTTTCCGTCTGACCGGTACGCAGCAGCGTCACAACTGCGTATGCACGGTTACGACGATACGACAGGTCTGCTTGAGTGGGTGCCTCGCGACGGCGAGACCCGACTCCACATCGAGGACCTTGAGGCATTGCTCCACGAGCACGGCGACAGTACCGCCCTGCTGCTTCTGCCCGGTGTGCAGTACTACACGGGTCAGGTAATCGATATGGCGGCGGTGTGTGAGCTTGGTCGCAAATATGGCTGCGCGGTCGGTCTGGATATTGCGCATGGCATCGGCAATGTCGATCTGGCGCTGCATGACTGGGCGCCGGATTTCGCCGCCTGGTGTACCTACAAGTACCTCAATTCGGGCCCGGGCGCGATTGCGGGTGCCTTCGTGCACGAAAGGCACCTGAGCCCGGAGAACCTTGAGCAATTACACGGCTGGTGGGGCCACGACGAGGCGACTCGTTTCAAAATGCCAAGGAATTTCACGCCTGCGGCGGGCGCCGAGCTCTGGCAAATGAGCAACCCGCCTATTCTCGCGCTCGCCCCGGTTGTGGCTTCGCTGCAAATCTTCCAGGAAGCCGGCATGGCCGCAATCCGTGACAAGACCACCACTCTTACCGGGTATATGAAATGGCTTGTGGCGAATCGCTTCGCTGATCGAATCGATACGATCACACCGGATGACGCGCGCGGCTGTCAGCTTTCGTTCATCGTTACGGATCAAGCTATTGACGCGAAATCGTTATTCGACGGCTTGTGCAAGCTCAATGTGACGGGCGACTGGCGCGAACCCGATGTCATTCGCCTTGCGCCGGTGCCGTTGTATAACAGTTATGAAGATGTATTCGAGTTCGCGGAGCGCCTTAGCGCTACCCTTGCCGTTCATAGGACATAAACGCGAACGAATACTGATTCGACGCGTCAGCTTCATGCTCCTCGCTTGACACCAGCTGCCAGGAATCCATCTCGATATCCGGGAAGAACGCGTCACCCTCGATGTTAGCGTGCACACGCGTTACGTACAGACGCCCGGCTTTTGGCAGGAACGATGCGTAGATCTGGCTGCCACCAATGATCATTATCTCGCCGGCGTTACCGGCGGCACTTAGGGCCTCTGCGGGTGAGGCGACGACGTCACACCCGTCCGCGGTGAAATCAACCTGACGCGTAACGACGATATTTTGTCGGCCCGGAAGCGGCCGACCGATTGACTCCCACGTCAATCGACCCATGACGATCGGCTTTCCCATCGTCAGCTGTTTGAAGCGCTTCAGGTCGTCGGACAACTGCCAGGGGAGACCGCCTTGCACGCCGATAACATTGTTCGTCGACGCCGCAACGATGATGCTGATCATTATTGTCTGGATCAGACCGCGATGGCGGCTTTGATGTGCGGGTGCGACTCATAATTGAGGAATTCGAAATCCTCAAAATTGTAGTCAAAAATACTTTCGGGCCGAGTCTTTATGGCAAGACGCGGCAACGGCAGTGGTTCACGACTTAGTTGCTCGTTCGCCTGTTCGAGGTGACTTAAATACAGGTGACAATCACCGCCGGTCCACACAAAGTCGCCCACTGCCAGGTCGCTCTGCTGCGCGAGCATGTGTGTCAGCAGTGCGTAGGACGCGATGTTAAACGGCACGCCCAGAAAAATATCGCAGCTGCGCTGGTAAAGCTGGCAGGACAACTTGCCGTCCGCAACGTAGAACTGAAACAGGCAGTGGCATGGTGGCAGCGCCATGTTTTCGATTTCGGCAACATTCCATGCGCTCAGAATAATGCGGCGGGAATCGGGGGTCTCACGAAGTTGCTGCACGACTTGCGCAACCTGGTCGATCGTGCGGCCGTCGGAAGTCGGCCAGCGACGCCACTGCACACCGTAGACCGGTCCGAGTTCGCCGCTTTCGTCGGCCCACTTGTCCCAGATCGAGACGCCATTCTCCTTGAGGTAACGAATATTGCTGTCGCCACTCAGGAACCACAGCAGTTCGTGAACGATTGACGGCAGGTGCAGTTTCTTGGTCGTGACCAGCGGAAACCCTGCGCCGAGATCGAATCGCATCTGGTGGCCGAACGTGCTGAGCGTACCGGTCCCTGTACGATCCTGCCTGCGAATACCGATTTCACGAACGTGACGCATTAACTCGAGATACTGCTGCATATCAGGCTTTCACCTCCGCCGCGCTGGCCGAACGGTACGCCATGAACAACATGATCATACCCGCGAGAATCATTGGCGCACTAAGGACTTGCCCCATCGTAACCCAGCCGTACGCGAGATAACCGGGATCCTTGTCCGGCAGGCGTACAAACTCGACGGCAAATCGAAAAATCCCGTAGAACAACAGGAACATTGCTGACACCGCAAGATACGGACGCGGTTTGGAAGAATAAAACCACAAGATCACGAACAGCGCGACACCCTCAAGCAGCGCCTCGTAGAGCTGCGACGGATGACGCGCAGTTCCATTAACAATAAATGTCCACGGCAGCTCGGCCGGTTTGCCCCATAACTCGCCGTTGATGAAATTGCCGATGCGTCCGAAGCCGAGGCCCAGGGGCACTATCGGTGCGACGAAGTCCGTCACACGCCAGATAGTAAGACCCAACGTGCGGCCGTATAGCCACATCGCGATCATCACGCCCGCGAGGCCACCATGAAATGACATGCCGCCCTCAGTTATCTTAAAGAGATACAGCGGATCGCTCGTCAACTGATCCCAGCCGTAGACAATGGCGTAGCCAACCCGACCGCCGACAATGACGCCCAGCATGCCGTAGAAAAGGAGGTCGTCGACCTGACCTGAGTTGATCGGCGAGTGAGCTTGCTTGCTACGTCGCTTCGCCAGCCACCATGCGAACACAAAGCCAACGACATACATCAACCCGTACCAGCGGATCTTGATAAACCCGATTGAAAATATGATCGGGTCAATCTCCGGATATGTCAGCATGAAATCCTGCTCGGCCTGGACAAGAGACGAGTATCATAGTCAGTTTCACGAGCGCGTCATAGTGGTCACGGCCACGGAGAACTCGACAGATGCCGAACCGCCTGGCGCAAGAAACCAGCCCTTATCTTCTGCAACACGCCGATAATCCGGTCGACTGGTATCCGTGGGGCGACGAGGCGTTCAAAGACGCCCGCAAAGCGGGCAAACCGGTGCTGCTGTCGATAGGCTACTCGGCCTGCCACTGGTGCCACGTAATGGCGCACGAGTCGTTCGAGGACGAAGTGTCGGCCACGCTCATGAACCGGCTGTTCGTAAACATTAAAGTTGATCGTGAAGAGCGGCCTGACATTGACAAGATTTACCAGACAGCGCATCAGCTACTGACACAACGCAGCGGCGGCTGGCCCCTGACGATGTTCCTCGATGCCGACAACCAGCGGCCGTTTTTCGGCGGCACGTATTTCCCAAACGAAGCTCGCTACGATATGCCGGCGTTCGGCGACCTGCTGCAGAATATCGCGGAATATTACGCGGACAAACGCGACGACGTCCGGCAGCAGAGCGATCGACTGCTTGACGTATTCGCACGGTTGGATCCTTCCCGAAGCGACGCCGGCACCGACCTGACTGCAGAGCCGCTGCACAAGGCACGCGAATCGTTCGCAAAGAGCTTCGACCGCGATTTCGGCGGCTTTGGCCCGGCACCCAAGTTTCCACATCCGACAACAATTGAGCGGCTGCTGCGGCACTGGCGAGCCGGCGCCAATGATGCCGAACCTGACCTGGACGCACTGTTCATGGCAACGCTGACACTGACTCGCATGGCCGACGGTGGGCTCTTCGATCACGTCGGTGGCGGATTTTGTCGTTACTCCGTAGACCGCCAGTGGCAGATCCCGCATTTTGAGAAGATGCTGTACGACAACGGACCGCTGCTTGCCTTGTATTCGCAGGCGGCAATCGCAACCGGCGAAACGGCGTTCAGGGATACTGCGAACGCGACCGCGGACTGGATGCTTGCCGACATGCAGGCGGCGAACGGCGGATTCTTTTCGACTCGTGACGC
The DNA here is from genome assembly GCA_964628105.1 of uncultured Woeseiaceae bacterium. Lineage (GTDB taxonomy): Bacteria > Pseudomonadota > Gammaproteobacteria > Steroidobacterales > Woeseiaceae > UBA1847. The sequence goes on along the minus strand of CAZVLT010000038.1, from coordinate 1,810 downwards.
CGATTCGGAAGGAGAGGAAGGCCTTTACTATCTTTGGCAGCCCGAGCAGACCGAAGCATTGCTCGGGGCCGACTATCCAATTTTTGCACGCCGCTTCGGTCTGGACCATGACGCAAATTTTGAAGGCCAGTGGCATCTCACTGTTCGTGAGCCAGTTGCCGATGACGATGCCAAAGCCTCAATCGAGCGCTCAAAAAAGATACTGCTTGCGGAAAGAATGAAACGCGTCGCACCCGCGCGCGACGAAAAACAACTGACGTCCTGGAATGCACTCGCGATTCGCGGGCTCGCCATCGCCGGCCGTTCGCTGCAGCGGCCAGACCTCATTGAAGCAGCTACCGCGGCGGCGGATTTTATTCAGGACAAAATGTTGCGCGATGGTCGACTGCTTGCAAGTTACAAGGACGGCGAAGCACGTTTCCCGGCCTATCTCGATGATCATGCTTTCATGCTGGACGCGCTGTTGGAGCTACTGCAATCCGACTGGGACACGGCTCGCCTCACCCTGGCGATGCAAATCGCGGACCTGCTGCTCGATCACTTCGAGGACGGCGAAAATGGTGGCTTCTACTTCACCGCAAATGATCACGAAGCACTCATTCATCGACCAAAGCCGCTCGCAGACGAAGCCGTACCCTCAGGCAACGGCATTGCCGCGCTGGCGTTGCAACGCCTCGGCTTCCTGCTCGGGGAGACGCGTTATCTCGACGCCGCTGCACGAACACTGCAAGCTGGCTGGCGAGCGATGCAGGAATACCCGCACGGCCATGTCAGCTTGTTGAATGCGCTTGATGAATACCTGGAACATCCGGAAATCATCATTATCCGCGGCAGTGCAGACGTGATAACGCAATGGCGTGGATTGGTGGCGAAACTCTACGCGCCGCGACGGTTGATATTCGCGATTGACGCTGCGGAAACGGATTTGCCCGGTGCACTGGCCGACAGAAAGGCGCTGGAAGGGGAAACCGTTGCCTATCGTTGCCTTGGTACGCATTGCGAACTGCCGCTTACATCCTGGGAGGCGCTGGCGAGTGCTGTTGAGCACTAGCCCAGGTTCATATTTGCGTCCTCGAAGATTTTCAGATTCTTCTCAAGATCGTAACGGTGTTCTTCCAAATTCTCCGGGTCCCACTCGCTGCGTTCAACGGCAAAAAAATCGCCGCCATAAATGTGTATCGCCCCCGTGAATTTGGACGTTGGGTTGGTCACTGAATGAATGATGTCGGCACCGAGAGGTCGCACATCGTGTGGCCCCAATGACTTTGCACCCGCAGCCTCGACACGCCCAAGTGGATCGTCCTTGCAACGCCGCCAGAAAATGTTGTCCTCTCGTCCACCATAAACTCCGATTACCGCCCACATGTTGTGATTGTGCGGCATCAGGGTCATTTTCGGCGCCCAAATTACGTTCAGAATTGTAAGGTCGTCCGAGACATGCAGCCTCTGAATTTCGGCACGCTCCGGCGTGCCGAGTGACTTCTCAACGGCGGCCGAATCGGACACAGCCCGGCTCAGAAGCTCGCGCACTGCCTGGCTCGGGTTGGCCTCAGCAAGGGCGGCGTTGCAGTCCGACGTCATTTGTTCCAGATCAAACTTCATATTCAATACCTGTCTAACGTGGTGCCGGAGAGACGACGAGGGCAAGATCCATTTGAACGCCCACGTTGTGCCACTTGTACTCGATAGGAATGCTGTAAGAGCCAACAAACGAAATCGGATCGGTATTAATTTCGAACCAAGTTCCAAGAGACTTTTCGAATATTCTCAGATCGACTTTGTACTGCTGTTCCGAAATTGCTGAAACAGT